>CALBTC010000517.1 GCA_937967805.1 uncultured Anaerolineaceae bacterium
CGGGCGGCCAGGCCGGACCCGGCGAGCCCATCGGCCCCAACCTGACGCCTTCCGGGGAGCTGGGCGGCTGGTCACAAGAGGATTTCTTCCGGCTGATCCGTACCGGCCAGACGCCGGCAGGCCGCCAGATTAACCCATTTATGCCCTGGCACTACTACCGCCAGATGACCGATACGGAATTGACCGCCATCTGGCTCTACCTGCAATCGCTGGAGCCGGCACAAACGCCAGCCGATTTTGCCAGCGGCTCGTAAGCGGAAGCTGTTTAGCCGAACAACAGGAAAGCGCCGTAACCTACCACACGATCTTTGCTTCCGGCGGTATCTCCGGAATTGCGCAAATCAGCGGTGACGGCCTGTAAACCCGCTTCTTTGGCTGTAAGCAAAAGGCCCTGAATGGGCAAACGGCCGCACGCGCTTTCCCTTCCTAATTTATCCGGTCGAAGCTGCTCGATGGCTTCGGCCGTTTTTTTGTCCAGCGCTACGGCCGTCTCATAATCATAATAATGGCTCAAGTCCGAGCTGATCACGATGAGGGTTTCCGGTCCGCCCCACAGCCGGCGCAGCAGTTCGAAAACATCTTCACCCGTGGTTGAGCCGGCAACCAATGGCACGATGGCAAAATCGGCGGCCAAAGTTTGCAGGAAGGGCAACATCACTTCCAGAGCATGTTCGCGGCTGTGGGCAGCGTCGTTCACCTGTACCTGAGGCAGCGATTGAATCCCTTCCACCACTGCCCTGTCCACGGGCACGAGTCCCAGCGGCGTGGCAAAGGCGTCTACGCTCACGGTGGCCAGACCTTCTATCGCCATCGTGTGCGCCGGCCCGATGAGCACCACACGCTGCACGCCAGCCATCTTGCCCGCCAGCGGCTTAAAAGCCGACCCGACGATAGGGCCAGAATAAACGTACCCGGCATGGGGGGCAATGATCGCCTTGGGCGGCTGCGGCTGCGGGGCAGGCACAGCCTCGTCCAAATATTGCTGCACCAATTCTTTCAGGCGGTCAGGCTCTGCTGGATAAAATGTTCCGGCAACGGCCGTCTCACGAACATTACTCATGCTTCTCACCCTCCGCTGTAACCAACCGATTACTGATTGCCGATAGCGGATTACCGTCCGCCATGTAGTATACTCTAACTGGATCATGATCTAATCCTTTTGAGGTGAGCTGATGGACCAAACAGAGAGTTTCCCTACCAAATATTGGCACAGACTGCCCAACGGCCGTATTCAATGCGACGTCTGCCCCCGTGCCTGCAAATTAAGCGAAGGGCAGCGCGGTCTCTGCTTTGTGCGCATGCGCCAGGATGATGCCATTGTGTTGACGACGTACGGCCGTTCCTCCGGCTACTGCATTGACCCCATCGAGAAAAAACCGCTCAACCAGTTCCTGCCCGGCACGCCCATCCTCAGTTTTGGCACGGCGGGCTGCAACCTCTCCTGCAAATTTTGCCAGAACTGGGACATCAGCAAGTCGCGCGAGATTGATACATTGGCCGACCAGGCCTCGCCCGAAGCCATCGCCCAGGCCGCTGAGCGGCTGGACTGCCGCAGCGTCGCTTTTACCTACAACGACCCGGTCATCTTCATGGAATACGCCATTGACGTGGCCCAGGCGTGTCGCGAACGGGGCATCAAATCGGTGGCAGTGACGGCCGGTTACATGTGTGACGAACCGCGGACAGAGTTTTACCAGTACATGGACGCCGCCAACGTCGATTTAAAAGGATTCACCGAAGATTTCTACAAAAAGCTGTGTGCCGGTGAGCTGCAGCCGGTTTTAGACACGCTGCGCTACCTGAAACACGAGACAGACGTCTGGTTTGAAATCACCAACCTCATCATCCCCGGCTGGAACGATTCCGACGCGGAGCTGGAGGCAATGACGCAGTGGGTGGTAGAGGAACTGGGGCCAGACGTGCCCATGCACTTTTCCGCGTTTCACCCCGACTACAAAATGACAAACGTGCCGCGCACGCCGCCGGCCGTGCTCACCCGGGCGCGCAACATCGCCGTTAAAAATGGCGTGCGCTACGCTTACACCGGCAACGTCCATGACCGGGCCGGCGACACCACGTTTTGCCACCAGTGCGGCGAAAAGCTGATTGAACGGGATTGGTATCAGTTAATTAGCTACCGGGTGGATGCAAACGGCCGTTGCCCCACCTGCCACACAATCTGCGCCGGCGTATTTGAAAAACAGCCCGGCCACTGGGGCCGCCGCCGCCAACCGGTGCGCCTGGCCTCTTTTGCCTGACGCTGTTTTAGTAAGCAGTGTTCAGTAGGTCAGTAATCAGGGTTCAGTAAACTGCTTACTGATTACTGACTCACCGATTACTGAACACCGGCCTGTCACAAACGGCCGCTCCCCGGTGTTTAATTGAACAGAAAGACGCAAACCCATATGGCAAAAGGAACAGATGTGACCAGCCTAACCGATAACCTGCTGCTCGAGCAGATGGGGCAGGGAGACGTGGCCTCTTTCGAGGTGCTCTTCCACCAGCATTATGATCGCGTCTACGGGCTGCTGTTCCGTTTGTTGGGCAACCGGGATGAAGCGGAAGACGTGACCCAGGAAGTGTTCCTCAAGCTGCATGACCATGCCTTTAGCCGCCGCTTTCTCAAGCGTAATCGCGAGCACAACATTGGGGCGTGGCTGTACCGCACGGCCACCAACATGGGCTACAACCACATTCGCGGACGGCAGCGGCGCTGGCAGCGCAACACCATCCTGGTGCCGGACCCGCAAGGCATCCCCGGTGCCGAAAAAGAGGTGGAGCAGCGGGAAAGGGAAACGGCCGTACGCCAAACCCTGGCCACATTGCCGGAGCGTGACGTTCAGCTTCTACTCATGCGGCAAATGGGCTTCAGCTACGCCGAATGCGCCGAAGCCGTCGGTGTAGCAGCCAGCTCAGTGGGCACCCTGCTGGCCCGCGCCGCGGTGGCGTTTAAGGAAGCATATGAAGAGGAGAACGGTAATCCGTAAACGGTAATCGGTGATCGGTAAAAGAGCGATTACGGATTACCGATTACCGCAACAGGTGATGTGATGAGCGAACAGGAGAAGCAAATTCAGGAAGTGATGGAGCAGTTGTCTGTTTTGGAGCCGACGGCGGCCGATGCGCCGCGTCCAGCACGGCAGGCATTTGCCCGGTTGCAGGCGCAATTAGCACCGCAGGAGCGCCCCAACTGGCTGGTGTGGTTGGGCCAGCAGCTGCTGGCACCGCAGCGACGATTAGCTACGGCCGTTTCCCTGGCCGTGGCGTTACTCCTTATCACCTTTAGCTTTCCCACCGTGCGGGCCGCCGCCAGTGATTTGCTCAGCCTGTTCCGTGTGCAAAAATTTGCCGCTATCTCCGTTTCACCAGAACAGCTTGCCATTCTGGAGCAGGTAGCGGAACAGGGTATCATGCCCGGCGAACTGGAAATCGACCAGGAACCCGGTGCCTTGACGCCGGTTGATTCTTTGGATGAAGCGGCCAGGCTCACCGGGCTAACGGCCGTGCGCAGCCTGCCCACGCTGGGCCAGCCAGCTGAAATTTACATCGCTTCCGGCGGCAGCGGGCAGTTCACTATCGACGAAGCCAACGCTCGCACTCTGCTGGAAGCCGCCAACCTGGACCCAAACCTGCTGCCGCCAGGCATTGATGGGGCGCGAATCACCGTGGCGACCTTCAGCGGCATCGATCAGCGCTGGGAGGATGGCACGACCTTGCTACAGATGGATAGTCCGCTGGTGCAATATCCGGAATCGCTCGATCCGGCCGTGCTGGGTGAAGCGCTGCTGCAAATTTTGGGGCTGGATCCGCCGGAGGCCAGCCGCCTGGCCCGTGAAATCGATTGGACCAGCACGCTGCTGCTGCCCATTCCCACCAACATGGCTTCCTTTGAGGAAACCACAATCAACGGCACCAGCGGCATCGGGCTCAGCAGTCTAGACGGTCAGTTTCACGCCTTGGTTTGGCAGGAAAACGGCCGTCTCTACCTGCTCGCTGCCGCCAAAACCATGCCGGAATTGGCCGAGCTGGCAAATACGCTACAATAAATGGCATGTTCGACAATCCGTTGGTTTTGCCGGCTATTTTGGGTCTCATTGCACTGGGCATCTTTTACCTAATTGTTACCGGCCAGAACGATGCGCCCGGCGAGGAAACGAAGGATGAGGAAGCGGTGCGACGCTGGCAGGTGCAGTGCCCCAACTGCCGGCGCTGGAAAAAGATGCCGCCCATTCGCCGTGAGAAGCTGCTTAACGTTCAGGAGGCGCTAGAAAGAAGGCTCATTTCCGGGCCATACCCCCGTTTTTTGCATGAATACAAATGCCACTTTTGCGGCCACATCTGGCAGGAAAAATATTCTGATTAACGATGAATGAATTTGCCATTGAAGCAGTGGGGCTGCGCAAACAGTTTGGCCCGAAAACGGCCGTGGCCAATCTCACGCTCCAGGTAAAGCGGGGCGAAATCTTTGGTTTTTTGGGGCCAAACGGTGCCGGCAAAACCACCTCGGTGAAGATGCTGCTGGGGCTGACAACCCCTACGGCGGGCAGCGCCATGCTGCTGGGCAAACCGTTGGGCGACCGGGTGACGCGGGCCAAAATTGGCTTTTTGCCCGAACATTTTCGCTTCCATGAATGGCTGAAGGCGGCCGAATTTCTGGATTTGCACGGCCGTTTGCACCAGATGCCTGCCAACCAGCGCCGGCAAGCCATCCCTGAATTATTGGCCCTGGTTGGCTTGCGAGACCGGGCCGACACGCCGCTGCGCGCCTTCTCCAAAGGGATGCTGCAGCGCATCGGCCTGGCCCAGGCGCTGCTGAATGAGCCTGAGCTGGTTTTTTTGGACGAGCCGACGTCTGGACTGGACCCATTGGGGCGGCGGCTGGTACGCGACGTGATCAACCAGCTTAGGCAGCGGGGCGCGGCCGTTTTTCTCAATTCCCATTTGCTCAGCGAAGTCGAACAAACGTGTGATCGCGTAACATTCATTCGCCAGGGCGAAGTGTTGGAAACCATGTCGCTGCATGAGACGTTGACGGTCGTTCCCGTTTTGGTGCGCGTGGGGCAGCCGGGGCCGGAACTGCTGGCAGGATTGGCGGTGTTTGGCGATGGGGTGCGGTTGGACGGGGAAAACGGCCGTATCCATCTCAATCTGCCCGACGAAGCTGCCATTCCCCGGCTGGCCCACTGGCTCATCGAGCAAGGACACACGCTGTACGAACTCACCCCCCAGCCGCTCACCCTGGAGGAACGCTTCCTGCAAATCGTCGGCACCCAATCCGAAGGATGAATGGTTGAACCGCAAAGCGCGCGAAGAACGCAAAGAATAAACGAAAATGCTTTGCGCTCTCTGCGTCCTTTGCGGTTAGTTAAATAAAAAGCTATGCGAACTGTTCTTATTTTTGCCGAACTGACCATCCGTGAAACGCAGCGGCGCAAGGTGTTGTGGC
>CALBTC010000518.1 GCA_937967805.1 uncultured Anaerolineaceae bacterium
GGTGCTCACCAACGATGTCTCTGCGCTGAACGTGGGTCAATCCCACTACACCTACTTGCTGCTGCCCGATGGCTCCGTTATTGACGATTTGCTGGTTTACCGGCTAGCCACGAACCGCTTCATGCTGGTGGTCAACGCCTCCAACAACGACAAGGATTGGGCCTGGCTCAATGCGGTCAACAACGGCGCGGTGATGATTGATGCGGAACGGCCGTACGCCAAAATTCAGCATCCTGTGCAGTTGCGCGACCTGCGCGACCCGCAGTACGGCAGCGAATGCCGGGTAGACATGCCCCTGCAAGGCCCCCGCGCCACCGACATTTTGCTGGCGCTGTGCGACGATCCCGCTTTGGCCAAAAAGATCAAAGGTTTACCGTGGGCTGGACTGACCCAAGGCATGTTGGGCGATTTCGATTTAATTATTTCCCGCACCGGCTACACCGGCGAACGGATTGCGTACGAGCTGTTTGTCCATCCCGACAAAGCGCCCGATTTGTGGGCGGCGCTGCTGGAAGTAGGTGAATCGATGGGCCTCAAGCCGTGTGGCCTGGCTGCCCGCGACAGTACCCGCACCGAGGCGGGTCTGCCGCTCTACGGCCACGAATTGGCCGGGGAAATGAACCTGAATCCTGGCGACGCCGGCTTTGGCAGCTACGCCAAGCTGTGGAAACCGTTCTTTGTGGGCCGGGCGGCGTTCATCGCCCACGAGGAAAGCCGCGACCAGGTGGTGGTGCGCTTCCGCATGGACGAGAAGGGTGTGCGCCGCCCCGACGGCGGCGACCCGGTGCTGGACAAACGGGGCAAAATAGTAGGCACAGTCACCAGCTGCGCCATCGACAGCGAAGGGTATTTGCTGGGCCAGGCGGTGGTGCCGGTGAATATGAGCGAGGCGGGTACGGCCGTATCCATCTACCAGCTTGGCGGCGGCCAACGGGCCATCCGCGTGCCGGACAGCATTAAGCCTGGTGCCCGGCTGCCCATGCCCGACGGGGCCACGGTGCTCACCCGCTTCCCATCACGCAAAAAATAATGCCTCACTTTGCGGATGAAAATCTTATTTCAGTTGACATGCTACAGGCTAACGTGTAGGATTGCGGGTCACGGGCAGGAGCAGGCACGGGAAGACCTGAGCTGCCTGAACCCATTTCTTTAAGGAGTCGCACATGCGCCGCGAGGTTCTTACGTGGTCCGACGTAGACAAACTCATTGATTACCTGGTGCCCCAAATTCAGGGGCGTTATGATTCCATGCTCATTATTACGCGCGGCGGTATCGTACCGGGTGGTATGCTGGCCGAAGCGTTGAATATCACCTATATCCTGACCGCCTCTGTCCGGTTCCCGGCCGATTTCCCCGGCCTGCAAACTCCCGGCCAGGAGAAGTTTGCCATTCCAGAATTTATTCAGTTTCCGGCCGACAGCCTGCTGGCCGGACGGCGCATTCTGGTAGTAGACGATGTTTGGACCAAAGGACGCAACTCGGTGACGGTAGCCAACCGCATCGATGCCGCCGGCGGGACGCCTGATCTCTGCGTGCTGCATTACAAGCCGGCCTCATCGTTGTATCCGGGCTATACGCCAACTTACTATGCGGCCGTTACCGACGCCTACATCATCTACCCCTGGGAACTGGATCGCGGGCCGGAAGTGCTGGGGATTTGGAACTGATTCTGATAAGCAGTAAACCGTAATCCGTGATCGGTGATCAGTGAAAAGTTACCGACAACCGATTACCGTCAACTTGCTCTTCCCCAGCAACTTTGTTACGATCCCGGCTGCCATGTTTAAAATTTATGGGCGCATTTATGCGCATGAGACCGGTGGTCATTGGGTCCCTGGCGGCGAAAGCTGTCGAACCGCGTCAGGTCCGGAAGGAAGCAGCGCTAAGGCAAACCTTTCGGGTGCCCAGGATTACCTGGTGGCCATCGGTTCCATGCACATAAGTGCGCCCGCATAAACAGGCAAGAGAGTGGAGATTGGAGATTCAACGTAAGATAATCTCCAATCTCTTTTTATTTATGATGGCTATTTTCAACAGCGGTAAACGAATCATTGCAGGTGTGTTTTTTTTGCTGGCGCTGGGCGGCGTGATTGCCGCCGGTTACGCCGTGACGCATGAAAATTACACGATTTACATTGATGATGGACCGCCGCAAACGGTCACGGGTAACTTCAGCACGGTGGCCGAGGTGCTGGCAGCAGCAGGCATTGAAACGCGGGCAGAAGATATGATCGTGCCGGATTTAACGGAATCGGCCGTTCCCCACACCGGTATCCAAATCATCCGCGCCCAAAGCATTACCGTTCGCTCTGAAGCTGGGACACAAACTTTTTGGACGCGCCAGCCCACGATTGGCGCGTTCCTGGCAGAGCGCGGCCTGCTGCCCCAACGCACCGACCAAATTGTGGCCGATGGCGTGCCCGTCTCCTTTGCCGGCCTGGACCAAACTCCCCTACCGCAAACGTTGGAAATCGGCCGTTTTGTCACCGTCACTATTTTGGCCGGCGGCGAGCAGCAAACCGTGCGCACAGCTACCCATACGGTCGGAGCCGCGTTGGCGGAGGCGGGCATTGAAGTATATGGCACCGATGGTGTCGAACCGCCGCTGGGCGCCTGGCTTGAACCCAACATGACGATCCAGGTGCAGCGATCTTTCCCCCTGACGATTGCGGTGGACGGCCGTATCGTTCAAATCCGCAGCCACCACACCAATGCCCTGGACGTGCTGGCCGAGGCTGGCATTGGGCTGATTGGCTACGATTACACCATTCCCGGACCAGACACAACGCTCAAGGCCAACGACACCATCCAGGTGATCCGCGTGACGGAAGATTTTCGCCTGGTGGATGAACCCATTCCCTTCCAAACGCTGTGGCAGGCTTCGCCCGATCTCGATCTGGACACCACCGCGCCGATCAGCGCCGGGCAGCCGGGCATCAAGCGGCAGCGCATTCGCGTACGTTATGAAAACGGCGTGGAGGTCAGCCAGACGGTGGATGGCGAATGGGTAGCCCAGCAGCCGGTGAACCAGGTGATTGGCTATGGCACCCGGATTAACGTTCGCACCATCGACACGCCGGAAGGACCGCTGGAATATTGGCGCGTCGTGCGCATGAGGGTAACCGCATACACGGCCGCCAGTTCGGGCAAAGCGCCGGACCATCCCCAGTACGGTATTACCGCCAGCGGCGTGCCTGCCGGCACCGGCGTGGTGGCCATTGACCGCAATATCGTGCCGTTCCGCTCTTACGTGTACGTGCCGGGCTACGGCAAGGCGTTTGCCGGGGACACCGGCGGCGGCGTGCGCGGCCGTTGGATCGATCTGGGCTACGATGAAGATGAATATGTCGGCTGGTCGGGCTACGTGGACGTTTACTATCTAACGCCTGTGCCCGCACCGGAAGACATTAATTATTTACTGCCGACGGCGCTGCCCTAAGATGCACCCCAAACAGCTCCTCTCCCATTACCAAATCGAACCAAAAAAAAGCCTGGGGCAAAATTTCTTGTTCGATGAGAATATATTGGCACAGATTGTAGAAGCGGCAGAGATAGAGCCTTTGGAACCGGTGCTGGAAATCGGTCCTGGGCTGGGCAGCCTGACGCGGCTGCTGGCGCAAACCAATGCGCAGGTAACGGCCGTTGAGCTAGACAACCGCTTCCTCCCCATTTTGCAAACCGAGCTGGCCTTTTTTGACAATGTGCGCCTGATCCACGGCGATATTTTGGAGCAAGACCTGGACGCGCTGTTTGACCGGCCGTACAAAGTGGTGGCCAACGTGCCTTATTACATCACCGGGGCTATTTTGCGCCACCTGCTGTCGGCAAAGCAAAAACCAACCTGCCTGGTGATGACGGTGCAAAAAGAGGTGGCGGAGCGAATAACGGCCGTTCCTCCCCAAATGAGCCTGCTGGCCGTTAGCATCCAACTGTATGGCGAGGCCGAAATCATCACCACCATTAAAGCCGGTGCCTTTTGGCCCCGTCCCGATGTCGATTCGGCCGTCATCCGGCTGGCGCTTTTCCCGGAACCGCTGCTCCCTTTGGCCGAGGAAAAAGCGTTCTTCACGCTGGTAAAAGCGGGTTTTAGCCAAAAGCGCAAACAATTGAAAAACAATTTGCGCCAATTGGGATATAATTCGTCAGAAATTTCAGGCATTTTAGACAAGGCTGGGGTAGACGGCCGTCGTCGTGCTGAAACATTAACACGCTCCGAATGGATCAAAATCTATAAAAATTTATGACGTCATTACCTGAAACCATCACCAATTTTATCCAAAACATGCCCAAGGCAGAGATACACATTCATTTGGAAGGTGCGATTCAGCCAGGGACCGTTTTGAAGTTGGCCAAACGCCACAAGAGAGCAGACAGTTTGCCCAGCCACAAAGTAGACGAGCTGCGTCGCTGGTTTAAATTTGTCGATTTTCCCCATTTCATTCAGGTCTATCTGACGATTCAGGATTTGATTCGCACGGCCGAAGACTTTGCCCTGATTGTGTACGAAAACGGGGCCGACATGGCCGCCCAAAATATCCGCTATCGGGAAATTACCGTAACGCCCTATACCCACACCGACTACCAGGATAAGGGCATTACCTTCGATGAATTGATGCACGGGCTGGAAGACGGCCGTGCCCAGGCAAAAAAAGAGTTTGGCGTCGAGATGCGCTGGGTGTTTGACATTCCTCGTAATTTTTGTATGGGTGAAAACGGCCGTTACAATCCCAAAATTGCCGACAAAACGTTGGCCTATGCCCTGGAAGGCAAAGATTGTGGCGTCGTGGGCTTTGGCCTGGGCGGCAACGAGGTTGGCCACCCGCCGGAGCCATTTGCCCACGCCTTTGAAAAAGCCAAAGCCAATGGCCTGCTCAGCGTGCCCCACGCCGGTGAAACAATGGGACCAGAAAGTATCTGGGGTTGCTTAAAAGCATTGCAGGCTGACCGAATCGGACACGGCGTCCGCGCCATTGAAGACCCCGGCCTGCTGGCCACGCTAAAAGTGCGCCAGATTCCGTTGGAGCTTAACCCCACCAGCAATGTTTGCCTCAACGTCTTCCCCTCACTTGAGGCCCATCCCTTCCGCCAGCTTGACGAGCGTGGGCTGCTGGTTACCGTCAACAGCGACGATCCGCCCCTGTTCAATACTTCGTTAGTACAGGAATACTGCGTCCTGGCCCGCGACTTTGGCTACGACAAGCCCGGATTGGCCCGCATTGCCCGGAATGCTTTTGTGGCTGCCGGCGTGGCGGACGACGTGAAGACCCAGCTTCTGAAGGAGTTTGATGCGTGGGTGAAGGAAAATCGGTAGGTCAGCGTTCAGACCCTAAGGTTTTGCCTTGAATCACCTAAGTTTTGCGAATGCTAAACCCTTAGGGTCTTTTCCTAATAGCAATACCTTTCAAATAAGCGCGGAAGCGACCTTTCGAGCAAAATAGTTGGTCTCA
>CALBTC010000519.1 GCA_937967805.1 uncultured Anaerolineaceae bacterium
CGGCCGTGTCTACTTCGATGCTGCCCCGGAAGCGGCCGTACCATCTCCGATCATCCCTGTGGGTGAAACCTTGCATGGCGGTGCCGCGCCCACACCGGTACCCACATCGGAACAACGTATTGACGTTACGCCAACACGTCTCCCTGAGCAGGCGGGTGCAGAAAAACCAGATGCAAATCCAACCTCTAGCACTCCCTGGCGCTTCCTGCTGTTCATCGGCGGGGGTCTCGTGATTGGCGGCGGCTTACACCTGTGGTCGCGCAAGCGGCAGTTACCCAAGCGCAAATTGGAGGACGCTGATGCTTGATCCCGGCCGTTACTTCGCGGAAGCCATTTACTTCCTGCAATACACTCTGGCCCAGATATTGTGGGCTATCAATCGGGCGACGCTCTCCATTGCCGTCATTGCCGAGAGCATCAACAGCTGGGTGACGGACAACGTCGGTTACTTTGTGGAGCTGCTGGTTAATGCTCTGTCGGCGCCGCTGGGCGGCATGTTCATCCTGGCCCTGACTGCCCTGGGTTTCTGGTATGCCCTGAACAACATTGTGCCCACCAGCCGCTGGGTCGATCCCTCCAAGCTGTTTACCTACGGCTTGATCGCCTTCTTTTTCTTTTCTTCCCCGATTGTGGTCATCGACATGATGGAAGACGTACGCACGGCATTAAATGCCGGCATCGACACCGCCCTGATCGACGGAGCCGCCGGGGACATCTTCGATACCAGCATGGACGGCACCGACGTCGGGCTTCCCGGCGCGATCCCCGATGTGAACAGCGATGGGGCCGTGGGCAGCTTTGATCTCGTTTCAGCCTTCATGCTGGTGGCCAACATTGATGAGCTGGACAGCAGCGAATTCCCTGTCGATTTTGAAGCCGCCTACTATCCTTTTGGCGATCCGTCCGGTATTGATCTCAGCGACGAGGCCGACCAGGAGCTGGCCAAAGCGCTGGCCAGTGATGGAATTGAACGGCTGTTCTTTGCTTTGGTCGCCGTCCCCACGGCCATCGCCGAACATTTCCTGCGCCTGGCGCTGACCGGCGTTGCCATGTTCCTGTATGCCGGCGTGCCCTTTGCTATGTTGTTTGCTTTCTTCATCTACACTCAGGCATTTCTGGGTGCGTATCTGCGGCAGTTTATCAACCTGCTCATCGAGACGCTGATGAGCGTCATCATCGTGGCCATCATGATTGGCTTGCTGGCGGCTGCCGCTCAGCAGGGGATTGGGCTCTACATCGGGGCCAGCATCATTACCCTCATTGTGCTGCTGTGGCGCATCAAGAGCGCCCTGAAGCTGGCCGCCGCCGCCTTTGACCTCTTTGGCGGCAGCGTCATCACCGGCGGCGTTGGCGGCATGGAGGTCGCCCGCATGGGACGCCAGGCCGTCACCGGCACAGCCATGTTGGCCGGCGCGGCGCTCACGGGTGGGGCCACGGTGGCGGCTGGTGGCGCGGTGCTGGCGACGGCGGCAGCTCTGCAGGCTGACGGCCGTAACGAGGGCGCGTATCTGGGTACGGATCCCAACAAGACCGACGGCCGGGTGCGGCAGTTGAAGACGATTGCCGGTTATGCCCTGGGGCGTTCTGAGACCGCCCGCAGCCTGATTGAAGGCTCGCACGAAGCCCGTACCCTGGTGCGCAATTTCCGCGACGGCGACGTGCAGCCGCATGACCCAGACATGCTGGATTACCTGCGCGCCGGTTCTTCCATGTCCGGCTTTGGCTCCAGCCCCTGGCTGGCCATGCGCTTTTCGCCTTCGCTGCGTGCCGCTTACGATGAAATTGGCGGCCGCCGCTACGGCAACGGGGCGCGGGATGCGGCCTTTGATGGCGATGGCGAGCCGGTGGATCTGCCGGGCGTGTTGCCGGCCAATGGCGTGGCGGGAGAAGGTGGGCGAAACGGCCGTTCCGCGCGTCATGGCGCCAGTCAGTCTCCAGCCGACAACGACATTAACGACCTCTGGCGTGAAGAACCGGCCACACAGCGACAGTTGGCCTATTTGCAGCAGCTGGGCGTCGAACCGGAAACAGAGCTAACGCGCGGTCAAGCCAGCGATCTTATCGGTCAGGCCCGGCAAACCCAGCGATCACAGGCAGAAACGGCCGCTAACGGCGCCGCCAACGGGCAATCGCCGCGAGGTCGCGCTCTTGCGCCCAACGATGCTTTAGCCAACCGGTTCGCCAGCCTGGAACAGGCGCTGACCAACCTGACTGAAGCCCTGGCTAACCCAGAAGGAAACGGCCGTATTGGTAACGGGCGAGCCGACGAACTGACCGATGCATCTGTCAATGGCGCTGTTCCGGATTGGCTGCGAGAAACGGATGAGCCGTCGTCTCTCGGCGCTGCTGCTCAGGATGTGGGTCTTGTCAGTGATGATGACGCAGATGCAGCCGCCGATACAGATGCAGTGCAGAACGTCAATATTGTCAGCGCCGCGCCGGACCTGGACCGCGACGGCCGTGAAGATAAATATGAAACGATGGATGCTCCCTCTGCCGGTACGATCCGCCTGGAACCGTATGAGGCGTCACGCGGGCAGGTGATCAACGATGCCCTGGCGCATCTGGCTGACCCGCATTCGCTGGCCGGTCAGGCGGCTCAGCGTACGCTGGTTACTTACACCGGCGAAAACAACGCCCGGTTGATTCAGGGAGCCGTTGGCCAGCACACGGCAACGGCCGTGCAGGAGGCTGCTGCGGCCACCGCTAATCTCGTCACCCAATACCGCACACAGGGGATGGATGATGCGGCCGTGCTGGCTGCTTTCCAAAGTGGAGAGGCAGTGGCGGCGATTCGCGAGGCCACGGCCGCTCAGGACAGCCCCACACCTCTGACCGATGCGCAGTTATCGGCGGTCGCTGATATGGTGCTGCTGCCGCAGCGCCGCCTGACGCGCACCGAACTGGTTGGTGTCATCGGCCGGGAAGCGGCTGCGGGCGCTGCTGATGAGCAGTCCATCATTCAGGCATTGGGGATGCCCATAGGTTTTGGTGGGCAAACCGGCAATGTGCGCGGCGTGATGGCCGGGGCGCAGGCCATGAACCTTTCTCCGGCAGACCTGGCCCGCCTGGCGGAAATGATACAGGACGGCCTGCGTGACGTGGTGCAGGCGGAACTGGCCGATCGCGGCTACCGGCCAGAGATGGTGCGACATTTTGTCAGCGATATGGCCGCCTTGCCGGGCGCGATGGTTGTGCCGCAGTCGGCGGCGATTTCATCGGCTACAGATGGCGCTGGGACGACGGCCGTTTCCGCGCCACAACCTCAGGAAGAATAGGAGCGTCTTATGATCAAGAAACACCAGCATCTGCTGATACCGTTCAGCTTTGTCATTCTGTTGGCCGTCATGGCCGTGACCGGCACCACGCAGGCGCAAGACGGCGGGCAGAATCCCACGCCCATTGTCATCACGCTGACTCCTGGTGGTGGGCCAACGGCCGTGCCCACAGAGGAAGGCGCACTGCCGCCAGACCGTTTTGAGCCGAACAATGATGCCCAGACTGCAACGGTCGTTGGTCTGCAAAGTGAACCGGACCTGACCCTCACCGGTGATGATGTGGACTATTTCACCGGTTATCTCAAG
>CALBTC010000520.1 GCA_937967805.1 uncultured Anaerolineaceae bacterium
ATTATCAACATCAGTTAGCCTTAACTTGATGTCCATTAAAATGGGGGAAGGTCAAATACTGGCAATGTACAATTGGAAGAAGCATTTACAAAATTGATCCCATCTTTACCGGAGCAATTCCTGAGGGATGCTTTGGCAATAGCAAGTACATTAGGTTGGTATTCACTGCAACCTCTGATCGAAATTGCAAAACGCTGGGCTGAGTTAGGTTACATGGAACAAGCATTTTCAGCCGCTAGAAGTGTCCAAATACAGTACTATGAAATCGAGGCTCTGATAAATTTGATTCCCTATCAGCAGGAGGAAGAAATCCCTTCTTACATTTCCAAAATTAGAGAACAAATACTTTCTTTACAACTTGGTGAACAATTACAGGCTTATATTCATTTAATTCCGTATCTTACTGCAACCGAGCAGTCCGCAATTGCTAGCACAACACTCTCACTTTCTCAAGCTCGTGAACCCAATTTTAACTTTTTTGCAGACCCAGACTTGAATCTTGATGAATCTGAACAGATAAGGCGCGCTGAGAGCCAATTAATACAATCAAGGAGTAAAGTAGCAATAGAATTACTACCTTACCTGCCTGAATCAGAAAAACTTGAGATTATTCCAGAAATAATCGAAGCCTCTGAATCATTTGCGCAGCCGCAAGATCGGACAAAGTATTTATCCAAGTTGATAGACAATCTTGTATTTACCCCAAGAAACTTTCCTCGGAATTTACTTCGCATTGCTAATAGGCATATCGAAATCTATATTGCTCTGGCTTGTCGATTGGCTCAGCAAGGTTATTATGAAGAATCAATAGGTTATGCTAGAAGTGTGGTTGATGTGAGCCACAGAGTTACAGTCCTTGCAAAACTCGTTCCTCATGTACCTGCTGAATTACGGACCAACTTGCTCGAAGAAATCCTGACTTATTTGCAGGCTATCGAGGATGAAAAAATTCATTCTGAAATCTTGATTGAAATCGCTCAATATTTGGGGGATTCTCAGTTAGTTCAGGCTTTTGAAATCGCAAAAACGATTAGTTATGAGTCACTGCGTGCTGGCACTCTGTCTGCAATTGGGGTCTGCAGTTCGCAGCCATTAAAGGGTTCGGTTTTAGATACGGCATTAAATGCGGCCCGCGCTATCAAAGATGAATATTGGCAAGTAGAAACCCTGATGACTTTGGTTACATATTTGTCCGATAGTGATTACAAGGCGAGAATAATTGATCATGTTTATGAACTTTCTCAAAGGATAAAGCGTCAAAGTTGGCGCGCCAAGTCCTTCGCTTTGCTTTCTTCTCACATAGTCGGACCACAGCTAACTCAAGTTTGTGACGCTGGGCTCCAGGCGGTTGAGAACTGTGGTGATCATGATCTTGATATAAATAGCTTTGCATTACTTGCTGAAAATTTACCTCCAAGTCTTCATCAACGAGCAGAGCAAGTTGCTTATTCCATACAAAATAATTTGAGAGCACATTTGTTAATCATTTTGGCTGCTAATATGAATGGCTCGGACCAAACAAGAATAAGCCGGGATGCTCTACGAGAAATTTTGCCATATGGGTCATTTCTACAGCTACAATTGCTAGAGTATGCGTTTCCGATTATTCCTGATTCTATGCTTAGGGAAGTAATGGAGTTTGCAAATCAGTTGCCAGAGCAGGTAGAAGATATTGGGAGAGTTAGATACCCGTATGTTGAGGCATTAATTTCTACTGCTTTTAGATTGCCAGAGTCTGAGAGACTACAACAATTAAGAGAGGCCTTGATTCTTGCACGAAATTTAGGGGGGGATCACTATTGGATCCAAATATTTTCGACGCTTCAAGAACATTTGCCTGAGTTACAAGCCGATGAAGCAATTGACGAAGCACTCAATGTTGCTGAACAGATCGAGAATGAACTTTCTCAAGCAGCCATGCAAGCGCAATTATCATTTTATTTGCCAGGCTCCAGAAGGACGCCCATT
This sequence comes from uncultured Anaerolineaceae bacterium, assembly GCA_937967805.1. Next base: position 1,969 of record CALBTC010000520.1, read on the forward strand.
TGCAATGAAGTACTAGAAAAAATCAACAGTACCAGAGGGCAGGGACGTTCTCATTTTGAGATAGTTGGTGCGATTAATTCAATCTTACCTTTCTTGCCAGTAAATACACTTTCACAAGTCCAATTGATTCTGAACGAGCTTCCAGAGAGCAATCAAAAGACACTTGCCAGAATTGCTTTGGCGATGCGATTTGAAGGCCATGAAAAAGAGCGTCTAATTCAGGATTTGGCTTCTGTAACATTACAAGGAAGTAATTTTTTCGAACGAAGGGATCTTTTGACTAATTTGATACCGCTTTTATTAGAAACTGAATCGGTTGACTTAAATTCTTTGTTGCCTCAAATTCTCACACGATCCGCAAAACGTGGGCGACAGGCTTTACTGGTGGATTTACAATTTTTTGCGCCTGTTATCTTAAGGTTGGGCGGCACAGAAGCTATCGTCCAAACGGCGGAGGCAGTAAAAGAAGTAAATGAATGGTGGCCATAGCTTGGTGATTTTTCCTTTTCAACCTCTGCGCTTTCTTAAACCAACAGCTGATCCTCGGGTTGTTTGAATATTTTGCACCCTCTCCACTGCTGCTATAATCGCGCCCATGAATAATCGTGAGGTTGCCAAGATTTTTGCCGACGTGGCCGATATGCTGGCCATCCGCGGCGATATTATCCATCGCGTCCTCTCTTACCGGCGGGCGGCCGAAGCCATTCAGGAGCTGGGCCGCGACATTAACCAGGTGTATGAAGCGGGCGAGCTGACCGACATTCCCGGCATTGGCAAAACGCTGGCCGAAAAAATTGAAGAGATGCTCACCACGGGCAAGCTGACGTTTTACGAGAAGCTAGCTGAGGAAATTCCGCCAACGCTGGTGGAAATGCTCAAGGTGGACGGTTTGGGACCTAAGCGGGTGAAGCAGGTGTATGAGACGCTGGGCATCACCACTCTGGCGGAGCTAGATACGGCAGCCCAGGCGGGCAAGCTGCGCGATCTGCCAGGACTGGGTGCCAAATCCGAGGCTAAGCTGGTGAAAGCGATTGAGGCGCTGGCCCGGCACGGCGATGATCGCACGCCGATTGGCGAAGCGTGGCCATTGGCCCAGAAAATATTGGCTGAGCTGGAACAGTTGCCGGGCGTGCAGAAAACGGCCGTTGCCGGTTCCCTCCGCCGCATGAAAGAAAGCATAGGGGATGTAGATTTACTCGTAGCCGCTGATGAAGCTGCGCCCATCATGGACACTTTTGTCAATATGCCCCGCGTCGAGTCCGTTTCCGGGCACGGACCGACCAAATCCAGCGTGGTGCTGCACAACGGGATGCAGGTCGATTTGCGCGTGCTGCCTTCCGAGCGCTGGGGAACGCTGCTTTCCTATTTTACCGGCAGCAAAGACCACAACGTGCGCCTGCGCGAACTGGCCCTGAAGCAAGGGCTCAGCCTGAACGAACACGCCTTCACCCCTACCGATGGCGGCGAAGAAATCTTGTGCGCCAGCGAAGAAGAACTTTATCAGGTTCTTAATCTACCTTACATTTTGCCCACCTTGCGCGAAGATCGCGGTGAAATTGAGGCGGCGCAAAAAGGTCATCTACCGGACGTGATCCAAATCGAGCAGATTGTGTCCGATTTGCACATGCACTCCACCTGGTCCGACGGCAAAATGACGATTTTGGAGATGGCTCAGGCCGCTCAGGCACGCGACCTACAATACATCTGCATCACCGACCATTCCCAAAGTTTGGGCATCGTCAACGGGCTCACGCCGGAGCGGCTGTGGCAGCAAGCGGAGGAGATTGCTGCGGCCAACGAAAAAATGGGACCAGATTTCCGTATCCTGCACGGCACGGAGATGGAAATTAAGGCCGATGGCTCGCTGGATTATGAGGATGATGTGTTGGCCCGGCTGGACTTAGTCATTGCCAGCCTGCACGTGAGCCTGAACCAGCCACGCGAGCAGGTAATGATGCGCATTATGAACGCGCTGCAAAACCCGCACGTGGACATGATTGGCCATCCCACGGGCCGCCTGCTGCCGGACCGTCCGGGGGCGGATTTGGACATGGAGCTGGTGTTGGAGACGGCCGTTTCTACCCAAACCATCATTGAGATCAACGCCAACCCGTACCGGCTAGACCTGCGTGACAGCCACGTGCGCCGTGCCGTCGAGCTGGGCGTAACGCTGGCCATCAACACCGACGCCCACCACGCCGACCACTTTGACTTGCTGCACTACGGTGTGGCCACTGCCCAACGCGGCTGGGCCACGGCCGAGCAGATCGTCAACACCTGGCCGCTGTCCAGGCTGCTGGCGTTTTTGGAGAGTAGAGATTAGAGATTTAAGATTGCTTGTTTTTTAAGAAGATCATTGAGATAGGTGTCATTCCGCGAAGGCGGGAATCCATCCACCTGGGCTCCTACCAGCCTGCCCCCGCGAAGGCGTGGGGCAGGGGTGACAAATAAGGTTTCAATAAAAATTGTAATAAACGAGTTTTGAAGTGTAGGGTATTTTCATGGATGCAGGAACAACGGCCGTTATTCGTCAGGCACTCACCGGATTAGATGAAGAAACGCTCCAACTGCTACGCCAGGTGGCCAAGCGCGTCGACTATCCCCCCAACACCACGCTGTGCCACCAGGGTGAAGTGGAGCACGTCTTTTACGTCGTGGTTAAGGGCAACGTCGCCGTGATTCGGGTGCTGGATGATGGCGAGGAGCGCATTCTCAATATGGTGGGCAAAAACGGCTACTTTGGCGAGATGGGCCTCATCGACGATTCACCACGCGCGGCCAACTGCGTTACCATCACGCCCACCACCGTACTGGAAGTGACCGAAGAGGCGTTTGACGACTTTGTCAAAAACAGTCCGCCGCTGGCCAATCTGCTATTGCAGCGCATTTTGTCCAATGCGCGTAATCTGGACCGCATTTATATTGAAGATTTGCAGGCCAAAAACGAAGCGCTGGAAAAAGCGTACACCGATTTAAAAGCAGCCCAGGCCAGGCTGGTGGAGAAGCAGCGGCTGGAGCGGGAGCTGGAGCTGGCGGCACAGGTGCAGCGCAATCTGTTGCAGCAAGATTTGCCCCAATTCCCTGATTATGGCTTTGCTGCTTATCTGGAACCGGCGCGCCAGGTGGGTGGTGATTTTTACGATGTATTGGAAATTGATGAGGAACACGTTGGCGTGCTTATTGCCGACGTGGCCGATAAGGGGTTTCATGCCGCCCTGTTCATGGCCGTCACGCGCACCCTCTTTTTACGCGAGGGGCAGCAGTCGCTCTCCCCGGCAGAAGTGGCCCTGGCGGTGCACAAAGGCATGTTCGACATTGCCAACAACGATGAGGTCTTTTTGACGGCGTTTTACGGCGTATTGCATCGTCCCAGCGGCAAGTTAACCTACATTCGGGCAGCACACGAACGGCCGCTCCTCCTGCGCCCCGGTCGTGAAGTGATGCCCTTGCCCGGCGGCGACCGCTTCCTGGGCATGATGCCCGATTTGACCCTGACCGAAGAGATGATTGACCTGGAACCGGGCGACCGGCTGATCATGTTCAGCGACGGCGTGCCCGATGCCGTCAATGAAGCGGAACAGGGCTATTCCAACCAGCAGTTGGCCGCTGCCGCTGCTGCCTGTGAACAAAAAACGGCCGCACAAATTGTGGACCACATCATCAAAGATGTGGCCCAATGGCAGGGCAACGCCGCTGCCTTTGATGATTTAACTTTATTGGTTTTAGAAGTGAAGTAGATGGCCCGATACCAGATTCCCCCAGACCCTAGAGATTCTAAGCGAAAAGATTCGCCAGAAAAGCGTCCCCGTCGCCTGCGTCAAGATAGCCAGGAACCGATTCCCTGGCGCTGGCTGGGTCTGGGCGTGTTGGTCACCGTTGTCAGCATTGCCATTGCCCTGGCGCTGGTCAACTCGCTGCTGGACCGGGCGCCGCTGGAAGCCGCGCCCGTCGAGCCGACGCTGATCATCCTGACCGCGCCACCCAGCCCGATTCCCTCACCTACCTCGCCGCTGCCCACGCCCAGCCCCATTCCCACCTTCACGCCGATACCGACGCCGGATACGGCCGTTGCGCCACCAGAAGTCACCGTCGGCTACTATGCGCAGGTAGCCAACACCGACGGCTTTGGCATCAATTTACGCGGCGGTCCCAGCACCAGCAATGCCCAAATTACGGTGGTCGATGAAGGTACGCTGGTTTTGGTCATCGGCGGGCCAGAAGTTGATGAAGCCAACGACCGGCTCTGGTGGCAGCTCCAGCTGGACGACGGCAGCGAAGGCTGGGCGGTTGGCGACTTTTTGATCCCTGCTGCCGGACCATAGTGAATTGTGAATTATGGATGGGGGATTTTTAACGGCCGTTCCCCAACCAACTATTTCGGCATAATTAACACGCACCATGTTGCAGTACCTGACGAAATTATACGCAAAGGCAACGTCTTGTGGACGACCGTAAACGGGCCATTGACGCCACGCAAGCTACCATTCATACTCTTCGTAAGATTGCCTACACACAGAAGGTGCATGAATTGTCGTCCTTGTCTTTGCCCGAAATTGATAAGCTGGTGGCCGCCATTGCCAGGCACGCCCCTGCTGGAAACGTTCCCAGCGTGATCCTCAACGGCTTGCTGCGCTTGCCCAGCCGCAAGCCGCCGGCCAAAACCGTCAAACGGGACATTCATCTACTCTTCAAAGGAATAGACCAGGCGTTGTTAGATAAAGCGGTGTACGGTACGTTTTTTGCCGGCCCGGCGGCCGTCCTATGGGCGTACCAAAATTTGCTCAAGCTGGCCGGTAAAGAGGTAGATGCGTCCTTCCCCGAAGGCATCTGGCAGTTTTACATCGATTATGCCTTGCGTGATGACACCGCCCGCCACGCCTGCGAAACCCATGGCTTCGACACCACCCTGCGCCAACATGGCATCCGGCTTTCCCCAGTAGACCGGGTCACAGCCTGGGCTATGACGGCCGTTTACTGCCTGCACTAATATTACATTTTGTTGGATAATACATGGCGCGAGCGGATCTACACCACCACGCTGCGCGAACTCACTGCTAAACTGCCCAACAGCGTCCGCTTTGCCGATTTGTACACCCGCTGGGAACGGTTACGGCCGTACGGCCGTGGTGCCGACGTACAGCCACAAGAAGATTATCCCGCCTACCGCCGCCGCAAATTTGACGCCTTCCTGGCGCCTGCCCTGGCTGAGCTGCCCGCTGCCGTACTTGCCGAGTGGCAAAAGAAAATTGCCACCGCTGAAGCGGAGGCATTGCCTGCTTACCAGCAGCAGCTCAGCATTCGCGCTTATCTGGAACCGGCGCTGTACGGTGAAGAGCGCAGGCCGATCCCACTGGAACAGCTGCAAATCGGCATCATCCACCAGGGCCGCTACTATTTAATTCCCGCTTGTTCCGATAAAAACGGCCGTCCGCAAAACGTGGCCACCATGCGCGGTTACATTGCCAACCTGATGAACAATCCGGCCAAGACGCCTCCGGCCCAGCTGGCCGAGCTGGCCCAAATGAAACGAGCTGTCCTGCCGGAGTTTCTGGCCGGCACCAGCGAAGGATTGCGCCAGGAAATCACCAGCCTGCGCCTGGCCCCCATCTGGATCAACACCGATCAGCAGTCGCGCCATCAGCCGCTGGCCGGTCTGCGCCAGGCGGAGCGGGCTGTTGGCGACCAACCGTTGACTATCTTCGACACCGGCGAGACGTTTGTTTTTGATTTGTCCCACATCTTTTTTGACGGCATTTGGGGTGCGGCCGTGGCCGAGATTCTCACCAACGAGGCATTGGCCTGGGCCGTGCATCTGCACAGTTTGCCGGCGGTGACCGGGCCGCAAAATCGGCCTTATGCGCCTGAACTCACGCTGCGTCCCGCCGACCGGCAGCGAATTCAGGCCGCGCCTCATGTTGCCCAAGAAGTGAGTGCCGAAACAACGGCCATCAATTTGCCCGCCATTCTGGAACTGCGCGAGCTGTTTAAGCAGCGCAACGATTTGCTGCGTATGACGGTTAACGATTTGCTGGTGCTGTATCGTACCGTTCACAGTCTGGTTTACCGCCCGGCACCGGAACTGGTGGAGCAGTTGGGGGCACTGCTGGCCGACGGCCGTACCCGGCCAGCCGCCCAAGCGGCCCTGGCAGCGCTGCAGAGCCAATCAAACAACCCCGTCATTCTCATCCCGGTTGATGCCAGCCGGCGCAATCCACGCGACCGCGTCTACCCGATGACGTTTGAGGTGCCGCTGGCTAACCTAGACTTGATTGGCGAGCATCAGCGGACGCTGGCGGCGCTGCGCAACTACGACCGGGCCAAGCGCAACCGGCAGCATATTTTTGGTCAGTTTGAGAAGCTGCAAAAATCATACCTCACGATGCTGGCCGGCTTTGGTGAGGTTTTGAACCGGGCCAAGATACAGGCCGGCACCGGCGAAAGCATCAGCGTCGATACCATCCGGCTGCTGGCCCATTTGCCCGTGCCCTTGCAGCGTCTGCTGGATAAAATTCCGGGACAGTTTGATGTGCTAAATGATCTGATTAAAGGACGTGAAGTGTTTTCCAACGTGGGGCGCGTCTCCCCCAGCAGCAGCCTGACCCGCTTTATGACGGCCAAGGACGACAACGAAAAGAAGGAGCTGGCCTGGGGCGTTTTAACCGATGCCGATGATGTGATGCACGTAACGGTGCGCGATTTTCGGCCGCATGTGGGGATGTTAACGGCCGTTGGCCGCCAGGATTTAGCCGTACGCATCATTGCCGATCAGCTAGACTCCTTTGCCACCGGTTTGAACCAATACGTGCACGACTTAAATCGCATTGTCAGCACGTCCTACGAAAAACGTGGATTGATTATTAAGCGATAGGGACGCAGAGAGGACTGCCAGTCCTAGACTTCTTAAATGGCGAACTTAAACCAGGACCCGTTAATTGGGCAGCAGTTAGATGAATACGAACTCGTTTCCCTGTTGGGCCACGGGGGAATGGCCCGCGTTTATCGCGGACGCGACGTGCGCCTGAAGCGGGACGTGGCCATCAAGGTGATTGACGCTGTCTATCGCGCGGACGATGATTACCGGGCCCGTTTTGAGCGAGAGGCGCAGGCGATTGCCCAGTTGGAGCATCCCCATATTGTGCGGCTGTATCGTTATGGCGAGGTGTCTGGCCTTTTTTACATGGCCATGCAGTATATTCCTGGCCGGGATTTGTATAGCTATCTGGCGGAGCTAAAGGCGCAGGAAGAGAGGATGCCGGCCCTGGAAGCGGCTCGCTACGTGCGTGAGCTGTGTGGCGCGCTGGATTATGCCCACAGCAAGGGGATTATCCACCGGGACGTGAAGCCGTCCAACATTTTATTGGGAGAAGACGGCCGTTCCTACCTCACTGATTTTGGTTTGGCCCTGCTGTCTGACAGTGAAACGAAGGGCGACATTTTTGGCTCGCCCCATTACGTTGCGCCGGAGCAAGCTATTTCCTCGGCCAGCGTGGTTCCGCAAAGCGATTTGTACGCCGTGGGCGTGATCTTGTATGAGATGTTTACCGGGCAACGGCCGTTTGCAGGGGCCGCGCCGTTAGAAATCGCCATGAAGCAGATGGGCGAACCGCCGCTCTCGCCGCAGAAAATTCGCCCCGATTTAAGCCCGGCACTCACGACCGTTATCCTCAAAGCGCTGGCCAAAGAGCCGGTAGACCGTTACGGCAATGGTAATTTGTTGGCAACGGCCGTTGAGCAGGCCATCGAGCAGCCTGAAGAAGTAGCCATTGCCAAATTTGATATGGCCAATGATGATCCGGACTCCGTGGCTGCACCGCTTGTAAAGCCTCCACCACCCCCGGCTGTGTCTGGTCCACCGCTTTCCACTGCACCGCGTGACTTGCCTCCGCCACCGGCGGCTGTGGCCATGGGGCAGGCACAGCACGTCGTGGTGCCCACGCCCAGAACAGAGAAAGCAAAAACGAGTAACGGCCGTTCTTGCTTCTATGTCTTGCTCTTTTTGCTCATCATCGGCAGTTTGGCCGTTGCGGCAGGCTGGTTCTTCTTTTGGGAGGGTCATTCACCCAATGATCTGGTTTATCTGGCGCAGAACGGCCGTTTGCCGCCAACAGCCACGGCAACCGCCACAATGGTCCCGACCGAAACGCCGACCATCGAGCCGACGTTGACGGCGACAGCCGTTCCCACAGAAGTTATTGTGGTAACGGATACGGCCGTTCCACCCATCACGACGCCCCTGCCCAGCCCAACCCCTTCGCCAACCAGCACGCCCACGCCGTTGCCCACGGCCACCGCCACCGCTACCAGAACTCCATCACCAACACCGACGATAGTGCTGACACGTGGGCAGGACGGGATGCCGCAGGTCGTTATTCCCGCTACCACCTTTATGATGGGCGCGCGCGACGAGGATGAACTGGCCGAACCGGACGAACGCTCCCGCCACGAAGTAACGGTTGATGCCTTTGCTATCGACCTGTATGAGGTCAGCGTGGCACAGTACGCCGCTTTCCTCAATACACTCGGGCAGTACGTTAGCGCCTGCAACGGCTTTACCTGCCTTTCTACCCGCTTCGAGACCACGCGGAGTTACCTCACTGATACTGAGACGGAGTACATTCCTGTGGTTGGTTTTGGCGATTATCCAATTAACAACGTGAGCTGGCACGGGGCCAACGCCTACTGCCAATGGGTGGGCGGACGGCTGCCTACGGAAGCAGAGTGGGAATTGGCGGCGACGGGGGGAGACGGCCGTTTCTATCCCTGGGGCGACGAATTAGAAATTGATGCCGACGGCACCGTTCCGGCCGTATTTGCCGGGACCTTCGACAACTTGCAGCCGGTTGACAGCCTGCCCGAAGGGACCAGCCCGTTCGGCCTGCATCACATGGCGGGCAACGTCTGGGAATGGGTAGCCGACGGCTACGATCCTATTTATTATGACCGCAGCCCCGCCGAAAATCCCACCGGCCCCGAAGTTAGCGTGACAGACGATTACGTCATGCGCGGCGGCGGCTATGACAGCCCTGCCGCAGCGCTGCGCAGTACCAACCGCGCCGGCGAGCGCGCACCCGAATTTCGCCAGGTCCCCAGCACCGGCTTCCGCTGCGTAACAATTCCTTAAAAAACGCGGAGACGCAAAGAGCGCAGAGAATTACTGAGATAACTTCGCGTTCTCTGCGCCCCTACGGTAAAAATCACCCAAATTGGATTTGGTAGATGGCAATGCCAAAAGCGACGGCCACGTTGAGCGAGTTTTTGACGCCGCTCATGGGCAGGGCAAAGGTACAGTCGGCCATCTGCTGGATTGCTGGATCGACGCCCACTTTTTCGTTGCCGATGACCAGGAGGATGGGTTGGTTGGCATTGTCTGGTAACGTGGCGGTGAAGAGGTTTACGGCCACTTCGGCGTCGCTCAGTGCAGGCGTTTCCCCCTCTTCCAATACCCAAATTTCATATCCGGCCGCTTTCATTTCTCTGGCAGCCTGAACGCCGTTGCGATGCTGCGTCCACGGCAGGGCACCCTCTGCGCCAAGCGCGGTTTTGGCCAGTTTGGGATGTGTCGGCGGCGCGGTGATGCCGCCCAGGTGCAGATGCTTCACCCCCGCGCCGTCGGCCGTGCGCATGATGGCCCCCACGTTGTACACACTGCGAATATTATCCAGCAGCAGTTCCAGATGTGTGAAGCGCGGCGCAAATTGGGGAAAGGGCGTCTCGGTAATCTGCGGCGTGGCGGCAACGGCCGTTGGTTCGCCGCAGTACGGGCAGCGCAGTCCTGCCGGATCACCCACCGTTACCGGAAAGCGAAACTGGCACGCCACTGCCTCACACTGCCGGATTTCATACTGTTGCATATTTGATGTGCTCTCAGATTGGACCAATCTAGCTCCTAGATGCCCACTGTTTGACTGCGTCGCTCCAGAAAGAGGACGTCGCGCCAACGGCCGTTCTGCTGCCCCAATCGCTCACGTCGTCCCACCACGCGAAAGCCACACCGTTCGTGCAGCTTCACGCTGGCTTCGTTTTCGGGGAAGATGCCTGCTTGCAGCGTCCAGATGCCTTCGGCCTCAGAGCTTTTCACCAGGGTTTGCAGCAGCCGCTTGCCCACGCCTTGGCCCCAGGCGGACGCCGCGACGTAGACGCTCACTTCGGCTACGCCGGCATACACACACCGGCTGGAAACGGGCGACAGCGCCGCCCAGCCGACGACATCACCGGCTTCAGTCCGGGCCACAAAACGGCTGTTGGGCAGATGGCCGCTGTCCCATATTTCCCAGGTGGGCACGGCCGTTTCAAACGTCGCGTTTCCTGTGGCAATCCCATCGGCATAAATTTGGGAAACGGCCGTCCAGTCCGCCGCTTCCATGGGGTGTATCGTGATCTCGATTTGCATTTTTCCCTCTTCAATCCATAACCAAAATATGAATCAAAGATTTCGCAGAACCTGTCCTGAGCGCAGCCGAAGGATTGATGGGATAAAAATCTGCGTAATCTGCAAAATCTGTTGATAAAATTGCGTACCAAATCAGATTGATGATGTGGCGCTTCGGTAATCGGTAATCCGTTATCGGTCAATTAATCAATTACCGACCACCGATTACTGGTTATAGTAGAACGCTCCCGGAAAATCATCCGCCACTTCCTTCTTCTTCCCGCTCCATTCGTGGATGTTGATGCGGTAGACGGCCGTTCGCTTCAGCTCTTCCGGCGTGATGCCGCGATAATGCACGTCGGGACGCAGGTGAGGGGCGTATTTGTCCAGCAGCAGTTGCAGGCCGTGTTTGGCTTCAACAGGATCGGTGATGGTAACGGCCGTGCCAAACAGTGTCACCCCGCTGTACTCGACGCTAAACTCCAGCGCCTCGTCGGCGGGCAGCAGACGGCCCATCTCAAAAACGGTGAAGCAAATTTTGGCTTTGCCGGCCAAATTGGCCGCCGTCCGGCCGACGCGAGCTGTGTGCATGTAAATGACGTGGGCGGCTTCATCATAAACAAACAGATTGCTGTTGAGAAACGGCTGGTCGTCATGCACCGTGGCCAAAACGCCAACGGCGGCACGATGCAGCTGATCACGAATCCAGCCTTCATCTTCTACCGCACGGTCGCTGCGACGAACTTCAGTTTTGGGAACTGTGGTGTAATCTTTCATGGTTGCTCCAATTGTTTTTAAATAGTCAATTCACCGCGCATGACGGTAACGGCCGTTCCTCCCACCTTCACCGTTTCAATATCGTCTGGCGGACCGACAATTTCTACCTGTGCCTGGCCTGGGCGGTTCATCCAGTGGCCCTGTTCGGCGACAAAGGTGGGTTTGTTGAGCAGGCGATGATGCCACAGGTAAGCGGCCATGCCGCCTGTGGCCGAGCCGGTGAACGGATCTTCCATCGTGTCCGGCGGCACGCCGAAGTGACGGGCAAAGGTATCGCCCTGGTCGGTGGCGCCTTGCAGGCAAAACAGGTGCGGGCTGAAAAACCCGGCGCTTTGGCGAAAGGCGGGGTAGGTGGCTGTGTTCAGCCGGGCACGGCTCATTGCTTCCAAATCCCGCACGGGAATCATGAGCTGCGGCGTGCCGGTGCTTACGATTTGCGGGGGGACATCTGGCAGGCAGTCGGCCGTTTCCAGGTCGAAGTGGGGCATCACCTCTTCCGGTGCAAAAGCTGCCAGGAATTCTGGTTTCTTCTGGCTCATCACCACGTGAACGCCGGCTTCGGTAGCGTATAGTTCAATGGGGATTGGTCCCACTTGCAGTTCCAGCGAAATCTTCGTGTAATCACCGTGAAATTGAATCCGACCTGTTTCTGCCAGGGCATGGATTGTGGCGATGGTAGGGTGCCCCGCCAACGGAATTTCCTCGGCGGGGGTAAAGTAGCGCGCCCGCACATCGGCCACCGATGATTTCAGCACAAAGGATGTTTCAGACAGGTTCATCTCTTTGGCGATGGCTAACATTTGGGCGTCATTCAGGGTGTCAGCTTCAAAAATGATAGCGCAGGGATTGCCAGCTAACGGCCGTTCCGTAAAGGCGTCCACTTGCATAAAAGGGTAGGTAGGCATGGTTATTTCCTGTATCTAGACCCGAAGGGTTTGTTCTGTCATGACTTGGTTAGCTCGGGACAAACCCTTCGGGTCTGCCGGCTAATCCGTCTCTGCCGGCGCAAAAAAGACCAGAATTTTGAGGTCTTCTGTGATGTTGTGGAATTTGTGATGGACGTGGGCTGCCACAAACACAATGCTGCCTGGCTCCACCGGCCTAGTTTCATCGCCGACAGTAATCTGCCCCTGGCCGCTGACGATGTAATACACCTCATCCTCGTGGTGGGGCTGTTGTGGATCGTCGCCACCGGCCGGCAGGGCGTAAAGACCTAAACTCATCGAGTCGCGGCGTAGAAATTCCAGATACGGCCGTTCCCCCGCGGCCTGTTCTGCAATTAATTGTTGAATCAAAAATGCTTCCATCGACGACTCCTTCGAAAATAGGACGCAGATTCCCCTGATCTGCCTGATAAAAATGATCATGGGAATCAGGTAAATCAGCGTGCCATTTTAATTCATGGTGGTCAACGACAGTTGGTGTCGTCTCCTTATTAAACCCGCACCAGCTTCACCACATCCCCCACGCGAATCATGCCGGGGTGTTCGGTGCTGCCGTAGACGCCGGCGCAGTTTTGCCGCGTTTGGGCAACGGTTTTGAGGACGGCCGGCTCTTTTTCTGACGTTTCGGGATCGATGTTGATCATCACGCAGCGCTGGATGCGGCGGTTGAGCCGCAATCGCAAGCCATCGGGTTGGCTGCCGAAAACCAAACTGCTGTCCAGCCAGCGTTCTTCTACATACGGCTGGTCGTCAAATGGATCGATAATAATGTTTTGCCGGAAGCGCAAAGGGGAAATTTTTCCCCCAACGGCCGTACCAATCGCCTCGCTCAATGCCGTTACTGTGGCTGTGCTCATCACCGAAATTACCTGGCTGTCAAAGGCACCGCGGCCAATTTTGATTAAGTTGACGGGCCGGCCGTATGCTGCTGCCAGTTCTTGGTTTAGTTCCGGATCATCAATGGAGAAGGTACGGCCGTCTGGCGCCCGTACTTCCACCGGCGAATCAATCACATTATCCGGCTGCGTGTAGCGGGGCGTGTATTGCAGCAGTTGCGGCAGCTCGCGCCCCGTCAGCCAGGGAAACCCGGAACGATTGTCCAAGCGCACAAACGCATACCGCCGGTCTCCATCCAGCCCGTGCCAGTAGCCATGCGCTTCCTGCAACGCTTCCCCACGCATCGACTTCACCGGAAAGCGATATAGTTCTTTGACAACACCAACTTCTATAAATTCTTCAATCATATTCACCTCGAAACAGTTTGCGAGTATGCAAGTGTGCAGGTGGACAAGTGTGCAAGTGGGTCGCGCTGTCCGATCACCTTGTCACCCCTTCACCTTGTCACCCCTTCACCCTGTCACCCCATCATCCCAACACCCACAGCAACGCCATCCCCGCCGCCAGCGTCCACAAAATATTCTTGGTGCGCCAGGCAACCAGGATGGCTACCAGGCCCGCCAGCAGGCGCGCGTTACCCAACGATAGATCAAACTCGCTGCCGGGCATCATTAATTCGGGCAAGATGATAGCGGAAAGTACAGCGGCAGGCACAAAGCGCAGCGCCTGCCGCCAGCCAACGCTAATGGTGGCGCGTTCCAGCAGCCAAATCGGCACCAGCCGAATCGCGTAAGTGATGAAGCCCATGCCTAAAATTGCAATCCAAAGATTCAAAATAGCTTTCCTTTTGAGTCCAAATTTACAGGTGTCATACCCGCCTTCGCGGGAATGACAAGATCGAAAATTCTGCACCTGCAATTTGCGTCAATCTGCGGTTAGGTGCTTTTTTCGGTTCTCCAGCCAGACGCCGATGCCGATGCCGGCGAGCGTGGCGGCCATGAGGCCCAGCTTGTAGGGCCAGCCAAAGGTGAGTACGGCCACCATCCCGGCGGTGAGCGCGGCCATCGTGTTGGGCCGGTCTTTCAGCGTGGGCACCACAATGCCGATGAAGGTCAGCGCCAGCGTGAAATCCAGTCCCCATTCCGGCGGCACCTGCGTGCCCAGCAAAATACCCACGGCCGTACTCACCTGCCACGTACCCCACAGCGTAAAGCCGGCGCCCAGCCAGAAATAATGTTTATGCGTCAGGGGGATTTGCCTGTTGCCATAATGAACGGCCGTTGCCGCATACGCCTCATCGGTGAGCAGGTAGGCCAGCAGCCAGCGCCATTTGCGCGACAAATGCTGCACATCTGGCCCCAATGAGGTGCTGTACAGGACGTGGCGCAGATTCACAATAAACGTCGTCAGCCACAAGATGGGAATAGGCGTGCCTACGCTGATGAGCTGCGCCCCCAGAAATTGAGCAGACCCGGCAAACACAATCGACGACATCGCCTGCGCTTGCAGCGGGGTGAGCCCGGCAGACAAGCCCAGCACGCCATAAATCATGCCAAAGGGAATGACGCCAATAGTAATGGGCAGTTCGGCCTTGATGCCTTGCCATAGGGCCGTTTTGCTGGGGGAACGGCCGTTTCTTACCTGCATTTCAGTTAACATAACTTATCATTTTAAGTGCCAGGCACTCCAGTTTGATCTACACAAAAGGCAGCCAATCGCCGTGTGATTGACTGCTGTCTAACTGTTGTTGAATGAGCGTGCTGAGCAGCTTTACCCCGGCTTCAATGCCTTCAGCACTCAGGTTGCCAAAGCAAAGCCGCAAATATTCGTGGCCGGTGTCTTCCATCATATAGGCCTCGCCGGGGGTGAAGGCGAAGCCGTTTTCCAGGGCCTGCCGGTAGAGCAGGCCGGGCGGCAGGCGGCGCGGTAATGTGACCCAGCAGCTAAACCCGCCTTCTGGTTCGGTCCAGCGAACGGCCGTTGGCATCCAGCGCCCCAAACTGGCCAGCAGCGCATCTCGCCGTTCCCGGTAGATGGGGATCACCCGGCGCAGGTGCTTCTTCAGGCCGCCATCTTGCAAAAAGTGGGCCAATGCCCGCTGCAATAGTCCTGTGCCGCACAAATCGGTAGCCCGGCGCAGCGTCAATAACTGATCGCGCCAGGCGGGCGGCATCAGCAAATAACCGACGCGCAGCCCCGGCATCAGCATCTTGGAAAAGCTGCTCAGGTAGAGCACCCGGTCATCCTCGTCTTGCTGCTTGAAGGGTGGCGGCGGCGGGCCGGCAAAACCCAGCCTGCCGTAAATGTCATCCTCGATGAGCAGCATGTTGTGTTCCTGAGCCAGCTGCAAAATGGCCTGCCGTTTGGTGGCGCTGATGCTGTAACCGGTGGGATTGTGGAAGTTGGCCACGGTGTAGTAGCAGCGCGGCCGGTGGCGACTTACGAGTTGCTCCATCTGGTCCAAATCGGGACCGTCTGGCTGCATGGGAATGTGCAACGGCCGTAATCCCTGCGCCTTCAAAATATTGAGCACGCCTAGAAACGTGGGCTGCTCTACCAAAACGGTGTCACCCGGTTGGGCAACGGCCGCCGTGGCCAGATAGATCGATTGAATTGCCCCGGAGGTGATGAGGATATCGTCCGGCGAAGCCGGGATGCCGTCATCTTGCAGCATCTGGCTTACTTCCACGCGCAAGCCGGTGTCGCCCTGAATCGGGCCGTAGCTCAGCAGCTGATTGGCGTTTGATTTTAATCGGTCCATCTGCCCCCAAAACGCTTCTATGGGGAAAAGGGCCGGGTCGGCGTGGGCCATGGCCATGGAGCGCACGCCAATCACCTGGTTGATGGCCAGCATGTCGTTGATGGCGCTGTCCGGCGTGAGGTATTGGCCCACAGCCGGTTGCAGGCTCATTTGCTGCACGGCCGTACTCACAAACGTGCCGCGCCCCACGGTTGCCTCCACCCAGCCATCGGCTTGCAGCTCGGCGTAGGCGTTTTGCACCGTCAGGCGCGTGACGCCCAGCGAGCGGGCCAGGCCACGTACCGTGGGCAGGCGGCTGTTGGCGGGCAGACGGCCGTTGCTGATGTGCGTTTTAATCTGCTCCGCGATCTGGCGGTACAGGGGTGGTTTGCTGTCTCGGTTCACGGTTAAATCGAGCATCTCTCGTTCCTATTCAGAGATTTTTTATCAACAGATTTCGCAGATTTTCTTTCTGCAAAAGCTTAAAAAATCTGTTAAATCTGCGAAATCTTTGATTTATTTTCTTGAAGCATCATTTGCTTGATGGCTTGGGCTAGGCGGGTCATGCCGACTTCGATCTTTTTGTTGGTGGTGTTGGAGAAGTTCAGGCGCAGGGTGTTGCCGCCGCTGCCATCGACGTGGAACGGTGTGCCGGGCACAAAAACCACGTTTTGCTTAGACGCTTCCTCAAACAGGGCCATTGCCGAAAGCTGCGGCGGCAGCGTGACCCACAAAAACATGCCGCCTTCTGGCAGGGTAAAGGTGACTTCCGGCGGGAAACATTCCTCGATCATAGCCACCATGATTTCCCGCTGCTGCCTGTAGGCGGCACGAATGGTGGCGATGTGGGCGTCCAGGTCGTTGTCCTGCAAAAATTGGTGAATGATGAGCTGCGAGACGTAGTTGGAGTGCAAATCGGTGCCCTGCTTGGCGGTCACCAACTTGTCCATCAGCGGCGGCGGGGCGCAAATCCAGCCCATGCGGAAGCCGGGCGCCACAATTTTGGAAAACGATCCCAACAGAAAGGCGCGCTCCCGGTTGAAGCTGGCGATGGGCGGCAAATCGCTGCCCAAAAAGCGCAGCTCGCGGTAAGGATCATCCTCAATGAGGAAAATTTCGTTCTCGGCCAGGATTTGGCTGACGACCTGGCGCGTTTGCAAGTTGTAAGTGATGCCGCTGGGATTTTGGAAGTTGGGCAGGGCATAGAACAGTTTGCTTTGGGGATGGGCGGTTTTTTGGGCGAGCACGGCCGTATCCACCCCGTCTTCACCCAACGGCACCGTCTCAAATTCCGGCTCGTACATCGTAAATGCCTGGATGCCCCCCAGGTAGCTGGGCGACTCCAGCAGCACGTGGTCGCCGGGATCGATGAGAATCCTGGCCACCAAATCCAGCCCCTGCTGCGAGCCGTTGGTAATCAGAATTTCATCCGCGTCAACGGCCATGCCGCAGCGGTCGGCGTACCGTTGGGCAATGAAGACCCGCAGCGGTTCGTGTCCCAGCGTAGGCGCGTATTGCAGCGCCAGTTTGCCCTGCTGGGCAAAAACGCGATCGGCCGCAGCGCGCAGCGGCTCGATGGGGAAGTAGTCGGGGTTGGGCAAACCGCCGGCAAAGGAAATGACGGCCGCATTTTGCGTCACCTTCAAAATTTCACGGATAAATGATTTTTTGGTGCGGGACATGCGCCGCGCCAATTGACCTTTCATAATTGCCTCCAATCGGGTGGAATGGCCCTACTTTACAGAGACAATCTTGTTTTGCAAAGAGACAATGTGGGGCATTTTATGGAGACAATTGGAAATTGTACTGGTTTTTGGGACTAATGCGTGATGCGTGAAACGTGATGGCTGGGGGCGCGGTTGTTAAGCTGTGAGAAGGTTGGCTGCAAGCCACAGCCAGATGAGGAGGACAGCAATCAAGCAAATATTGGCGGCGTGCGTTTTTGCTTGGAGAAGGACGGCCGTTCCAAAAAGATAAAACAAAGAAGCCGCACGTAAAAAAGCTAGACTTTCAATCCACACATTTTTTGTCAGTGAAACAAGTAAGAGCGTGTAAAGCAGCCAGGAGAGTTTGACGTATTTTTGCGCGGTGGAGCATTTAAAGCAAACTCCAGTCACGATCAAGAATGCAAGCAGGAACAAGGCAAAGATTTGCCAGCGAACAGGTTCGTAGCCAATCAAGTAGCCTTCCACAATGCCGACAAACGGAAGCCCGATATTTTTCGGCGTGGTTTCTGCCAGACCGTACCCCCACCACCAATTTAAAAAGAGCTGCCATGCTCCATAAACGGCAAGTGGCAAAAGGGCCACCACGCGATATTTTTTCTGGGATGTGAGGGAAACGGCCGTAAGCAATGCCGTCTCTTTTGCCAAAATGGCCAATGAAAATGAGCCAGAAGCGATAAAAGTTCGCTTTTGAGCTAAGGCAACCAGACCCCATAAAATGAGGCAAGCTTCTGTAATTTCCACTAAGGCACGGCTGAGGGTATACAAAAAGCCCGGAAAGAACCTGAACGCCAAACCGAAGAGCGCATGTCGCCCGATTAGCTTCGCATAACAACCAGCTTTATGACCAATTATGACGAGTGCAATGAAGTTGACCAAAATTAAAGAATGAATGGCCAGCTGTGGATGCCCAAATGAAAATAGCCAGGCCAGCAGTGGATAAAGCAAACGTTGGTGACGGTAACGAGGGCTTCCAATTTCGATACCAAACTCGGTTTTTTCACGGGTGAAGGGGTTCAGCGCAAGCCGATAATAATATTGCCCATCGTAGCCAAACGAATCAGGTAACACAACCAGATTAGCGGGCGTTTCAGTGGCGTCTACAAAGTAATCACCCGCTTGGGGGAAGGTGCCGGGATCACGCTGGTCGAGCATGAGCGCGAGAAAGATGAAATAGCAAACGGCCGTTATCCAAGCCGCCACCCTAGGATGATTCAAGCGACTGGACATTAGCAGAATTTTAAACCAGGTGCGCTGTACACCCAAAACAAATCTAAGAATAGGCTTGCTGCGTAAAAGTAGACAGTGCGGCAGGAGACCATTACAATTCCCTGCTGCATGAACGGACCCGATTTATGATTGCATCCTTGCTGTTTACCCGGCAGCTCACAACTAATACCCTCCTCAAGCTGGGCGCGGAACTAGGTGGCCGGGCCGCTACTTTTTTGCTGCTTTTGCTGGCGGCGCGGCGGCTGACCACGGCCGATTTTGGCAGCTACAACTATGCTCTGGCGCTGGGATTTGTCCTGGTGCAGCTGGCTGACTTTGGCTTGCAGCTGCTGATTACCCGCGAGGTGGCCCGGCTGGGAATGGCAGCACGACCGCAGATTTTGGCCGCGTTTCATCTGAAGCTGTGGTTGAGCCTGCCGATTTTAACCGTGCTGGGTGTGTTGGCGCTGAATCAATCGACCCGTGGCCCGGTGATTTTTCTACTGGGATTGACCTTATTGCTGCAAACGTTTGTGGAGTTTGTAGCTTATATTTTTCGTGGGCAGCAGCGGCTGTGGGTGGAAGTGCAGCTTTTGTTGTGGGTAAGAGTAGGCACGGCCGTTTTCGGTGCCCTCATCCTCTGGCAAACGGAACAACTGCTGTGGCTGGCGGCTGTCAGCCTGGTGGTGATGATGAGCACCCTGCTGTTTGCCTTGCAGAAGCTGCGGCGGGCGGGCTGGATTACTGATTTTGCTCAGCTTTGGCCAACAGGATGGCCGACAACGGTCGTTACTAAACAGTTAGTCCAGCAGGCGTGGCCCCTGGGACTCTCCATTTTCCTCTCGATTGCCTACACGCGGCTGGCCATTTTGCTGCTGGAAGCGTGGGGCGAGGCCGAAGCGGTGGCCCATTACAGCGCCGCCTGGCGGCTGGTGGAGCCCACCCAAATTTTGCCGGCCTCACTGCTGGCGGCCGTTTTTCCTGCTTTTTCCCTGGCGCTCACCCAAAATCGCCGCCGCGCTGGGCAGCTGGGGCGGCAGACAAGCTTGCTGTTGGCGCTGGCAGGGGGCACAGTGTCGCTCACCTTCTGGCTGGCTGCACCGTGGCTGGTTGGCTGGCTGTACGGTAGTGACTTTGCCGCCAGCGGGCCCGTCTTGCAATTGCTGGGGTTGACGGTGCTGCCCGTCTACATCAACTACAGCCTGACACATTATTTGGTAGCCCGCGGCCAGCAGCAAATGCTTACGGGGTTAACGGCCGTTACCCTGCTGCTCCACGCCTTTTTCTGCTGGCTGCTCATCCCCAGGCTGGGCCTGCTGGGTCCGGCGCTGTCGGTACTGCTGGCGGAAAGCGTGCTGCTGCTGGGTTGTTTATGGGCGCTGCGTCAGCCAACTTTGCTGGAGACGGCCGTATGACCCCCACCAGAACACGCCACATTGGCTACGCTCTTCTGCTGCTCCTGGCCTTTACGCTGCCGTTTGAACTGGATCGGCCGCTGCTGGCCATCGGTCCGCTGGCGGTGACGAACCTGGAACTGCTGCTGGGATTGATTTTGCTCGTGGCTGTGGTGACTTGGTTTGGAGATAAGGGCAGCCACAGAGGGCTGCCCCTACCACATCGCGGGGTGGTTTTGTTGTTGGTGGCGGGGGGATTGTTTGTGGGAACGGCCGTGCTCGCTCCTGAGCAAAACGGCAATGCCCTCAAAGCATCTTTTCGCCTGCTCAGCGGAATGGCTTTAGCCCTGGCCATCCTTTTATTGGTGCGCACCACCCGCCAGCACATTACTTTGCTGCTGGCAATATTGGCTGGTGGTTTGCTGGTGGCGATCATTGGCCTGTCTGAAGTGTGGCTGGGGCGTGAGTTTGGCTGGCTGGCGCCGTTCCGCGGCGGCATTACGGTGACGGGTGAATATTTGCGCCTCACCGGACCGCTCGATTATGCCAACCACGCTGCCATGTTTATCGAAGTCACCGCGCCGCTGCTGCTGGTGGCCGGCTGGCTGTGGTGGAAGAGGGTGGGGAAGACGGCCGTTCTCTTGCTCGTGGTTTTGGCGCTGCTGCTGTTGCTCCAAGCCAGCTTTGCCACCCTAAGCCGGGCCAGCTTCGTGACAATTGGTGCTGTAGGTATAGGAATGATGTTTCTGCTGAGCCAGAGTAATGGATTGAAAAGTGTATGGAGAAAACTAACCGCGGAGAACGCGCAGAGCGCGGAGGAAAAAAGAGGTCAAGGAAATCCTCTGCGTCTCTGCGGTTCAATTTTCTTGAGGAATCAGGCGGTGTGGCCGTGGCTGGGGCTGGTTGGGTTGGTAGGCATACTTTTCATTTTTAATACGCTGGGCAGCGATGTATTCCGCCTGCGTTTTGCCAGCGAAGGGGACAACGGCTGGTACGAGGCCGTCTGGCAGGTGCCGCCGCAGCTGACGCTGGCCGCCAACGAAATCCAGCCGGTGCCGATCGTTGTGACCAATGCCGGGGCGTTGACCTGGTCCAGCAACCGGGCCCAGCCGATTAACCTGGGCGGGCGCTGGATTCAGGCGGAGAGCGGCTTGCAGATGGCCGAACCGCGCTGGCCGTTTGCTCAATCTATTCCGCCCGGTGAAACGGCCGTAATGCAAATCCCCCTGCGCGCGCCGTCTAATCCAGGGGTGTACACGCTCATTTGGGACGTGGTGCATGAGCAGGTCACCTGGTTTGGCGAGAAGAGCGGCGTTTTTGCCACCAGCACGGTGCGGGTATTGCCTTCCAACAACCGCTCCCCGTTTCCTGAGCCAGACACGGTAGCCCCTGCCTGGAATTACGCGCTGCCGATTCCGGAGCGGAGTACACTGTGGCGGCTGGCATTGCAGTTTATTGGGGAACGGCCGTTGCTGGGCATTGGCCTGGATAATTTTCGGTTGGGGTACGGCCGTTTGCTCAACGCCGACAGTTGGAACGAAACCATCCACACCAATAACTGGTATCTGGAATTTTTGGTGGGCGGTGGACTGCTGGCGGCGCTGCCGTTTTTTGCTTGGCTCGCCTGGGAAGGGCTGCTGGCCTGGCGCGTCTTGCGCCGTCCGCCGGTTGATCCCTGGCTGCTGGCCATTTTGGCCGGGCTGCTGGCCTTTCTCATTCACGGCCTGCTCGATTTCTTTTTGTTGTTCAACAGCACCGGCCTGCTTTTCTGGCTGCTCGTTGGCCTCTGGTGGCAATGGCTAGAAGAACATAAAAATCCGCAGACTGGCGATCATGGATCGCGGCAGATTGCGCAGATGGCTTCTCTTCATTCTCTGTGGGTCTCTGTGTCTTCTCTGCGTAACTCTGTGTTCCGCTTTTCAAGGAAGGTTTGATGCGTATTGGCTTTGATGGCACACCGCTGCTTGGGCAGCGCTCCGGCGTAGGGCATTACACGGGCCGCCTGCTGGCTCATTTGGTGCAGCAGCGGCCGGAGTGGGAATATATGCTGTTCAGCAATCGTCCCTTTGAGCCGCTGGAGACGGAGCTGGCGCATGCCCTGCCCCTGGTCGATAATTTTGGCTTTAGCCGCTTTGTTTGGATGCAGCTGATGCTGCCCCGCATCATTCGCCAACGGCAGCCGGATTTGTGCCATTTTCCCAACAACACCGCGCCGTTGCACCTCAGCCGTCCTTCGGTCATTACCATTCATGATGCATCGTTGTTTTTGCACAGCCGGCATCATCCTCGGAGCCGGCTGCTGGCGCTGCGGCTGCTGCTGCCCCATGTGGCCCGGCGGGCGACGGCCGTTATCACCGTTTCCCACCACGCCCGCCAGGATTTAATGCGCGTCTTGCAGCTTCCCGCCGAGAAAATTCATGTCATCCACGAGGCGGCACCAGCCGGCTTCCAGCCGCTGGGTGACCCAATTCAACGCCGCCGGCTCCGCGCCCGGTATAATTTGCCGGAACAGTTTGTGCTGTTTGTAGGCACGATGGAGCCGCGCAAGAATCTCAAGCGGCTGATTCGGGCGATTGCCCAACTGCGCCGGCGCGGCTGCGACACGCGGCTGGTGCTGGCGGGGCCCGATGGTTGGCTGATCAACGGCTCGCTGGACAAGGAGATCGAGACGCTGGACTTACAGGATGTGGTGCAAAATTTGGGCTACGTGCCCCAGGAAGATTTGCCAGGTATTTACTCACTGGCAACGGTTTTTGCTTTCCCCTCGCTGTACGAGGGGTTTGGCCTGCCGCCGCTTGAGGCGATGGCCTGCGGCACGCCGGTGCTCACCAGCCGCGATTCGGCGATGGCCGAGATTTGCGGCGAGGCGGCTTTTCTCGTTGATCCGCTGCAGGAGTTGGCGATTGCCGATGGGCTGGCCTGCCTGCTGGCAGACTCGGAGCAGCGCGAGCATTTGCGGCAGCTCGGCCTGGCACGGGCGCAGCAATATTCCTGGGAACGAACGGCGGGAGAAACGGCCGTTGTCTATGAAAATGTTCTCAACGGGAATCACAAATGAGCCGGATTTTGTTTGGGTTGTGCCTCTTTTTGCTTTTGATTAGCCACGCCTCGGCCAGCGGAGGGCCGTTTGCCTGGCTGCCGCTGCCTTTGCCAACGGCCGTTGCCGGGCAAGGCTGGCAAATCGGCGTGCTCTCGCTGCTGCCGCTGTTGGTGGTGATAGGAAGAATTTATCCGCAGATTACGCAGGCCTGTGGTGAGCGAAGCCGAACCATTTCACAGATTGAAAATAAAAAATCTGTGAAATCTGTGGATTTTTATTTTGGGGAAACGGCCGTAACGATTCCCCTGGCGGCATTTTCGCTGCTGGTGCTGCTGCGGCTCACGGCTGAAACTGCTTACCTGGCAGCGATGATCGGGCTGTGTTGGTTTGTTTATCTTTACCTGGTTAACCATCCAGCCTGGCAGCGAGATTGGCTGTGGCGGGTGTTGGCGATGGTGCTGCTAGTGCAGGGTGCGGTAGCTGTGGCGCAGTTCTTTTTACAGCGTGAGCTGGGCCTTATCTGGCTGGGCGAGCCAACGTTGGATTTGCTGGTTGAGGGTACCAGCGTGGCTCAGCGAGACGGCCAAAATTGGCTGCGTGCGTATGGCTTGAACAGCCATCCCAACCAGCTGGGGCTGCTCACGATGGCGCTCTGTCTGCTGCTGTGGCCTAGTCGGCATAGGGTGCAAGGCTGGTGGCGCTGGCTCTTTTGGCTGGGTCTGGCCGCAGGCATGGCCGGGCTGCTGGTGAGCCTGTCTCGCTCAGCAGTGATGGGGCTGCTGCTCGGTGTTTTGCTGTTTGGGTTGCATCGTCGCCGGGACTGATCGCTGCTTCGCCACGAGTTTGTTTTGCCGCTGGCTCTTTTGGCTGCCGGTGTGCTGCTCTTTGCCGTTGCCTATGGTGATGTTGTGGCCGGGCGGCTGCTGGCGCTGGATTCGCCGCTGGAGAGCCGCTCTCTGTGGGAGCGGCAGCGGGATTTAGGTGTGGCGTGGCAACTTTTGGCGGAACGGCCGTTCCTCGGCGTTGGTCTTGGCCAATATTTGCCAATGGCGGCTGCGATCAATCCTGAGGCGGCATTGGTGCATAACGTGCCGCTGCTCATCGGGGCGGAATTAGGGCTGGTGGGGTTGGTGCTGTGGCTGGTTTTCTGGCTGTGGCCCCTGTGGCGATTTGGTCGTCAGGCAAAATATGTTGGAGCAACGGCCATCTGGCTGGCGATGATTGTGATGGCTCTCATCCATCCCGAACCCACACTCTACCTGCCCAAAGGTGCTGTACTGTGGGGACTGGCCGCCGCCCAATGGTTTAAGCCGTCACCTTGTCACCAGCGTTCGCAGAACGCCGTCACCCTGTTACCCAGTCATCCTCCCGGGAGCCACCCATGAAATTAGCCGCGCCAACCACCCTCACGCAGTTAGAGCAAGCGATCTGGCGCACGGTCGCCTATGTCGATCTGTTCGATTATCCCATGACGGCCGTTGAGATTCATCGCTACCTGGACGGCGTTCCGGCCGCGGCCAGCGAGGTGGCCAAAAGATTGGTTGACAGTCCGGCATTGGCAGATCATTTAAGCCACCAAGATGGCTTTTTCTGCCTGCCGCAGCGGGAAGATATTATAGAAATTCGGCAAGAACGTCGGCGGCGTTCCCAGAAGCTTTGGCCGGAAGCAGTACGTTACGGCCGTATCATTGCCCAACTGCCTTTTGTACGTATGCTGGCCGTCACGGGTTCCCTGGCGATGAACAACGTAGCCGATGATGCCGATATTGATTATTTTGTGGTGACAAAAAACGGCCGTCTCTGGCTAACGCGCGCCCTGGTGATCGGCATCGTCCGGCTGGCGGCGCGGCGCGGTATCATTTTGTGTCCGAATTATTTTGTGTCCGAATCGGCCCTGACGCTGCCGGAGCGTAACATTTACACAGCCCGCGAAATTGTGCAGATGGTCCCTCTGTTTGGCCATGATGTTTACCGGCAGCTGCGGCAAAACAACTGCTGGGCTAGCCAATTTATGCCCAATGCCGACGGCCCGCCACTGGTGCAAATTCCTGAGCCGGAGCCGGCCACCTGGCCGCAAACGGTGGTCGAACTGCCTTTGCGTACGCCGCTGGGAGCATGGTTGGAGCAGTGGGAGCAGGCGCGTAAAATAGAAAAGTTGAGCAAGCAGCAAAATGGATCGGGTGAGAGTCTGTTTACGGCCGTCATCTGCAAAGGCCACTTCCAGGCCCACCAACAACGTACCCTCACCGCCTACCAACACCGCCTTAACACATCCACAGATTTCGCAGATTACACAGATAAAAACCAAAATAATCTGCGAAAATCTGCGTAATCTGTGGATAGATCAAATATTTATGTCTGAGATTCTTTTTGGCCAATCGTATTACCTGAAGTTTGATCCCAAGCTGTGGCGAGCCATGCAGCCGTATCCACCGCTGGGCACGCTGTATGCCGCCAGCGTGGCCCGCCAAGAAGGGTACAGCGTCACCTTGTTCGACGCCATGCTGGCTGACTCCGAAACCGAGTGGGCAGCAGCCTTGGCCCGGCATCAACCACGCTATGCCATCATCTACGAAGACAGCTTTAATTACCTCTCTAAAATGTGCCTGCTGGCAATGCGTCAGGCGGCCTTCAACATGATCAAAATGGCGAAGGCTCAGGAGTGCGTTGTCATTTTATGTGGCTCCGATGCGACTGACCACACGGAGGCTTATTTGCAAGCGGGAGCCGATTTTGTGCTGCTGGGCGAGGGTGAGGAGACGATGGTTGAGCTGTTGGCGGTGCTGGACGGCCGTTCCACCGTTCCCTTCACCCAAATCCTCGGCCTGGCTTACAAGATTGGCGATGACATCTACCAAAACCCGCGCCGCCCCGTCCTCACCGGCATTGATGACCTGCCGAACCCGGCCTGGGACCTGGTGGACGTGGAAAAATATCGCCGCATCTGGCTAGAGCGGCACGGTTACTACTCCATGAATATGGTCACCACGCGGGGCTGCCCCTACCATTGCAACTGGTGCGCCAAGCCGATTTGGGGGCAGCGGTACAATGCCCGCACGCCGCGCAGCGTCGCCGCCGAAATGCGTTGGCTGCAAGACACCTACCAGCCCAACCACATCTGGTTCGCCGACGACATCATGGGGCTCAAGCCGGGCTGGTGGTCCGAATTTGCTGATGAGGTGGTAGCACAGGGCGTGGATTTGCCCTTCAAATGCCTCAGCCGGGCCGATTTAATCGTGCGCCAGGCGGACAACGTGGCCGCGCTCAAGCGGGCCGGCTGCGACATCATCTGGCTGGGTGCCGAATCCGGCTCGCAGAAGATTTTGGACGCGATGGAGAAAGGCACGACGGTTGCGCAGATTCGGCAGGCTGCGGCTCAACTGCAGGCGGCAGGGATCAAAGTTGGCTTCTTCCTCCAGTTTGGCTATCCGGGCGAAACGCGGGCAGACATCGAAAAAACACTCCAACTGGTGCGGGGCTGCCTGCCGGACGATATCGGCATATCGGTGTCGTACCCGCTGCCGGGCACGCGCTTTCATCAGCGGGTGGTGGCGCAGTTGGGGCCGCAGCAAAATTGGGTCGATTCGGCCGACCTGGCGATGATGTACCAGGGGCCGTTTCCCACCGAGTTTTATCGCCAACTGCACACTGTTGTACACAAAGAGTTCCGCGCCCGGCGTGACTGGCGCGCGCTGCGGCAGGTGGCCGCAAAACCAGACCAGTGGCGGCTGGCGCACCTGCGCGAAATGGTGGCGATTGGCTACCGTTGGGCCACGCTGCCCCTGGCCCGCTGGCGGCTCAACCGGCTGGCCGGGGCCAAACAGGCGCAATTGGTGCTGCCGCACATGCCGCTGGTTGAATCGGCCCGACCCACGCCGCAGCCGGAGGGGAGTGAGAAGTAAAAAGTGAAAAGTGAAAAGTAGGGGCGAGGCAGGTGGGTAGAACGTTGGCCCAACAAGGCGCCTTACCACCACCTGCCTCGCCCGGTCCAAAGTGAAAAGTGAAAAGTGGTAAATAAAAAGAAACAGTCTCCCGTTTCTCCAGTTTCCAATCCTTCGGCAAGCTCAGGACAAGTTCTCCAATTATCGCAGGTGGCGGCCGCTTTTTCGCGTAAGGCGAGGGTGTATGATGCGTTTGGGCAGGGCCATGCCAATTTACAGCGGATGCGGGCGAAGGTGTACGCGCAGGTGACGCGCTGGACGCCGGCGGGCAGCCACCTTTTGGAGCTGAATGCGGGAACGGGACTGGACGCGGTGGCGTTGGTCGAGCACGGCTATCGCGTCCATGCTACGGACATCGCGCCGGGCATGGTTGCGCAAATGGAACTTAAGCGAGCGGAGATGGAACGGAAACGGGAGGAGTTAGAGTTAGACGGCCGTTTCACCCCCCAACTTTGCTCATTTACCGAACTGGATAAAGTTGAAGCTGGTCCCTTCGATGCCATTTTCTCCAATTTTGGCGGCTTGAACTGCGTGGCGGATTTAACGGCCGTTACCCGCCATCTGCCCCGACTTTTGAAGCCAGGCGGGGTGCTCACTTGGGTGATCATGCCGCCAATTTGTCCCTGGGAGCTGGCACTGCTGCCCAGGGATTGGCGCGTGGCCACGCGGCGGCTGCGGCGCGGCGGGGTGGTGGCCAACGTAGAGGGGGTACAGTTCCACACTTTCTATTTTACGCCGGGTCAGGTGCAAAAGGCGTTGGGGCCAGCTTTTCAGACGCTGGAATTGAGTGGCTTATCCGTTGTCACGCCCACGGCAGACAATGATCGCTTTGCCCGGCGGCATCCCCGGCTGTTTGGCTGGCTGGTGCGGCTGGATGATTGGTTGTGCAGACGGCCGTTTTTCAACCGCATCGGTGACTTTTTTATTTTGACGGCGCGATATGACCCTGAGTGAGTTCCGCTTTGCCTGCCCGGTCTGCCGCGGGCCGTTGGAGGAGGCTGGCGCAAAGGTGCTGCGCTGCCCGGTGGATGCGCTGACCTTTGGCTGTGAGGCTGGCATCTGGCGCTTTTTGCCGCCGGAGCGGGCGGCGGCATTGGCCCGGTTCCGGCAGGAGTACGAGACGGTGCGCCGCCGTGAGGGGCGCGGCAGCGACGATCCGGCGTTTTATCGGGCTTTGCCTTTTGTGGGAGGGAATGGGACGCGGATGAACGTGGATAACGCGGATTTTTCTTTGCATACTCCGCGTTCTCTACGGCTAAAATCTGGTTGGGGAGAGCGGGCGCACCGATTTGGGGTGTTGGTGGCGCGGGTGGTACGGCCGTTGGAAGATCAGGTTAAACGGCCGTTAAAAACCCTCGATCTGGGCGCGGGCAATGGTTGGCTCTCTAACCGGCTGGCGGCGCGGGGGCACGCGGTGGCGGCGGTGGATTTGGGCGTGAACGCCTGGGATGGCCTGGGAGCGCGGCGCCATTATGCAACGGATTTTGTTTGCCTGCAGGCTGAATTTGATTTTTTGCCATTGGACGATAACCAGGCAGATTTAATAATTTTCAACGCGTCTTTTCACTACTCGGTGAATTATGAGGTTACGCTGCGAGAGGCGCTGCGCGTGCTGCGAACCGGGGGTAAGGTGGTGGTGGTGGATACGGCCATCTACCAACACCAGTCCAGCGGCCAGCAGATGGTGGCCGAGCGGGAAGCAAAATTTTTGCACCAATGCGGTTTTGCTTCTAATGCGCTGCCCAGCGAGAACTACTTGACACCGGCACGGTTAAATCAGCTTGCTGCTGAATTGGGCGTGCGCTGGTGGCAAATCGAGACGGTGACCCGCTGGCGGCGCTGGATTCGCCGGGCAAAGGTAGCCCTGCGCCGCCAGCGCGAGCCGGCTCAATTCCCGATTATTCTGTTGGCCACAGAGCGTTTGGAGAATTGAGTGAGGAAAATCAAAGATTTCGCAGATTTGAATGATGTCTCTTATTTCTCCACGTCCTCCGCGCTCTCCGCGGTTCAATTTTTAAGAATTGGGCGGAATGCGGGCTGGTTGTTTTTGGCCAGGGTAGGGCAGCAGGGGGTGCTGCTGCTGTTCACGGCGTTGGTGGCCCGGCAACTGGGGGATGTGGGCTTGGGGCAGCTGGCGTGGGTAACGGCCGTTCTCTACGTTGGCAATATTTTCAGCACCTGGGGGCTGGATACGGTGCTGCTGCGCCAGATCGGAGCCGAGCGGCAAACGGACAGCGCGCCGCTGGCACCGGCGCTGCTGTTGGAGCTAATTTTGGCGGCAATTTTTATCTGTGCCCTGCTGCTGCTGCCGTTTTCCCAGCAATCTGCCCAAACGGTGGCCGGCCTGCGCCTCTACGCCTGGGTGCTGCTGCCGTTGGCTGTGCTCACGCTCACCAGCGCGGCGCTGCGTGGCTTTGAGCAAATGGGATGGCTGGCCGGGTTGACCCTGGGCACGGCCGTTTTGCAGGTGGTGGGGACGGCCGTTTTGTTTGCCGCCGGTGGTGGGTTTGTGGTCCTGATGGGCTGGCTTTTGGCGGTGCAGTTCATTGCGGCTGGTGGAAGCTGGTGGCTGTGCCGCCGGGCGCTGCCCAATTTTGGCCTCAACTGGCGTTTGCTGGAGTGGCAAGCGGTGCGGCAGCTGGCGAGGGTTGGTTTCTGGCTCGCGCTGCTGATGGTAACGGCCGTTCTGCTTCAGCGGCTGGGCATCTTGCTGTTGGGCTGGCTGGGCACCACTGCCCAAACCGGCCAACTGGCCGCCGCGCTGCGCCTGGTGGAGGCGGCACGCCTGCTGCCGGGGGCGGTGATGGGGGCACTGTTTCCGGTGTTGGCCAGGGAGAAAGTAGCAAGTAGCAAGTGGCAAGTGGCAAGTGGTGGGCTGGTCACTTACCGGTCGGGATTGGTGGCGTATGGTTTTTTAGCGGCTTTGATGTTGACGTTGCTGGCGAGGCC
The DNA here is from genome assembly GCA_937967805.1 of uncultured Anaerolineaceae bacterium. The sequence continues at coordinate 31,893 of CALBTC010000520.1, forward strand.
TTTGGTTTTTGTTCTGTTTGGCGAGGGGTATGAAACGGCCGTTTCCCTATTGCAAATTCTGGCCTGGGGCGTTGTGCCGTTTACCATTTCGCTGCCGCTTTCCGTGGCGATGGTGGTGGCCGGGCAGGAAAAACGGGTGCTGCTGGCGACGTTTTTGGTATTGGTGGGAACGGCCGTCCTCACAACAGCCGCTTTTTTCTGGTATGGTTTACCTGGCGTTGCATTTGGTTTGCTAATCGGTGAGTTTTTATTGGTTGTTGCGCTCTTTTTTACCAGATCAACGATAACTACTTTGGCTTAAATTTCTCCAGATCAACTTCTTTGATGATCTTGTAATGTTTGTCGTTTCCGGTTACTAGTGAAAGGCCGTACGAAACGGCCGTTGCGGCAATTAATGCATCGGCAAGTTGAACTGAGCGGCTAATGATGACATCTGTATCAATCAGCATCAAACCGCCCTTTGCAGAGGGATCACAAAAACAGGAAAAAGATGAAAAGGATCGATTTTTTGGCAAAAAATGAATCGACGCCGATTTTAAAGGCCGTTTCCCGCCTGCAACAACTTCGCCTGCCAGAACCGCCGCAATTGCTCATCTTCTGCCCGCAAACGGTCGTGCTGCATCATGCGGTGAAGCGGTGGCGGGGCAAGCGGGTCGATGGCTTTTTTGGCGAGGTGTATTTGTTGGGTAAAACAAAAAATCGTGTGGCGGTGGCCGGGCAGTTTGGCGTGGGCGCGCCGGTGGTTGGCGTGCTGGTCGAGGAGTTTGCCGCCTGGGGGATGTCTGAATTTGTTTGGCTGGGGATTGCCGGGGGCGTGCAGCCCTCGCTGACCTGTGGCGATTTGGTTCTGGTGAAAACGGCCGTTCGTGACGAAGGCACCTCGCACCATTATTTGCCGGCGGCAGCCATCGTGGCTGCTTCTCCGGCATTGACCGAGCGGCTTGAAAAGGCCGTTCGC
>CALBTC010000521.1 GCA_937967805.1 uncultured Anaerolineaceae bacterium
TGCTGGTAATCCATGATGCTTATTTATACCACAGGTCTCAGACCTGTATAGTTACGATTATTATATAAATTATCAATGGCTGTGAAAAAGCATGTGTATGAAAAAAAGCATTTAATAAAAATTGGTTGTATCTTGTCGAATGCTTGGAGACTCTCAAAAGTGAATGGTAACTTTTTCCCGTGCTGGTTTGTAACTTTGGTCCCTGCATCTATTTTCTTCTGAAACTCATTTGTTTCCCTTTCCCAGTCTTCGATAACTAGCTCAAGGCTATTTATCAAGTCATTAAGTATGTCTATTTGAAATGATAATGGACTAGTAAGCACAATGCCGTTATAAGTTATTGATAGTGGTTCGCAATTAGAGAGAGCAGAAATCATTTTTATCACCTCAACCTGTTACTGAAATAATATCATATTTTGTTGTCTTGTTTGTTTAAGCGTCTTACTCCTGATAATGTTTATTAATACGAGTATGTGGTATAATACGCAACTATGACGCAAAAACATAACAAAACACTCCCCTGCTCCAACCGAGACATTCCCGATGAGAACCCATTTCCGCAGATGACGCTGTTCCTGCGCGAGGTCGGCCTCAACAGTGAGCGCACCGAGCGCGCTTATCGCGCCGGCTTACGCGCTTTTGCCGACTGGCTGCAAACCCACGGCTCGCACCACAGCCTGGAAGATGCCTGGCCGCTCTCCTCCGCCCCACTGCAAACGGCCGATGTCCTATCCTTCCGCAGCTGGCTGCTGGCCAACCGGGCCCAGGCCACCACCACGACGTATGTGGCGGCCGTTCTCAACTATCTCCATTTTCTAGACGGCATCGACCAACTGCCCGTCGGTATTCAGCTGGGCAAGCTGGCCCAACAGCGTAAACGGCGGCGCGTGGAGCGCAACCAGGCCGCCTCCGTGGTCGATTTGGACGAAGCACGGCAGCAAATGCCGCAGGTGGTGGGGTATTACAACAATATCCCCCTGCCCCCCGAAAACGATGCCTACAATCGCCGCCTTTCCTTGCTGCGTGACCGGGCTTTGGTTACGCTGCTGTACTCCACCGCTGCACGACTATCCGAAATTTTGGCGCTGAACCGGACCCAGGTGGGCAACGGCCGTTCCCAAACTGCCACCATCACCGGCAAAGGGCAGCGACCGCGCACGCTGCACATCATGCCCTACGCCCAACAGGCTATTCAGGCGTACCTGCGGGAGCGCACGGACGGCAATCCGGCCCTGTTTGTTTCCCACAGCCGCAATGCCGGTGGCGCGCGGCTCAGCCAGTCCGGGGCGCACAACGTCATTAAAAAGGCGGTCAAGGCGCTGCGGCTGGAACCCTCACTCTCCGCCCACGATTTTCGCCATTACCGGGCCACCCAGCTGCTGCGCGAAGGGATGCCGCTGGAGGTGGTGCAGGAACTGCTGGGCCACGCCGATGTCTCTACGACCCGCTCTATTTATGCTCCGGTGCTGGGCGTCCAGGTGGTGCGGGAATGGCTGGATAACGTTGATTTGGCGCCAGATACAGTGATTAAATAAGGGAGTATTAGGGAACTGGCCTCGGGCTGGCCCAAGTCCATGGCATTGTGCAGCAGCATGATGGCTATCCCCTGCCCTGGTGACAATGAACTTAGGCTTTTGTGACGTTTGTTACTACGGCCGTTTCCCCTCAAATTCTATACTCATGCCGCACATAAATTATTGAAAATGTAGGAGTAAAGAATGGATTTTGGCGTACCAAGAGAAGTCCGCGATTTAGAATCCCGCGTTGGCCTATCGCCCGCAGGCGTATTTGCCCTGACCAGCGCCGGCCACGCCGCTTACATTGAAAGCGGTGCAGGAACGGGCGCGGGCTTTTCTGATGAAAATTACCGCGATGCCGGCGGCACAATTGTGTACTCGGCTCAAGAAGCGTACGGCCGTGCCGACGTGGTGGCCAAAGTCACCCGCCCCACTGCCGCTGAACACGCCCTCTTCCGACCAGGGCAAACGATTTTCTCTTTCCTGCACCTGCATGTTTCCTCACCAGACTTGCTTGACGCGCTGACAGAACGGGAGATTACGGCCGTTTCTTACGAACTAATCGAAGAAGACGACGGCACCCGCCCCGTATTGCTGCCCGCCAGCATCATCGCCGGGCAGATGGCCCCAATCATTGCCGGACGTCTACTGCGCAGCGATTACCAGGGGCGCGGCATATTGCTCAGCGGTCTGCCCGGCGTACCGGCAGCGGCCATTGTGATCGTCGGCGGCGGCGTGCTGGGCAGCAACGCAGCCCGTGCTTTTCTGGGCCTGGGGGCCGAGGTTACCGTGCTAGACAAAGAGCCGCGCAAGCTGCAAAACCTGTTCGATTCGCTGCACGGCCGGGTGACCACCATGTTTGCCAACGAACTCAACCTCAAACGTGCCACCCAATTTGCCGACGTGCTCATGACGGCTGCCTCCAGACCGGGCCACCGTGCCCCTATGCTGGTGAGCCGGGACATGGTACGGCATATGCGTTCTGGTTCGGTCATCATCGACTATGCCATCGACGAAGGTGGCTGCGTTGAAACCAGCCGCCCCACCACCCTGCGCAACACCACCTACGTGGCTGAAGGCATCATTCACCACTGCGTGCCCAACATTACGGCGGCATACGGCCGTACCACCAGCTACGCCATCACCAATGCCGCCCTCCCCTACCTGCTCGCCGTCGGTGAAGGAGATGTGGCGAGCGCCGGCGAGAAGTTGCCGGCACTGAAGCGTGGACTTGTTTTGGTGAACGGCCGTTTAGTCCACGAAGACATCGCCCACGCCCTGGGCAAATCAATCTAGAAAAAAATTGGTCCAATCTCCAAGATTGGACCAATTTAACATAACAACTACGAGAATTCAGATGAATTGGGAAAATATCTATCGTCGTAAAGTAACCGACGTTTCAACCGCACTCAGTCACATTCAATCCGGCAACCGCCTTTATGTAGGTGGTGGTGCCGGCGTCCCTGTCCACCTAACCCAGGGACTCACCGAAAAAGCCCCCCATTTGCGTAATGTGGAGCTAACCCACATCCTCACCTTTGCCGAAGCGCCCTACGTTGCTCCGGAATACGCAGACAGCTTTCGCGTGAATGCTTTATTTATTGGCCCCAACGTGCGCCCGGCAGTTGCCGAAGGCCGTGCCGACTTCACGCCCATCTTCTTATCTGAGATTCCCCGGCTGTTCCGCTGTGGCATCCTGCCCATCGACGTGGCCCTCATCTCTGTGTCGCCACCCGATGAGCACGGCTTTTGCAGCTTTGGCGTGGAGGTGGGCACCACCAAGCCCGCCGCCGAATCGGCCAAATTAATCATCGCCGAAGTCAACCAGCAAATGCCCCGCACCCACGGCGACAGCTTTATTCACGTCAGCCGTCTGCACCACATCATCGAGGCCAACTATCCGCTGCCGGAATCGCCCCAGGGCGGCAGTTCTGATCAGCATTTAAAGATCGGCGAATTCATTGCCGAAATGATCCCTGATGGTGCCACGCTGCAAATGGGCATTGGCAGCATTCCCGATGCGGTGCTGCGCTGCCTGGGGAACCACAAAGATTTGGGCATCCACACCGAGCTGTTTTCTGACGGCGTCATTGAGATGGTGGAAAACGGGGTGATCACCTGCGCCAAAAAGACGTTTCATCCGGGCAAGATTGTGGCCGGCTTCCTCTTCGGCACGCAGCGGCTGTATGATTTCATCGACAACAACCCGATGATCGAGATGCACCCCACGGATTACGTGAACGACCCGTTCAACATCGCCCAAAACGAGAAGATGGTGGCGATTAATGCCGCCCTGCAAATCGACCTCACCGGCCAGGTTTGCGCCGATTCGATTGGCCCGCGCTTTTACAGCGGCGTAGGTGGGCAGCTAGATTTTATTCGGGGTGCCGCCCGATCCAAGAGAGGGCTGCCCATCATTGCCTGCCTGTCTACAGCACGGGGAGGTTCCATCAGCCGCATAGTGCCCATGTTAAACCAGGGAGCCGGCGTGGTCACCACCCGCAACGACGTGCATTACGTGGTGACGGAGCACGGTGTGGCTAACTTGTACGGCAAAACCATTCGGGAGCGGGCGCGGGCGCTCATTGGCATTGCTGCGCCCGAGTTCCGAGAAGAATTAACGGCCGCTGCCCAACAATTAGGTTATTTCTAAAAAAGTCAAACGGTGCGGTTGTGGTTTTTTATTGACAACGAACGGGAATTAAAAGAGAGAAAGCTGCCCAACCCGGTGAATTCAGGAGTTGGGCAGTTTTTTTAGACGGGAACGGCCGAGGCCGCCCTAAAACCAGCTTGCAGCACGTCCAGATTTCCCTGCAAGAATTTTTGTTTCCTGGCGGGCAGATGATCGTGCAAAGCTTGCTCTAAGACGATGACCGGCAGCACCTGGTGATGGGCCAACATGGCTCCGATCATGGCCATGTTCAACATTTTGACGGTGCCAAACTCCTCGGCAATGGCATTGGCCGGAATTTGCACGACTTTCAGGTCAGTCCGCGGCGTACCGACGGTGACGATGCTGCTGTTAACCACCAGCAAGCCGCCCTCTTTCACCAGCGGTTCATACTTATCATAGGATGGCTGGTTGAACACCAGGGCCACATCTGGCCGGGCCACAATCGGTGCCCCGATGGGATCGTGGCTGATGATGACGGTGCAGTTGGCGGTGCCGCCGCGCATTTCCGGCCCATACGATGGAATCCAGGTGACAAAACGGCCGTCATCCATCCCTGCATAGGCCAATAACTGCCCGGCAAATAAAACACCCTGGCCACCAAAGCCAGAAATGATAATTGAAGTTTCCATTTTTTAATCCTCATTCAGAAACCCTAAGGGTTTGATCCATATAAGGTAAGGTTACCACGGAGCAAAACCCTTAGGGTTTGGTTAGGTTGTTTAGCTCGAATCTGAGCGAATCATGTGCTCGTCAACCATCGTGTTGACCCTGTCGCGACGCCCTTTCTCGCGCAGCTTTTGGGCCAGCACATCGGCGCTTTGCGCTTCTGGCAGCATACTCATATCCGCTTCCACCTTGGCGACCGGCAGCTTGTACCATACTGTCAGCGTGAATTGATTGTCTGACGGCTGAAACCATTCATTAATCTGGACGATCTCTTCCGGCCTGGCTACGTCGTTGATGAAGTGCAGGAGCTGATTTCGCAGTTCGTTTTGCTGAGCCAGTAAATCTTTGGTTGTGTCCAGCTTTTCGGTAAACGTTCTATAGGTAATCATCGTGCATGACCTCCTCATTGAAGCAAGCTTCACGGAAGCCAGCTTCCCAGGGACAAACTAATAGACAGGCATTGGTTCAATCACATTATGCAATACCTGCCCCAGCCGGGCAATCCCTTCCCGGATTTGCTCGGGCTGGGCGTTGGAGAAATTGAGGCGGAAGCTGTTCCGCGTCTTCCCGTCTGGATAAAACGCTGCACCTGGGACATAGGCAACTTTATGGTTGATAGCTTCTTCGAGAACGGCCGTACTGTCCAACTCTTCCGGCAGCGTCACCCACAAAAAGAGGCCGCCTTCTGGTCGGGTCCAGCGCACGCCCGGCGGAAAATGCTCCGACATAGCTTCCAGCATAATGTCGCGCCGCTGGCGATACGTCTGGCGAATCTGGCGCACATGGTCGGTGAGAAAGCCATCTTTGGCCACTTCATACGCCACCATTTGGATAAACGAACTGGTGTGCAGGTCCATCCCCTGCTTGGTCATGACGCAATGCTGAATAACGCTGGCCGGGGCCACAATCCAACCCAGCCGCAGGCCAGGGGCCAACGTTTTAGAGAAGGTGCTCATGTAAATGACGTTGCCCTTGAAGTAACTTTGCGGCTCATTTTGGAAGTTGTATTGACGGCCGTTCAGCTTATCCGCATCCAGTACCACCAGCGGCGGCAGATGCTCGCCTTCAAAGCGCAGTTCGCCATACGGATCGTCCTCGATGATGGGCACGCCGTAGCGGTCGGCGATGTCAACCAGGGCCAGCCGCCGTTCATAAGAAAGCGTGACGCCGCCCGGATTTTGGAAATTGGGCAGCACGTACATGAATTTTGGGCCACTACAGAGGGCTTCTTCCAGCTTGTCTACGCGCAGGCCTTCGTCGTCAATGGGTACGGTGCTGAACTCTGCCTGGTATGCCCGCCATGCCTGAAGCGCGCCAAGGTAAGTTGGCCGTTCCGTTAAAATCAGGTCGCCCGGATTGATGAGCAGCTTGCCGATGAGGTCCAGCGCCTGCTGCGAGCCGCTGGTGATGAGCACGTTGTCCACTGAGGCTTCAATGCCGTAGCGACCCATCTTTTCAACAATGAACTCGCGCAATGGCATATACCCTTCCGTGGTGCTGTATTGCAGTGCCTTGCTGCCGTGTTGCCGCAAAACCCGGCTGCTGGCCGCTTCAAATGCCTCTACCGGGAACATTTCCGGGGCGGGCAGCCC
>CALBTC010000522.1 GCA_937967805.1 uncultured Anaerolineaceae bacterium
GAGACTGGTGATCATTAACCATTAACAATTTACCATTAACCATTAACCATTTCTCCGGAAACCGCACTGCCTTCCCCGCCAGCAGATTAAGTCCCTGATGCACGCCCATTTCGTGCCCTTCTGTAAACATGAGCTGCATTCCCACGCAAATGCCCAGGAACGGCACGCCGCGCTGCACGGATTCCTGAATCGCTTCGGGCAGGTTATGCCGTCGCAGGCCGTCCATGCCGGAGCCAAACGCGCCGACGCCAGGCAGCACCAGCTTATCGGCACGGCGCACCTCTTCCGGGTCATCTGTCAAATGCACCTCGGCCCCAATATGTTCAAACGCTTTCTGCGCCGAGCGAATGTTGCTCGCGCCGTAGTCGATCATGGTGATTTTGGTCATTTTCGGTTATCCGTTATCGGTAATCGGTGATCAGTATTCGCTAAACGGTTTACCGATCACGGATTACCGATTACCGATTACTGCTTACTCAGTGAGCGTTCCCTTCGTTGAGGCTACATCCAACCGGCGTGGATCAATGGCTACGGCCGTTTGCAAAGCACGGGCAAATGCTTTAAACAACGCTTCGGCCTGATGGTGGTCGTTACGGCCGTATTCAATCCGCGCATGCAGGTTCATCTTGGCGTGGATGGCGACTGATTCGAAGAAGTGCTGCACCAAATCTGTGGGCATCTGGCCGATGGCCGGGGTGTGCCAGGTGCCGTGAAAGACGGTGTACGGCCGTCCGCCCAGATCAATGGCCACAAAACCGAGCGCCTCGTCCATTGGCACATAGGCGTGCCCTACGCGGTTGATGCCTTTGCGGTCGCCCAGTGCCTGGTTGATGGCTTGCCCCAGCACAATGCCCACGTCCTCAATCGTGTGGTGCGTGTCGATGTGCAGGTCGCCCGTGGCCTGCACCGTTAAATCAAACAAGCCGTGGACGGAAACGGCCGTGAGCATGTGGTCAAAAAAACCAACGGCCGTGTTAATGTTATGCTGCCCACTACCATCCAGATTCAACTCGAGTTGAATGTCTGTTTCGGATGTTTTTCGATGAATGCTTGCTTCTCTTTGCATAGTTTTGCAAATTTCAGGCGTAGAAACGTGTAATAATGTAGCCTAAACAAAACAACTATAATTGTCATTCAAGCCGCTTTTGGCGAGAAATCTCTCTAAGTTTGGCTGATTCATGACTATGCAGTTGCTATAAGGATTTCTCCCTCTGGTCGAAATGACAATTGAAGGTTCCTTGCTCAACTGCGTAATTATTAATTTCTCGTTTCTTGTTCTGTCAAAATTTATTTAAAACTGCTAAAAGCTTTTCCGTTTCCTCCGGCCGTCCGGCGCTGATGCGGATGCAGTTGTCGACGCCGGGCTTATTGAAATAGCGTACCAGGATGCCTTCTTTTTCCAAATCAAGTTTGAGCGCCTGCGCATCACGGCCGATGACCCGGCATAAAATAAAGTTTGAACGGCTGGGGAATGGGTTCAGGTAGCTAATTGTACCCAATTCTGCCAAAAGACGCTCCCTTTCGGCCACCAAAAGCTGAACTTTTTCGTGCAGCCACGCCTGATCCTCCAGCGAGGCCAAAGCCGCCAGCGACGCAGCCACGTTGATGTTGTACGGCTGCTTGATTTTCCACAGGTGCGGCAGCAGCCACTTGGGGAACGCGCCATAGCCCACCCGCAGTCCGGCCAGCCCCGCCAGCTTGCTAAACGTGCGCAGCACCGCCAAATTGTCATATTCCAATGTCCACTGTATCCGACTGGCATTATTAACCGCAAAGGACGCATGCAATCCTGGCTTGCCGAACGCAAAGCTTTCTTCTGTTTTTTCTTTGCGCTCTTCGCGTTCTTTGCGGTTCAAATCAAAGGCGAAATCGACGTAAGCTTCGTCGAGCACAACGAGCAGGGGCAGGTCGAGCAGGCGGCGCAGGTCGGCATCGGGGATGGTGCTGCCATCGGGGTTGTTGGGCGAGCAGAGGAAGAGGACTTTGGCGGTGGGGTGGTTGGCCACTGCTTGCTCAATGGCGGAGATGTCTAGACTAAAATCATCCTTGCGCCAGACCGGCACGTATTGACCGCTGTTAACGGCCGTACTAAACGGATACATGCCAAACGACGGCGGGCAATCGATCACCACATCCCCCGGCGAGAGCACCACGCGCAGCACCAGGTCGATCAGCTCATCGGCGCCCATGCCGGCCAAAAGCCGCTCTTTGGGCATGTTGACGTAGGTGCTGAGCGCGTTCCGCAGTTCGTTGGATTCAGGGTCAGGGTAGATGTGGAAGAAACGGCCGTTCCTCAGCGCGTCTAGTGCCGTGGGCGACGGACCATACGGATTCTCATTGGCATCCAGCTTCACAATTTCTTCCGGTGCCCGCCCCAGCCGCGCCGACAACACCTCAAACGGCACAATCGGCACATAAGGCTCCATCTCAGCAATGTCTGGTCGTACAAATTTGTTGGTCATTGGTACTCCTTAAATGAACCGCAAAGGGCGCAAAGGTTATAAGTTAAGGACGACGCGTTTGATGCCGGTTCTCATTAGGCGAACGTTGAAGTTTAGAATGAGAGCGAGTTTGCAGTTTGTCAACTTAAGATACGTCATCGTTTGAGCTTAATGGATAGTCATTAATCTCTTTTGATAACGGATTTTCGTTTCCCATTTTCCCTTTCCTTAAAAACTTTGCGCTCTTTGCGTCCTTTGCGGTTAAACTCTCTTCTGGGCGGCGTTGGCGTGGGCGTCGAGGGCTTCGGCCTGGGCGATGCGGGCGGCGGCGACGCTGAGTTGGGCAGAGGTGGCGTCATCGAGCTGCAAGATGCTGCTGATTTTGACAAAGTCGAACACGTTGAGCGGTGAGGCAAAGCGCGCCGTGCCGTTGGTGGGCATGACGTGGCTGGGACCGGCGACGTAATCCCCCAGCACCTCAAAGCTGCGCTCGCCGATGAACAGGCCGCCGGCGTTGGGAATCTTGTCTACGTATGCCGCCGGATTGGCTGTGGCGATGCAGGTGTGCTCGGCGGCAAAGTCGCTGGCCAGCCGGCACGCCTCGTCTAAATCGGCCGTAAGCACAATGCCGCCGCGATTGGCCAGCGAGACGGCGATGACTTCGCTGCGGCTCAACTCTTCCATTTGCCGGGCGATTTCCCTTTGCACACCCTCAGCCAGTTTTCGTGACGGGGTGAACAGGATGGCGGTGGCCAGTACGTCGTGTTCGGCCTGGGCCAGCATGTCGGCGGCAACCCAGGCGGGATCGGCGCTGTCGTCGGCCACAACGACAGTTTCGGTGGGGCCGTACAGCCCGTCGATGCCGACAATGCCGTACACCTGCCGCTTGGCCAGGGTGGTGAACAGGTTGCCGGGACCCACAATCTTATCCACGCGAGGCACGCTTTGCGTGCCAAAGGCCAGGGCGGCCACGGCCTGCGCCCCGCCCAGGGTGTAGATGGTGTCGATGCCGCAGATAGCGGCCGTTGCCAGGATGACGTCGGGGATACGGCCGTCATCCCTCCCCGGCGGTGTCGCTACCACGATCTCCGGCACGCCGGCCACCTGCGCCGGAATCACCGACATGAGCAGCGAGGAAGGCAGCGGTGCCGTGCCGCCGGGCACGTAGACGCCCACGCGCTGAATCGGCGTGACGCGCTGGCCGACGATACCGCCCATTTCGTTGGTTTGCCAGTTGGGCAGCGGCTGCCGCCGGTGAAAGTCGCGAATGCGGCCGGCGGCGAGTTCGAGCGCTTCGCGTAAATCAGCGGGGATGCGACCTATAGCCGTTTTAATTGCAGACATGCTCACCTGCAAACTTGTCACTTGCACACCGTCAAGCGTTTCCGTCCAATAATGTAAAGCTTCGTCCCTTCTCTGGCGTACGTCGCGGAGAATGGTGGTAACGGCCGTTTCCGGCGTGGCTCCCTCACCAAACAGGCGGTTCAAACTGGCCTGCAATGCCGGCGGCACGTCAGGCTCTAGCGACGTTTCCCGCCGCAGGATACCATCTTTTGCTTCTTCTACGTTGAAAATGTTTATCATCACAAATCACCCAATTGACTGTATTTGTTTTCCCAGGCCGAATTTGATTTTTGGTGTGACCTGGATTCCCGCCTGCGCGGGAATGACAAAGTTGCCAGACTAAAACTGATTACCGACCACCGATTACTGATTACCGTTCAGCGCGGTCAGCATGGCGCGATACCGCTCCGGTTCCTCTTCAAAAATGTAGGTGCAGGGCGAAACAACCACGCCGCTGCCGCCGATGGCCCGCAGTTCGGCAATCGCCTGGAACAAATCCGGTTTTTGCACAACGATATTAACCGCAAACCAGTTAGGATCATCGGGAAGGTGATGCCGGGCCACGACCGGGGCGATGGTGGGACCGCGCAGCCCGCGCAGGTGAGGCTGGCTGAGCATCTTTTCGGCGATGTCTTCTGGGGAATCACCACGCACGTTGGTGACAACCAGAAACGAGTTTTCGGCCCGCAAATAGGCTTCGATGTATTCGATGAGTTGGCGGGCCACGGTGAGCACGTCCGGTCGCGTTTTCAGCGCTTCTTTGTTGGCAATCAGGCAGGCTTGCGAGCGCAAAATGAGGCCGTCGTCGATGGGGCGCAAATGGTTGTCGCGCAGGGTGATGCCGGAGGAGACGAGATCGGAGATGACGTCAGCATAGCCGATGGTGGGAGCAATTTCCAGGGTGCCCTCCACGCTGATCAGCTTGAACGGCTTGACGCCGTGCTGCTCCAAAAAGGCGCCGGTGGTTTTGGGGAACTTGGTGGCGACGCGCAGGGCACGGCCGTTATCCCCCAGTTCTTTGGCCCACGCTGCCAGATCGTCCATGGTGTGGGCCGGTTGGTCTTCGGGGATGGCCAGGTTGAGCGTACAGGGGCCAAAACCGAGTGAATCGTGCAGGGTGAGGATAGTGTGGGAACGGCCGTATGCCTTCTCCGCCAAAATATCTAAGCCCGTAATGCCAAAATCTATGCTGCCTTGCCGCACCCCGGTCACGATGTCGCCCGGCCGCTGGAACATCACCGTGAGTCCTGGCAGGCTGGGAATCGTGGCTTCGTACTGGCGTGGATTGGGTCGAAAGATCTTCAGGCCACACGCTTCCAAAAAATCAAAAGCGTCTTTGTGCAAGGCCCCTTTACTGGGTAGAGCCAGGCGAATGTCTGTTCGTAACAATTTAATACTCCTCGTATAATATGAATATCAAAGGGGCCAGCCCTTTGACCTAATGTAAATCT
>CALBTC010000523.1 GCA_937967805.1 uncultured Anaerolineaceae bacterium
ACAATATTTCCGTTTGAAGAATTTCACTAAAGGAGAAATCCATGACGATTAAAATTGGTATTAATGGGTTTGGCCGCATTGGCCGACAGGTGTACAAGGCGATCTACGAAAATTATCGAGACGTTCTGGACGTTGAGGGGATCAATGATTTATTCCCGGCAGAGACCAACGCCCATATGCTGAAATATGATTCGACGTACGGCCGTTTCCCCGGCAAGGTTGAAGCCAAAGACGGCAGCATCTACGTAGACGGCGAAAAGCTCAACACGTTTGCTGAACGTGACCCCGCCAAGCTGCCCTGGGGCGAGTTGGGGGTTGACATTGTGCTGGAATGCACCGGCATTTTCCGTGACCGCGACAGCGCCGGTAAGCATCTGGAAGCCGGGGCCAAGAAGGTCATTATCTCTGCCCCCGGTAAAGGTGTGGACGCCACGTTTGTGTTGGGTGTTAACGAAGAGACCTACGATCCGGCCAACCATCACGTTATCTCTAACGCCAGCTGCACCACCAACTGCCTGGCTCCGGCAGCCAAAGTGCTGCACGAGTCGTTTGGCATTGAACATGCTCTCATGACCACGATTCACGCCGTGACCAACGGTCAGAAGATTTTAGACATGGCCGGCAAAGATTTGCGCCGGGCGCGGACGGCTTTCACCAACATCATTCCCACCACCACCGGCGCGGCCAAAGCGGTTGGCCTGGTGCTGCCGGAGCTGGACGGCAAGATCAACGGTATGGCCATGCGCGTGCCTGTGGTAACGGGTTCGGTAACGGACATTACGGCCGTTCTATCCCGCAACGTCACTGCGGAAGAAGTCAACGCTGCCTTCAAAGCCGCTTCTGAAGGCGATGGCTGGCTGGGCAAAGTGCTCGATTACACCGAAGAACCGATTGTTTCCAGCGACATCATTGGCCATCCTGCTTCCTCCACCATCGACGGATTGTCCACCGACGTCATGGGCGGCAACATGGTCAAAGTAGTTACCTGGTACGACAACGAATGGGGCTACTCTATTCGCCTGGCGGACCTGGCTGCCTTCGTGGCTGAAAAACTGTAACATTTCACCAACAGACCTGTCAGGTTTTTCAAATCTGACAGGTCTTTCAACCCAATGGAACTGAAAGAGCTGGAAGCCCGGATGCATGATTTTGTCGGCAGCAAGGGCTGGTATGATCCAAATTCCCCCAAACCCCAAACCCCGCGCAATTTAGCCGCATCGCTGGCCATTGAAGCCGCCGAAGTGTTGGAACATTTCCAGTGGCGTGACGATGTGACCCAGCCGGAAGAACTGGCCGGCGAGCTGGCCGATGTGGCCCTTTATCTATTGCAGTTGGCCAGCATCAGCGGCATCGATCTAGAAGAAGCCATTTTGCAGAAACTGGCGACGAATCAACAGCGTGAATGGCCTGATCCATGAAAATTTTAGCGGTCAGTGACCGGGTGATGGACCAGCTGTATTGTAGTGACGTGCGCCAGAAGTATCCGGACATCGATTTGATCATTGGCTGTGGCGATTTACCTTTTTATTACCTAGACTTTTTGGTCTCGGCGCTGGACCGGCGGCTGGTGTACGTGCGAGGCAACCACGATAAGGGGCCGCAGTACACGGTTGAAGGACGCATTCTAGAGCAGGTGCCGGGCGGCGACGATATTCACGGCCGGGTGGTGATGCGCGAAGGACTGCTGCTGGCCGGGTTAGAAGGGTCGATGCGCTACCGGCCTAATGCACCTTACATGTACAGCGAATCGGAGATGCGCTACCAGGTGGCGCAACTGCTGCCGCTGCTGCTGCGCAACAAACTGCGCTACGGCCGTTTCCTCGACATCCTCGTAACCCATTCCCCACCATACGGCATCCATGACAAGCCAGATATTCCCCACACCGGTTTCAAGATTATGCGCAATTTGCTGCAATGGGTAAAGCCGCGCTACATGCTGCATGGCCATATTCACATTTACCGTCGCGATACGCCGACCATGACCCAATTTGAAGAAACCACCATCATCAACGTCTATCCTTATCGCCTGCTCGATTTTGATAATCCGCCACAAGCCGGGTGAGGGCTAAATTTTCGGATTAAGCGTTGCAAATATTGCCAAAACAGCCGGCAACATTAATTTTCTTGACGGCCGTTTCCTGCCGACGTACACTCCAGATAAGTCAGGAACTCGCTTGATAAAACTGAGAAGGAGCTGCGTTCATGATCGCCAAGCTGGGAGCCAGAGTTAATGTCCAGCAATCCATTGCTCCGGCTGTCCACTACCTGCAAAAACCCATCCAACTTTTCCGCACATACGAGCGCGCCAATCTACGCCCGGATATCGTCGCCGGGTTAACGGTTGCCGTTATCTTGCTGCCGCAAGCGATTGCTTTTGCCCTCATTGCCGAGCTGCCACCCCAGATGGGGGTGTATGCAGCGATAATCGGGGCTGTGGTGGGCGGTTTGTGGGGCTCTTCAAACCAGGTTCACACCGGTCCCACCAATGCCATTTCGCTGCTTGTCTTTAGCTCGCTTTCGGCCGTCGTTGCTGTGGGAACAGAAAATTTTGCCATTGCCGCCGGTCTGCTGGCCGTCATGGTGGGGGTTTTTCAGCTGGGCATGGGGCTGCTGCGTCTGGGCATGTTGGTGAACTTTGTCTCCCATTCGGTGATTGTTGGGTTTGCCAGTGGGGCGGGCGTACTTATTGCCATTAAACAGGTGAGCCCGCTGTTGGGCTTATCTTTTGAAAGCCACAACGTAGCTGAAACGCTCTCAGGCGTTGTTGCCAATTTGCCGGATTCGCATTCGGAAACGGCCGTCATTGGGCTGGGTACGATGTTGTTCATCATCGCCCTGCGCCGAATCAACAACCGCTTGCCGGCGGCGCTTATCGCCATGGTGGCGGCATCGCTCATTGTCTTTTTGTTCAGTTTAGATGAAGCTGGGGTGGTGGTGATTGGTCAGTTGCCCAGCGGATTACCCCCGCTGGCCGGTTTGCCCTTGTTTAACCTGGAACTCATTGGCCGGCTGTCTACCGGTGCGCTGGCGGTGGCGGCAATTGGGCTTGTAGAAACGACGGCCATTGCTCGCTCGGTTTCGGCCCAGACCGGGCAGCGGCTGGACAGCAATCAGGAGTTTGTGGGGCAGGGGATGGCCAATATCTTTATGGGGCTGTTTTCAGGGTATCCGGGGGCGGGATCGTTTTCGCGAACGGCCGTAAACTACAAAGCCGGCGCCCAAACCCCAATGGCCGGCATTATTTCCGGTCTTTTCATGATCATTGCCATGTTTACCCTGGCCCCGCTGGCCGCCTATTTGCCGACTGCCTCTCTGGCCGGCGTGCTGATCTTAACCGCTTATGGCATGATAGACCGGGCAGAAATCGCCCGGATCTGGCGCAGCCATCCGGGCGATGCGGCCATTATGGTCACCACGCTGGTGGGCACCCTCTTTTTAGAGATCGAATTTGCTGTTTTGCTGGGCATCATTTTCTCGCTGGGACTGTTCATCTGGCGCACCAGCACGCCGCGGATTCAAGCCGTTTTGCCGGATGATAAGTTTAGCCATTTTGTTTATCGGCCAGACAAAGACCCTTGCCCGCAGCTGGCCATCATTGAAGTTTATGGGGACTTGTATTTTGGTGCCGTGAACTATGTAGAAGAATTCATCACCCATTATGCCGATGCCCATCCAGACCAGCGTTATTTGCTCCTGCGGCTGGACCATGTGAACACCTGTGATTTTAGCGGCATTCACATGCTGGAGAGTGTGGTACGTACATACCGGGAACAGGGGGGAGAGGTGTTTATGGTGGGAACCAATCATCGGGTGGAGCAGATGATGATGTCGTCTCAATTTGATTCGTTCCTCGGTGCGGATCATATTCTGCATGAGGATGAAGCCATCGGTAAGATTTTTCATCAGGAGCTTGACCCGGCAGTTTGTATTTATGAGTGTCCTATTCGTGCTTTCAAAGAATGCCAGAATCTGCCCAAGCGCATCGACCTGGCCGATATTCCGCTGACAAGCGAAATAGAGGCCGATCACATTATGACAGTGGATGCCAGGGAGCTGTGGCAATGGCTTCATCCTGGGCCGGTGGGGAATGGCGATAGACCGCATGTGATTGATGTACGCGAGCCGCGGGAATATAACCAGGGGCACATCGCCGAGGCCCGGCTGGTGCCGCTGCCCAAAATTTTGGCGGCGGAGGTTAAACTGCCCGCTGATAAGCAAATTGTGCTGGTTTGCCGCAGCGGTCGCCGTAGTCGCCGTGCCGCGGCCGCTTTACAGCATCTTGGTTGCATGAACGTGCAGATTCTGCAGGGCGGCATGTTGGCCTGGAGCTCGGCAGGGCTCTTGGAAGCGGTGGAATTTTAGGTAGGATTTGAGCCATGACAGATAAATTTGATGAGCAGCTGTCGCGAAACATTGGGCTGGATTTGGTACGGGTGACAGAAACGACAGCTTTGGCTGCCGGGCATTGGGTGGGGTCCGGCGACTTTGCCAACGCACATCGGGCAGCAACCCGAGCGATGGCCGATGCTTTGAACACGCTGCCGATGAACGGCCGTATTGTCATTGGTGAAGAAAGGCATCTGGGAGAAGATTCACCCCTGAGTAACAGCCAGGCGGTGGGCACGGGCGATGGCCCCGAAGTAGACGTGCTGGTTGATCCCATTGACGGCACCAATTTGCTTATTCAGGGCCGGCCGGGGGCCATTTCTGTGGTGGGCATTGCCCCGCGCGGCACCGTCTGGTCGCCTGTTCCGGCCAAATACATGGATAAAATTGTGGTAGACCGCAAAGCGGCCGCCGCGCTGGTGCCGCAATGCCTGGATGCGCCTGCGGCCTGGACGCTGGCCCTCATTGCCCGCCACAAAAAGAAGTCCGTGCGTGATCTATCGGTCATTGTGCTGGAACGGCCGCGTAACCAGAACTTGATCGACGAAATTCGGGAATGTGGTGCCCGTGTGCTGCTGCGTGATGAAGGGGACGCCGAAGGGGCGCTCATTGCCACCACAGCCGATACGGATGTAGACGTCTTGATGGGGATCGGTGGCGTTTCGCAGGGGGTGCTGGCGGCCTGCGCCGTGAAGGCTTCTGGTGGGGCCATGCTGGCTCGTTTACGGCCGCAAAACGCCGTCGAACGGGAGAATATCCAGCGGGCCGGGCTGGATGAAAGCCGGATATTGAACTGCTCTGAATTGGTCACCAGCAATCAAATCTTTTTTGCCGCCACCAGCATTACCGACAGTGCCTTGCTGCGCGCCATGCAGTTTTGGGGCAGCTACGCCTCGACCCATTCCGTGCTCATTCGTTCAGAAACGGGCACGCGACGCTTTATTCATGCGGAACATGGGCGGCATCTGTAGGGGTGGCAGACGGCCGTATGCCATACGACTGTAACGTTTCCGGATGAAATAGCCAGGCCAGCCCCAACAGCGGCTGCACCAGCGGGAAAAAGCCGTAATCAATGCCAAACAGCCGCCACACACTGCTGCCGATGAGCTCAGGATTGATGATGCTGAGCGTGCCCACAATGAGCGTCATCAACGTCTCAAAGCCTAGTACCAAAACTGAAAGCCACCATGCCCAGCGGCGGCGGTAGGCAAAGCCAATAGTAGCGGTGAGGTAACACAGCGCCGCGATGCCGCTGAGGATGGGCCCGGTGAAGCTGACCACATCTTCCTTAAGAAAAAGTTGATATACTGAACGGAAGCCGGTGGAAAGGGCTAAAACGGGATAAGAGACGGCCAGAACGGTGCCCGCCCGTCGGATAAAAGGCGAGCGCACATCTTTTGGAGCTTTTGGCGAATTATTGGGATCAATGGTTTGTTGTTTCATAAGGCGTAATTTTAGCACGAACGGCCGTAACGTTGGCATTCGATTAAAATAAAAGAACCCTTGCCTCCCGCTGCGATATGATTAAAAGAAGATAGTATGAACCAAAAACCTGACAAGCAAACATCTGAATTTAACTACCCGCCACCACCCGAAAATACCGATCTGGAGCACGTATGGGAATTTGCCGGGCAGCACCTGGACAGCGGTAACTTTACCAACGCTATGATCCACTTTTATCGTGGCGAGATGACGCGCTCCAATTCCTGGCGGCAGCGGCTGGATGCCACCACCAACTGGGCAGTGATTACCACCGGTGCCGCATTGACGTTTGTCTTCAGCGAGCCGACAAATACGGCCACGATTTTGATCATCGATTCGCTTTTTGTGCTGTTGTTTTTGTTCATTGAGGCGCGGCGCTACCGTTATTATGAGCTGTGGACGTACCGGGTGCGGTTGATGGAAAAGAACTTCTTTGTTGGCCTGCTGTCGCCCCCTTTTATGCCCCATGCCGATTGGGCCGATCAGATTACGGATAGTTTAAAGAACCCGCGCTTTCCCATCGGCCTGCTGGAGGCATTGGGGCGGCGCTATCGGCGCAACTATGCCCCTATTTTCTTGATTCTGGCCGGCAGTTGGATAGGCAAAGTGTACATGCATCCGACCGATGTGGGCAGCCTGGCTGAGTTTGTCCAGCGGGCAGCAATGGGGCCGCTGCCCGGCTGGTTGGTTATCGCTACCGGCTTTGTTTTTAATGGGGCTCTCATTGCTTTGGGCATTTTTACCGCCAGTTTGCGCCAAACTCAGGGAGAAGTGTTGTCTGAAACCTCTTCGCGCTGGACCAATTTTGTGCACCGCCTGCGCCGGATTGTCTGGGATACGTTTGAGACCGATATTCCCCGGTTGGTTCGTTTTGATACGCGCAAGCAGCTAGCTTACATTGTATCTGATCAGATTGACGCGGTGAGCAAACTGCTGCTCAAAGAGCTGGGCCGGGGCGTGACGCTGATTAATGCCAAAGGAATGTATACCGGTAAAGAGCATGGCGTGCTGATGTGTGCCCTGGAAGCGCGGCAAAAAGCGCAGCTCAAGCGGCTGGTGCACCAGGCGGATCCCGAGGCGTTTGTCATTTTAACCCCGGCAGAGGATGTGCGTGGCGGCGGTTTTCGGCCGTTGGAAACGTGAGAGAAGCTAATGACTGATTTTGAGCCCGGAAACGATCCGGTCGTGGTGATGCCCGAGCAAAGGGACCGCCCCAGTGGCTGCCGCATTGCCCTGACCATTTTGGTGGTGCTGGCCCTCATTGCCATGTCTGCCAGCGGCGCAATCTGGTATTTTTTCTACCAGGAACGGCCGCAGCCGGTGCAGCCCGATCCTATTGTTGAGGCCACGGCTCCTTCGACAGGCTCGGAGCAGGCCACTCCTGCTGAATCTGATTCCACGCGTGAGGAATCTGAGGCGGAGAACGAGCCAGTTGCTACCGCCCTGAACCTCACCGCAGCCGAAGATGGTGCGGCTGTCAATCGTATCGCTTACGTCAATGAAGAGGGGCAGATCGTGGCGCTGGGTCCAGATGGCAGCGATGAGCAGCAGTTGACCAATGCCCAGCAGCGCTTTCAATTTCCGGCCTGGTCGCCAGACGGCCGTTCCCTCGCGGCCATTGGGATAGACAGGACTGGGGCCGGGGTGTTTGTACTGGCCGACGGCACCACTGAAGTTGCGCCCGCGCCGCTGTATGCCGACCGGGTAGAGGGTCCGTTTTACCTTTATTGGTCGCCAGACGGTAAACAGGTGAGCTTTCTGGCCAGCCATCCGGAAGGCATGGGGCTGCATCTGGTGCAGGCCGATGGCTCTACCGAAAGCCGCTTGCTGACGATTGGCGGGCCGCTTTACTGGCAGTGGACCGCCGACAGCCAACAAATGTTGATCCACAGCGGCTTTTCCGGGGAAGCGTCTCGCCTGGAGCTGATTAAGGCGGATGGGGACGGCACCGGCGACGCCATTGCCGCGCCGGGCTTCTTCCAGGCACCGGGCATCTCGGCCGACGGCCGTTACCTGGCTTATGCTGAGGAAGTCACGGGACGCAGCAGCCGGTTGACCATTGTTGATACGCAATCTGAGGCGGTGGAACAACAGCGCCATGCCGGATTGGTGGCCATGGCCTGGAGCCCAACGGCTAACCAACTGGCCTTCACCAACGGCACGGAGCCAGACAGCAGCAGCTTTGTGGGCCCGCTGCGGTTGATGGATGCGGCGACCGGCGAAGTGCGGCTGCTGAGTAATGAGCCGATTGTGGCGTTCTTCTGGTCGCCGGACGGCCGTTACCTGGCTGCCTTAAGTATTTTGCGCAGCGGCGAAGGGGACATTAACGCTCTGGCCGGTAAATCTTCCACCGCCAAGCGGAGCCAGCAGCAAAATTTGCCCATGCTGCGCCTACTGGTTTATGATGTGACCACAGATGAAGGGCGATTTTTGTTTACTTTTGTGCCCACGTTTACCTTTGCCACCCAATTTCTGCCTTTCTTTGATCAGTATGCCCTGAGCCATCGTTTGTGGTCGCCCGACAGCAGTGCGTTGGTGTTGTCGATGGTGGAAAACGGCCGTAACCAAATCTTCATCATCAATGTTGTGAGTGGGCAAAAGCAGTTTCTGGCTGAAGGCTTAATGCCTTTTTGGAGTCCGCACTGAATTTGGAGGGAAACGATGAAAAACGGCAACGCCTTTGGCACGTTTGTTGATGAAACGATCCAATATTTGTCTGGCCTGAAAGTGGTTGTATATTATGCAGAACCTATTCCTTCGGCAACAGATGAAAAGATGCGGCTGATTGTGGAGCGGTTTATGCGGGGAACGGCCGTTGAACAAGAGCAGTTCCAGCAAGCCCTGGCCCAGGAGCACCGTTCCCATTTTGGCATTTATGGCCATCGCGCGGCCACCCTGGCCGTGCGGCAAAACAGCCGCGACTGGCTGTTGACCGGCCTGGTTGGTTCCGTGATTTCTAACTACATCATTCCCCCGAAGCGAAACATCGACGTGAGCTTGGCCGTTTACCATCATTGCGCCCAAAAAATTGACGTTTCTGCGGCAGAATTATTTGCCGATGCAGCCCGCTACGCTCAGCAACCCCTGGCCGAGAAGCTGACAACGTTTGGCCTCAGGGCTGATATCAATCTAAAGCAGTTTGGCTGGCAGGAACAGACAACCCCAGAAGGCGTCCGCTACAAATTCTCCTGGTAATTGGTTATGGTACTGAAAAAGGCTACAATGAGACCATCAATTAGACGGGAGAGAATAAATTATGAACGTTCGTTGTAACTATTGCCGCCAATCGTTTAACCTGAGTCGAGATTATCTGGTAGATGCGGTAGCTAAAGCCACCGAGAAAAATCAGAAATACCATACCGTGGAGTGCATCAACTGTCGCAAAGCAATTAAAGTGCCGGTGGTGCAAATGAAGCGGTACGCGCCTGAAGCTCCCGCTGAGGATGAGGGTTAAGTAGTAGCCGATTCCTGGCGATACAGGTGGTGCTGCTGAAGATAATTTAAGACGGCCGTCGGCAGCAAATAGGTTGGTGCATGCCCCTGCTGCACCCAGTTGCGAATCGCTGTGGCCGAGATGGACAGAGTTGGGCCAGACAACATGTCTACGGCCGTTTTGCTGCCGGGAACGGCCGTTTCCAACTGCTCCCAATCAACTTCTGCTCCAGGGCGGGGCAGCACCGCCAGCCGGCACATTTCAATCAGCTGCTCTGGCTGGCTCCAGGTCGGTAAATCGCGCAGAGAATCTCCACCAATGAGCAGCCAGAATCTGGCCTGTGGATGTGCCTGGCGCAGCAGCGGCAGCAGAGTCACGGTGGTGTGAGGACCAGATCGATCACAGTCGGTTGTGTCTAACACGAAGTTGGGATTGTTTTGGATGGCCAGGGAGACCATTTGTAGGCGGTGGGGAACGGCCGTAATTTGCCGCTCTGTTTTGTGAACCGGGTCCCCCACCGGCAAAAACAGCACTTTGTCCAGCTTCAGCTGCACCCGTGCCAGCTCTGCCAGCCACAAATGTCCCCAGTGCGGCGGATCAAACGTCCCCCCCAGTAAGCCGACTTTGGGTTGACTACTCACCCCACTCCAGCTCTTCTTAGCCAATATATACCGGATCGCCAACGGCCACGCCGGCTTCGGTTAAAGCTTGCGAAATGCCCATCGATTCCAAAATCTTCTGGAAGCGCAGCAGCGTCGAATCAAACTCAAAATAGGTCATCGCCGCCACACGCTCAATTTGCTTACCGCGCACGCGCCAACCGTCACCTTCGCGCTCAATGGTGAAGCCTTCATCTTGTTCGGCGCGAATGACGGCAATCTCGTCGGCGTGGCGCGTTTTGCCGGTAGGCGCTTCTTGCAACATGCGGTAAACCCGGTACACCATTTCGCGCACGTTCTGCTGCGTCACCGCCGAAATAGA
This sequence comes from uncultured Anaerolineaceae bacterium, assembly GCA_937967805.1. The sequence goes on from CALBTC010000523.1 coordinate 10,283, forward strand.
CATGAACGGATAGCCTGCTTTTTTAATTTCTTCCTCGATGAGCGGTTCCCAGGCGATGGCATCGGGTAAATCCATCTTGTTGAGGACGACGAGCTGCGGCCGTTTTTCCAGCGCAATATCGTATAAAGCCAATTCCTGGTTGATCATAGCCCAATCTTCCAGCGGCTCTTTCGCCGCCCCATCCAGCAAATGAATAATCACCCGCGTGCGCTCCACGTGACGCAAAAAGTCGTGACCCAGCCCCACACCGTCGGCTGCCCCTTCGATCAGGCCGGGAATGTCGGCCACCACAAACGTTTCAAAATCATCCAGCTCCACCACGCCCAAATTAGGTTGCAGCGTGGTGAATGGGTAATTGGCCACTTTGGGGCTGGCCCCGCTAATCACCGAAAGAAGCGTCGACTTGCCGGCATTTGGCACGCCCACAATGCCCACATCGGCAATCAGCTTGAGCTCCAGCGTCACCCACATCTCTTCGCCAGGTTCACCCCGCTCGGCAATGCGGGGTGCCTGGTTGACGCTGCTGGCAAAATGGGCGTTGCCCCGGCCGCCCTTACCCCCTTGCAACAGCGTGATCTCCTGCTCTTCTGAGGTAATATCGGCCAGAACCGCGCCTGTTTCGGCATCGCGAATAACTGTGCCTTCAGGCACTTCAATCCGCAGCGTTTCGCCGCGCTTACCGCTGCGGTTTTTGGTGCCGCCATGCGCGCCGTGCTCAGCCTTAAAATGGGCCTGCCGGTTAAAGCGCATCAGACTATTTAGATGGCGACTGCCGGCGAAGACGATATCACCGCCGTCACCGCCGTCGCCGCCGTCGGGTCCGCCATAAGGCACATGCTTTTCGCGGCGGAAGCTCAACATGCCGTCGCCGCCGTTGCCGCTGCGGATGTAAATTTTGGCCTGGTCAAAAAACATAAGTTTTAGTTATTAGATGAGTTCAGTAACTGTTGCAGGGCAATCATACGGGGATCAACTGGGTCTGGCTCACAGCCGCAGTCACCTTCATTCAAATTTTGCCCGCATTCCATACATAACCCCTGGCAGTCCGGGCGGCAAATGGGCTGGATCGGTACCTCCAGCACGCTGAGCTCCCGCACCAGCGGCGCCAGGTCGATAAACCCATCGTCCCCAAAAGCGTATTCACCTTCCGGCGCGGTATGCGGCGGATAGTAAAACAAATCATCCAACTTTAGCTCAACGGGGATGGTGGCTGCTTCCAGACAGCGCACGCACTCGCCAATTAAAGTGGTGTGGAGCGTGCCGCTGAGGTAAACCCCTTCAGAGGTGCGCGTGGCGGTGAATGTGCCGGCTAATGGGCTTAATGTTAAATCTTCCACCTGAATGGTGGGGTAGTTCAGTTCAATCGTCCGACTGGTGCCTAACGGGGATTCCAAAAAGAAGCCAAAGTTAAAGCGCAGTCGGGAAGGGCGTTTACTTTTCATGAGATCCCTCCCTTCGGATAAATTTAGGGATGGAGTATAACATAGCCTTATCGAAACAAGAAAAAGGCTCATTTATCTTTTAACGGATACCAAAAACCTGACAGGTTTAAAAACGTACATGTGTTTGCCGAAAGGCGCTCGAGGTTTGCAACAAATGGAGGGTGAAAATGAAGAAGCTTTTAGTGGCAACGCACAATCAGGGCAAGGTGGACGAGTTTGCCGAGATGCTGCAAGATTTGGCTATTGAGTGGCTTAGCCTGGATGACGTTGGGGTGACGCAGGATGTCGAGGAGACGGGCAAAACGTTTCGGGAAAACAGCGTGTTAAAAGCGCGGGCCTATGCTGCTGAAACGGGATTGCTAACGTTGGCAGACGATTCTGGCCTGGAGGTAGACGCGTTAGACGGTGCGCCGGGTGTGTACACGGCGCGGTATGGGGGCGAGGGGTTAACGGCCGTGCAACGCTACCAAAAACTACTCAACGACATCAAAGCCAAACCCGATCCGCAGCGCACCGCCCGCTTTCGCTGTGTCATCGTGCTGGCGGCGCCGGACGGCACCATTTTGGGCGAATCTGAAGGCGTGTGTGAGGGACGTATTGCCCAAGCACCGGCCGGCGACAAGGGTTTTGGCTATGATCCTGTTTTCTACCTGCCCCAATTCGATAAAACAATGGCGCAATTGCCTCCTTCCCAAAAGCACCAAATAAGCCATCGCGGCCTGGCAATGCAGGCCATAGCGCCGCGGCTGCGCGAACTGTTAAAAGCATAATCTGGTTAGAGCATTTGCCAGAAATTGCCTGTAAATTAGGTTACTTAAGATTATGTGATTACTCAACAGTTAGCCTGTAGCACCTTGATCGAATCGGCTGCGGGATGCTTCACAGCAAACGGCCGTTTCTTCCGACATACTAAAGAGAGTTAGGTTAGCCAACGATTGATATGTTTTGATTGGTGTCTTTAGTGATAGAAGGAGTGACAAGATGAAAGCGGTTTTAGTGGTAGATGATAATACGGCCGTACGCATGGTCCTTACCGATTTCTTGACAATGGCTTACCCCACGGCCCGCGTTTTGCAGGCAGAAAATGGTGCAGACGGCCTGGCGCTGGCCCAGGCAGAACATCCCGACGTGGTATTGATGGATGCCGAAATGCCGGTGTTGGATGGCTATTCCGCCGCCAAGCAACTGCGGCAGTCCGACGCCACCAAGTCGATTCCGATCATTGCTATTTCCAGCGGGGCCAGCAACAATGAACTGGTTAGCGGCCTGCGCAGTTTGGCCGATGGCTCATTGCCCAAACCGTTTACGGCCGATGAATTGTTTCAAACAATGGCCGGGGTTTTGTCTAAACGACACGTTGTTTTGAGTTAATGTCTCGCTACACAAATTTTCTTCACTTGTCATTCCCGCGAAGGCGGGAATCCAGAAGATGGATGCCTGCGAAGGCAGGCATGACAGCAAAGTAATAAGTATGATACAGACGGCCGTTTCTACCAAGAAGCGGCCGTTTTTTTATGCCTCCCCAACTTTCCCCAGGAAGTCGTACACCAATTGAGCCACCTGCTTCGCACATTCCAGCGTCATCATGTGGCCTGCCTGCTCAAGCAGGGCAAACTCTGCCTGAGGTAGCTGGTCCGCCAGGAATTGGCCAAATTTGGGCGGCGTCATCTGGTCAGCGCTGCCGCTGATGACCAGCGTGGGCAGGGTGATCTCCGCCAGGCGGTGCCGCACATCAAACCGGTCGCAGGCCAGAAAATCGTTCAGCATTACCTCTGGCGGGCAGGCCAACATGGTGCGGCGATTGGCGGCCTCGACAGCCGGTTCCTGACTGCCTCCCCAGTAAAAATGGTTGAGCAACTCAACCGCTGCTTCGTAATCGTCCTGAATCGCTGCCAGAATGTTTGGAGAGACACGAAGCCTGGCCCCGGTCGCTACCAGAACAAGTCCAGTTACTTTTGCTGAATGAGCCAATCCTACCATTTGGGCAATGGCGCCACCCATGGAATGCCCCAGCACCACCACGTTTTCCAGCTTGAGCGCGTCGATAAAATCGAGCACGTCCTGGGTGTATGCCTCAATGGTGCTGCGGCCGGGGAGGTGGGAACGGCCGTGTCCGGCTAAGTCCAGAGCGTAAACGGCCGTTTGGGGCAGGCGGCGCAGTTCGGCCGGCCACGACAGATGCGATCCGCCCGCGCCATGAATCAGCAGCAGTGATTGGCGTGCGTCTTTGGGTTGATGCCGGGCATAAAAAAGATGGGCGTGTGGTAACCGGATCATTGGCATGGGTAAAGTTTACCGATTGACCCAGGCTGGGACAAGCCGGCGTTGATTAAGCTGCGAGTGAGCATTCATAATCCTTATTTGTACGCCTGGAATCTGCCCGTTAGAATTCGGCTATTCCTTCAGAGTCTTTGGAGAGACCCTAAGGGTTTGCACGTTACTGGTTCGTCAGTTGAGCGGCCGACCCTGAGGATCTATGATTACGCGGGAAAGGAAAGGAAAATGGAACGATTTATCATTGAAGGTGGACATACCCTGAGCGGGACGGTGACGGCCAGTGGCAATAAAAATGCGGCCATCAAGCTGCTGCCTGCTTGCCTGCTAAGCGATGAACCGATTGTGCTGCACAATATTCCCCGCATTCAAGACGTCAACTTCACCCTGGATTTGCTGGCCGATTTGGGTGCAGAGGTGACTGATTTGGGAAACGGCAGTTGGCGCATTCATGCGGCCAACGTACACAAGACGGAGCTGGACAGCACCCTGGCCAGTAAAATCCGGGCTTCGTTTGTTTTTTCAGGACCGATGCTGGCCCGCATGGGGCAGGTGACGCTGCCGCTGCCGGGTGGGGACGTGATTGGTGGACGGCCGTTAGACACCCACATTCGCGCATTGGAGGCTTTGGGAACGGCCGTAGAAATGAAAGAACGCGGCCAATTCCACATGAACGCCGACGGGCTTAAAGGTGCGGGTTACCTGCTGCTGCCGGAAGCAAGCGTCACCGCCACGGAAAACAGCGTGATGGCCGCCGTGTTGGCCAGGGGCGAAACCATCATCGACAACGCTGCCTGCGAACCCCATGTGCGCGATCTGTGCCACTTCCTCAACAGCCTGGGCGCCAAAATTGAAGGCGTCGGCAGCAACCGGCTTACCATTCAAGGTGTGGATCGCCTGCACGGTGGCGACTATCGCATTGGTTCTGATTTTATGGAGGTGGGCAGCTTTATCGGCGCAGCGGCCGTCACCGGCGGTGAGATTCGCATTGAGGATGCCCAGCCAGAAAACTTGGGCATGATTCGCATCGTCTATGAAAAATTAGGCGTTCATTGGTGGGATGGCGGCAACGATATTGTGGGGCCTGCCAACCAGGCGG
>CALBTC010000524.1 GCA_937967805.1 uncultured Anaerolineaceae bacterium
TTGCGCTCAACCTCGGCAATCATCGCCAGGTGGCCGACGGGCGGCTGCGGGTTGGCCGGCAGCCAGCGCTGAATGTGAATCTGCGTCGGCTCGGCGGTGATGCCAAAAATGCTGGTCAGCTCCTGCCGCACCAGGCTGATGAGTTCGGCCTCGGGCAAATCGGCCAGTTCGGGCTGCTTTTGTCCGCCAACGAAGGCGCGCAAAACAAACTGATCGTCCGGCGCGCGGTGGGGGAACTTGGCCGACATCCCCTCAACGGCCAGCAGCTGCGACGTTTCGCTCTCGGGAACAACGACGCCAAAGCCATCAAACGGGTTTTCAATGTCGCTGCGGTTGAAGGCCATATTCACAGTGGTGACGGGGTTGTAGGGAATGGCGCGGAGCTGGTCGGTGACGGCCGTTTCCACCACCCCTGCCAACAAATCAGCCATCACAAAGGTGGGTGTGGTTAAAATAACCATGTCGGCGTTTAACAAACGGCCGTCACTCAGTTCCACTTTGTATAGTTGAGCGTTGGTGGGATTGTGGCTCAGGTTGGTAACGGCCGTTTCCCGCAAAATCTCACCCTCAATTTGCTCAGCCAACCTGTTTATCAGCTCCATCAAACCATTTTGCAGTGTCGCAAACGCCGGCTTTTTGGGCGGACGCGGCGCGCCAGTTGCTTTGCGCTCGGCCCGCTTCTCCTTCATCATGGCAAACATCCCCTTGACGACGCTGCCGTGCTGCTGCTCCATCTCGGCAAAACGGCCGAACGACACCTGCACGCTCATCTCGTCTACGTCGCCCAGATAAACGCTGCCGATGGCCGGCTTGACGATGTTGTCCACCATCTCGTCCCCCAGGCGGCGGCGCAAAAAGCTGCCCAGCGACTCGTCGGATGGGTCGGTGCGTGGTGAAACAAACGGCTCCTTTAGCAAACGCAGCTTGCCGCTGAGAGATAGCAGCGGTGTGGAGAGGAAACTGCGGGGGCCGTCGGGCACAATGGCGGGACGGCCGTTGTGCAGCACATAATTTTTGCCGGAGCGCGTGGTGCCCACCAGCCGGTCTTGCAGCCCCAGCTCCTGGCACAGCTCCCACGCTTCCGGCTTGCGCGTCACAAACGATTCTGGGCCACCTTCAAAAATGAAGCCGTCCTGCCGCTGAGTGGCAATCTTGCCGCCCAACGTGGCTTCTTTTTCTAAAACGGTGGTGTGGATGGCCAGATTGTGCCGCGCCGCTTCTTTTTCCAAGTAGTAGGCGGTGGAGAGGCCGGAGATGCCGCCGCCAATAATTACAATCTCAACTTTTTGCTGATTCATCACAAATATTTCCTTGGGCAGGCGAGCGGGAGGAACGGCCGTAGCAGCACATCCCGGCTTCCTGAAGAACTGGTATTAAATTGCGTAAGGTTATTTTGAAAAAGGTCTGCTTTATGATTCTTGTTCGTAGCTGTGCGCGATGGCCAGATGCACCACGTTGAGCAGCTCATTGATGCGCCGCATCAGCCGCAGGTTGGCCTCTGGCTTGATGGAAGCGGAGTTGGGCAGCTGAAACGCGGTGTCTACCAGCATATCGCGAAACATCAGCGTCGTTTGCAGCGCGCGGGTCAGTGGCATATCCGTCTCGTGGCAGAGACGGCCGTATTCCTGGCCAATTTCTTCTGCCTGGTTGAGTAGGCTGCCGTTGGCTTCCGGATCAGAAATGTATTGCAGCGTTAGACCCATCAGGCGACGCCCTAGCAGGCGATGTTCTTCCCGCATCTGATCATCATATTGAGCCAGCCAGGCATCATCTTTGTGGGCGGTAATCGTCTGGCGCGTTTGGGTTAACGCTTTCTCAGCCCAAAGCTGCTCAATGCTGCTGGGTGATTGGGCCTGCCGCCGGCTGCTGGCAAAGCGATTAAGATCAGACATGGCAAAACGGCGATGCCCGCCGGGGGTAAGCATAAAGGGAATTTGCCCATTATCGGCCCAGCGCCGCAGCGTGGTGGCGTGAACCCCCAGCAAAGAAGCTGCATCGGATAGGGAGAGCCACTGCTCGGTTTCGGGGAGAAAGTTAGTCATAAAGCGTGCCTGAAATCATCGTAAAATCGCAAAAATCTATGCAAAACTATGTAGCTGTGGGAGATTATACAAAGCGCAAAACGGAGCGTCAATCGAATTTAGCAACTGTTGACAAATGTCACAGGCACCGGGTGACATCTGGCAGACTGATAAAATCATTTCAATCTGCGTTATCTTTGATTTTTTTCTTGCTGTTTATCACGCCTTGGCAAGTACGTTGTTGACGTACCAGGCGTACAGGGGGGGAATAACGGCCGTTCCCCCCACACCCACCGCCAACACCCCAACCAGTCCGGCCCAGGCCAGGGCATCATCCGCCACCGTAAAACCCAGTCCCAGCAGCACGAGGGTGAGCAGCAGCAAAACGGCCGCAACCACTAAGATGATCCCGGCCACGCGGCGGGCGCGCTTCATGGAGGCCCGTTTAGCCCCGTGCAGCCTGCCGCTTTGCCCATGCAGCAGCACCATTTGCGCCCGGTTTTCGTCGTCCAAATAGTAGCTAGTGTAGAGGGGCAGCAACAGTTGCGTCCACTGCCGGTGGGCAAAGCGGGGGGACCATTTGAAATCGCGAATGTGGTCTGCTTTGCTGGCCAGAAGGCAATCCTGGGCGACGGCCGTTTTTAACGCCACCTCTGCCTCATTCCAGGCATCCTCCGGCGGGCGGTTGGGCAAATGCACAATCTTGCTTGCCAGGTCGCCTGGTTGGAACGGCCTCGATTTTGACAGGTCAAAACGGCCGATTTTTGCTTCTACCTGTTCCTGCTCTTCCAGGGCAGGGGCCGCCTGGTTGTCATACCGGCGATTGAGCCGCCCCAGGCGTGGCTCCCAGCGCACGCGCTGTTCCTTCACCCGTTCCGTCTGCCACTTATTGTGCTGATATTCTTCGCGATGGCTCACAATCTCATAATCAAAACCCATTTCTGCCTGCCATTCGCCCTGCACCTGGACATCGACCAGCCACAGCGGCAGGTAAACCGGCTGCATTCGGCTTAGCAGCGTGCCTTCGTTGAGATCGGCCGGGGCCAGCCAGATGCTTTTGGCAAACTTGCTCAAACCTGCACGCAGCTCGCTCTCCGCCGCATGGAACGGAACCACCAGTTCCGGCGGCTGCGTGTAAACGGGGCGGTCATCGGTAGGGTCCATTTGCGCCAGTGCCGCCTGCCCGCAAAACGGGCAGCGCTGGCTTACCTTCTGCGGCGGCAGCACAAACACGCCATTGCAACCGGCACATCCTTCCAACACCCAACCATCTCCCCAACCGCTCAACCATTGAGCGTCATCCATTCCCAATTCACTATTCACAATTCACCATTCACAATTAATCACGCGTTGGCCATTTTCCCTGCCTTGCGCAGCGTATCAATCACAAACACCAGCCAGACAACCAGACTCACCCCGGCCAGCAGGCCAAACAGGCCGCCAATGCTGTACTCGTAGGCCAGCAGCAAAGCGGCAGCCAGGGCAAACATCAGCGCGGGCAAAAAGGCCGCCGCCAGCGTCCAGCCTACCCGCTGCCAATCCACCGGCCGCTGCCCGGCAATGACGCCCGTCTGGCCATTTACCATCACCTGGAACAGTTTGTCGCCGTAGCGGTAGGTGGCCAGGTAGAGCGGCAGCAAAATGTAGCGCCAGCTTTCCTCGCTGAACTCCAGGTTCATGCTGAAGTTGCGCATGGCTCTGGCGCTGGCCTGCTCCTGGCACGCTTCTTTGGTGCGGGCGCGCATCAGCTTGCGGGCGCGTTCCCAGGCGGTTTCCAGATCCACATCATATGCCTGGGCGGACAGCCCGGCGAGAAAGGTGGGGTCATAGGGCACCAGGTCGCCCAGCCGGTAGCTGCCCATCTGCTTGAGCAGGGTCAGGCTGAGCTGGCTGCTGCCGGAAACAATCAGGTCATCGGTGAAGAAGTTTACCTGGCCAGATTCCCAATCCCACTGTTTGCCGTCGCGGTTGCTGATTTTTAGGAGGAACGGCCGTTCCCACTTCCAGTTTGGCGCAGAATGGCGGCGGCGGTTGGCGTCGGTGTTGTGCACTTCGGCCCGCCAGCTTGCCTGGGTGCGGGCATCGAAGGTCCAGAACGGGATGTAGATGGGCGTGTACTCGGTGCTGCGGGCCAGCTTTTGTAAATCTTTGGGCAGCATCCAACTGTTTTGCAGCCATTCGGCCGTTATCCGGCGGCAATCTTCCGTGGTGGTGGCAAACGGCACAAGAAAGCGAGGACGCAGCACGTCCTGCGGGGCGCGGGTTTGCACCACGGCGTTGGAGCCGCAAAAGGGGCAGGTGTGGCTGAGCATCTCGGTGGACAGCGTGGTGTGGGCTGCGCAGCTGCTGCACACCAGTTCTTTGCGCTCTGCGCCCCAGCCGTTGGTTGCGCGTTTAACCGTTTCCACGGTGAACTCAAACTCTTGGGCTCCCTTGCCGACTACTTCAACCTGCGGCGCTTCATGGTAGCCGCAGAAGGAGCAGGTGAGGCCGCCGTCGTCGGTGCTGTAGCCGGTGGCCCCGTCGCAGTGCGGGCAGCGAAAATCGATGACTGCACGGCCGTCTTCCTCCGGCGGGCGCGGCATGTACACTTCAATCCCCGAAACGGCCGATTTCGTCTTCACAAATCCTGGTGGGGGAAACGACTCACTCATACGTTGTCCTTTTTAAAATCCGCAGATTACGCAGATTGGCGCAGATTTCGGTTTAAAGATTAGTGGATTGCCTTGCGGTTGGCAAGGCGTTTGGCTGTGTAGAAAAAGATTTATCACGAATGGCACGAATTGACGAATAGGACGAATAATCTGATTTCAATTCGTGTTATTCGTCTATTCGTCATATTCGTGGTTGCTTTTTCCAGGATTCTGCTAAGATCACGACCGAATTGAGAGGAGACGACATGAGCGTAAGCTCAACACCATGAATGAAAGTTTCACGCCAAGCCGCCAAGTGCGCCAAACGGTCTTTGCGACTTTGCGTGAAGCTATTTTCGAAGGAGATTTGTGAAGCAAAAACAACGATTTTTAACGATTCTGCCGCTGCTGGCGGATGCGGCCGGCGTGGCCGGACTGATTTTGCTGCTGCCGACGCTGTCGGGGCCGTTTGCCGAGCCGGCGACGTTCAATGTGCTGATCCTTGGTGGGGCGTTTGTGGTGTATTGTACGGCCGTATACCTCATCCGCAAACTGGAACCCGCCGCCGATGCCGAGCGCGTTTCCCGCCTGCCAGCCTGGCTGACGCAAACGATCACCATGCGGCTGCTGGCCATCTTTTTTGCCCTGGTGCTGGCGGTGCTCATTTTGCAGCAGCTAGGTTACTGGGAATCCATCTTTGTGGCCGATGATCGCATCCTGGGCGCGGGGGAATCTTCCGCCTTTTTTGTGTACGGGCCGGGAGCATGGATTGCCGCCACGCTGTTTTACGTGCTGGTGCTCAGCGCCTCGGTGCGGGTGACCATTGAGGAAGGGTCGCGCAACTACGCCGGGCTGGCGCTGCTGGGTCTGCTGGGAGTAAACGGGATGGTGCTGCTGGGAACGGCCGTTCTCCAATCCACCAATCTGTTCAGCGGCTGGCCGGGTGCAATTGGCGCGTTTGTGCTGCTAGTTTTGTTATTTGCCCCGCCGCGCGTCTGGTTTTTGACCAAACGGCCGTCGCTGCTGGCCACCATTTCGTATTTGGGGCTGCTGATTTTTTGCGCCTGGCAGGTGGTGTAATCAAGGACTGGCAGTCCTGAACTTAAACTCGACTGGTTTTATGGGCGGTAGGACTGCCAGTCCTGGAAATAGCTACTTGACGGCCGTTCCCGTCTCCATATCATATTAAGCGTGGCCTAACCCACCACCACAACTCGCTGAACAACATGGAGGCAACCCGTCATGCACACCCTTTGCGTCACGTCAGAAACCGGCCGTCTGCGTTCCGTTATCATCGGTTATCCCGACAACTTTCATCAAGTTCCCCCGGCAATCATTAACGAAACCCAAAAGCAATATTATTTTGGCCCCGACCGCCCCACGCGTGAGGGGGTAATGGCAGATCTGGGCTGCTTCAAAGAAACGTTGACCAGCCACGGCGTTGAGGTGCTGCAGCCGGAGCCGCTGGACGGCGTGCCGGACCAGCTCATGACCCGCGACATCGGCGTGGTGATTGGCGACACGTTTGTGGTGACGCAGATGGCGCGCGAGAGCCGCCGCGAAGAGTGGCTGGGCCTGCTGCCCATTCTGGACCAAATGCACACCCGGCGCGTGATCAAGGTGCCGGATGAGATTGTGTTGGAAGGGGGGGATGTGATTGTGGATAACGGCCGTATCTTTGTCGGTCTCAGCCAGCGCACCGGGCCGGAAGGGGCTGCCTATTTGGCCAGCCGTTTTCCCCACTTCGAGGTGATTCCTGTACCGCTCAAGCAGCTGGCCGACGGCGAAAACGTGCTGCACCTCGATTGCAGCTTTGTCCCCGTGGGCCAACGAAGCGCCCTCATTTACCCCAACGGACTGGCAGAGATGCCTGCCGCCATTGCCGAACAGTACAATTTGATTGAAGTGACAAAGACGGAGCAGCAAATTTTGGCGACTAACGTACTCTCTATCTCGCCCACCCAGGTGATTGCCCGCACCTGCGCCGGCCGGGTCAATGCCGAAATGCGGCAGCGCGGCCTGGAGGTGATTGAACTGCCCTTTGACGATCCGCCCAAGACCGGCGGATCGTTTCGGTGTTGCAGCTTGCCCTTGCGACGGGATTGAGGGCATACACCCTAAGGGTTTGACAAATGAGAGGTTCAATTTAAGAAGCCACAAACCCTTAGGGCCTTCTTCGGCAAGAGATTAAAGAAGGTGCGGAAACGGCCGTTTTGCGCTAGACTCGATCCCATGAGTGAAACAGAAATAATCGACAACGCAGAAGAAGAAATGAACGAGCCAAACAGCAGTGACCTGGAGCAGGAAGACGAAATTGAAGAACCGGAAAACAGGCTTCCCTCGGTGCGCATGGAGCATTTGCCGCCGCGGATGAGCGAAGCCGTTGCCCGCGCCGGCTGGACCAGCCTGACGCCGGTGCAGTCGAAAGCGATGCCTTACCTTATGGCCGGACGGCCGCTCATGGTGCAGGCGCGCACCGGCAGCGGCAAAACCGGGGCGTTCATCATGCCCATTATGGAGCTGGTGAATCGCTACCAGGACGATACCCAGGCGCTGGTGCTGGTGCCCACGCGGGAGTTGGCCAAGCAGGTAGTGGATGAAGCCAAAATATTGTTTGGCGATACGGGGCTGCGGGTAACGGCCGTTTACGGCGGCGTCGGTTACGGTCCCCAGCTTAAAGCTTTGCGTGAAGGCACCCATTTGGTGGTGGGTACGCCAGGGCGCGTGCTGGACCATTTGTTGCGTGGTTCCATGTCGTTGAAAAAGCTCAAGGTGCTGGTCTTTGACGAAGCCGACCGGATGCTCAGCATGGGCTTTTACCCCGACATGCGCCGGGTGCAGGAATATTTGCCGGACAAAAAAGTATACACTTGCATGTTCTCCGCCACCTTCCCCCCCACGGTGCGCAGCCTGGCCCGCCAATTTATGCACAAGCCGGACTTCCTCAGCCTGAGCCGCGACCATGTGCACGTGGCCGACACTTCGCACCAAACTGTTACCGTGCCGCCGATGGAAAAAGACCGGGCGCTGATCCGGCTCATCGAGCTGGAAAATCCCGATTCGGCCATCATCTTTTGCAATACCAAGCAGCGGGTGCATTACATTGCCGTGGTCTTGCAGCGCTTTGGCTACAATGCCGACGAACTCAGCGGCGATTTGCCGCAAAAAGATCGGGAGAAGGTAATGGACAAGCTGCGTCAGGGCAAGCTGCGCTTTTGCGTCGCCACGGATGTTGCCGCACGGGGCATCGACATCTCCGACCTGTCTCACGTGTTCCAGTACGAACTACCGGAAGACCCGGAAATTTACATTCACCGCGCCGGGCGCACCGGGCGGGCCGGGGCGGCGGGCACAGCCATTTCGCTGGTGGGCGATTTTACAGAGCAGGTGCAGCTAAAGCGTATCGCCAAGCAGTACAACATTGAGTTTGAGGAACGGCCGTCTCCTGACGAAGCGACGCTGGCCAAAGTGGTCGCCGAACGGATGATCGTGCGCCTGGAGGCCCAGATGCGCGAGCGAGACAAGCTCAAAGTGGAGCGATTGCAGCGCTTTGTACCTATGGTCAAAGAGCTGGCCAACGATGAAGACGGCGTGCAGCTTATCGCCATGCTGCTGGATGACCTGTACCAGCAGTCGCTGCACACGCCGCCCGCCCTGGTGGAAGAAGATGAGCCGGAACGTTTGGAGTCCTCGGGCCCATCAAAAAAGAAGCGGCGGCGTTCACGCGGCCGTTCCCGCCGCAGCTAAACAGAACTCAGCCGCAGATCGGCGCAGGTTTTTTTGTGCGCTCCTTCGAGAATAGGACGCAGATTCCCCTGATTCGCCTGATAAAAATGATCATGGGAATCAGGTAAATCAGCGTTCCATTTTAATTCATGGTGGTCAACGGCAGTTGGTGCCGTCCCCTCTGAAAACAGCCTCACGCAAAGTCGCAAAGCCCGCCGAGAAAAACTCAGTGTTCTCTGCGCCTCCACGGTAAGATTTGCAAAAGTATCACTAAAAGTTTGCCCATTTTAGGAAATTATCATGTCTGATCGCAACCTTATTTTTACCCTCGCTAAAGTGATTATTGCCGCTGCCTGGGCCGATGGCCGGGTGAGCCACGAAGAGGTGAACAGCCTCAAAGATTTGCTCTTTCAACTGCCGCGCGCCGGGCGGGATGGCGGCTTACAAATGAGTGGCCAGGAGTGGGCCCGGCTGGAAATGTACATCGACCAGCCCATCGACGAGGCGGAGCGCGCCCGGCTGATTGCCGATTTGCAAAACGCGCTGCGCTCGCCGCGTGACCGGCAGTTGGTGCGCCAGGCGCTGGACGATATGGTCCACATCGACGGTGACATCTCTCCCGAAGAAGAGGCGGTCGTTAATGAGGTGAAGCAGGCGATGGATGAGGTGAACTTGAACCTGTTTATGCAGCTTGGCCGCATGGTGGGTGGGGCAATGGCCCGGCGAACGGCCGTTGCCGACGCCCCCAATCGCGAACAATTTTTTGAAGATTTTGTCAAGAACAAGGTGTTTTACGCCGTCAGCCATCGTTTGAACGTGGCGCAGTCGGAGCTGGATATGCCCGAGGCGACGCTGCGCAAGCTGAGCCTGGCCGGCGGGCTGATGGCCAAGGTAGCCCACGTCGATGAGGGCGTGTCTGAGGCGGAGTTTGACGCGATGGTGCAGGCGCTGCAAACGCATTGGGAGGTGGATGAGGCTGCGGCCGTATTCATCACCGAAGTCGCCGTGTCTGAAGCGGCCAAAAAGCTGGACCATCACCGGGCCGTGCGCCAGTTTGCCGGTCACACCACGCCCGACGAGCGGCGGCACTTTTTGGACGTACTCTTTGCCGTCGCCGCCGCAGATGGCCTGGCGGCTTACGATGAAATTGAGGAAATCCGGGCCATTGCCCGCACCCTCAACCTGCCGCGCGAGGCGTTCATCGAAGCCAAGCTCAAAATTCCCCGCGACAAACGCGAAGCGTAGAATCTATAACAGCAGGACAGCGTCATTCCAAGCGAGCAAAGCGACGAGGAATCTTTAGACCTAAGTGGAAAGATTCCTCACTCTGGTCGGAATGACAAGCAAAGTTTCTAGAAAAGCGAAAAAAATATCGTTTATGGTGTCGTCATGGTGTATCAAGTTTTTCTCTTCACTTCTCTGCGCCTCCGCGCCTCTGCGTTAAGAAAAGGAGCTACCTATGGGAGCATGGGGTCCCGGTAATTTTGAAAATGATGCTGCATTAGATTGGCTGTACGATTTTGGCGAGAATGATTTTCGCCTGATCGACCGCACGCTGGCGGGTGTGGCGGCCATGCAGGCAGTCGATGAGCTGGACGCCGATGAAGCCAGCGAGGTGCTGGCCGCAGCTGAGTGCGTCGCCGCGGCCGCGGGCTTCCCGCCCGACGATCCACCCGAAGAGCTGGCCGAATGGCTGGCAGAAAACAGCCCGATGCCGGTAAAGCCGGAATACGTCGCGATGGCCCGCAAAGCGGTGGCTCGCGTGTTGGCCAAATCGGAACTGCGGGAGCTGTGGCTGGAAAGTGATGAATATGGGGAATGGGAAACGGCCGTAGCCAACCTCCAATCCCGCCTCAACCAAATCCCTCAAAAGGAGGAGTAGGGCACGCCCCGTGCCCGGTTTGTTTCCACAGCGCAGCGCGCACGTGGGCGTGCGCACTCCGCCGGAAGATGTATAAGGTGACAAATGACTGAAGACGGATACATTTATTTTGTGACAGTGGTTGTGTATTAGCGATTGCGATTGTTTACGAAGCCCGCTTTCATAATTCCGTTGCTGGATAGCTTGAACTATTATCGGTATAAGCAGAAGTTCAAGATTTTGGGCTATGTGATTATGCCTGATCACATTCATCTGCTCATTCAGCCTTTTGGTAGTTATACCATTTCGGACATCATGCGAGATTACAAGACATTTACAGCTAAACGTATTATCCGGCAGGCGGAGGTGGAAAATCGCCAGGACTTGTTGATTGCATTTACCCAGGCAGGTCAAGAAACTGGACGTAGCGAGAACAAGGTTTGGCAAGACAGCTTCTGGGACAAGATCATTTACACTGAAAAATTCCTACGGCAAAAGCTGAACTACATTCACCGCAATCCGATTCGGGCTGGCATTGTTGATGAACTGGATGCCTACCCTTATTCCAGCTATCGCAATTACGTACACGATGACAACACACTTATTGAGATTGACAGAGATTGGAGCTAGCAATAATGCGATTATTCTTACGCCAACGAGGAGTGAGCATCCTCAGGCTCGTGCTGAGCAAAGCCGAAGTATGCGAACGGCCGTCCCGAACCCACACTTTCCTCATCTTACTTTTCCTCCTCATTACCACTATCGCCTGCCAACCCTCCCTGCCCGAAATCAGCGCCGAGGAGCTGGTGCAGCTTTCGGCCGAACGGATGCGTAACAGCGACGGCTTCCAATTCACCATCGAGCGGGACGGCGCGCCGGCTTACCTCGATCCGGGCGAAACGCTGTCCTTCCGGCGGGCGCGGGGGGCGTTTGTGGCCCCGGACCGCGCTCTGGCCACAGTGCGGGTCATCGGCCCCGGCATCATTACCGATGTGGACGTGATTAGCGTGGCCGAAATTCAGTGGCAAACCAACGTGGTCACAGGTGACTGGGAAGAACTGCCGCCTAACTGGGGCTTTAATCCGGCCGTGCTGTTCGACGACGACATCGGCATCCAGGCGGTGCTGCTGGCCGATTTGGCGCAGGTGGCTCTGGCCGAGCCGGAAAATCTGGCAGAGAGTGAAGGGCCGGATGAACTGCTTTACAGCGTAACGGCCGTTGCCGACGGCACCAACATCTACCAGATGAGCGGCTTCCTTATTGGTCCGGAACAGGTAGCTATTCAGCTCTGGATTCGGCCGGAAACATTTGAACTGGTGCGCATTGTGGTGCGCGAGCCGGAGCCGAACCACGAGGAACAGGAGAGCATCTGGCAGGTTGATATTTCCCACTACGACGAGCTGATCGACATTCAGCCGCCAGACGTTGAGTAATTGTTGGAGGAGATTTTGAATCAGCAGATTTCGCAGATTGAAAAGATTAAAAAAATCTGGCAAATCTGCGAAATCTTTGATGATTTACCGCTTTTTAAGTGCGGCGCATGATGTAGATTCTGCCCCACTGGCCCAGGACGGCGATGGAGTATCCTGTCAAAATTTCCAGACCAGGGCAGACGCGTACGGCATCTTTTACCAGATCATATTCGCTGCTGAGGATGACGGCACGGCCGTTTCCCCCCAACACCCGTTCCAATTCCCCAAAAAACGCTGGATACAGCTTCTTGAGCGCCTTGGGCGAACCGATTTGTTTGCCGAATGGCAAATTGGTGGCCACCTTGCTGATGCTGCCCGCGGCCAGCGGCAGTTGGGTGGCGTTGGCGTGCAGGGTGCTGAATTGGCTTGGTGACTCCTTGCGCAGGGCCTCTACATTTTGCCGCGTGGCCCACACGTGGTCGCGCACGATGTCTGCGGCAATCATCTGGCCGTAAGCGCCGCCAAAGCGCCGCTCCATCAGTAACGTGCCGCTGCCGCACATCGGGTCCAGGAAAACGTCATCATCTTCTGGCTGGGTCAGGTGAATCATGGCGGCGGCCACAGACGGCCGTAACGCCGCTTTCAGCTCCACCGGCTTATTAAACCGATGGCGCGTTGTGCGGTCGGTCAGGCGGATGCCGCCCACCAGGCGCGAGCCCAGTAAATTGATCCAGATTTCCAGCCGGGCGTGATCATCTACCAGCCGCCAGCGCGGGTAGCGGTTGTTCATGCCGCGCTCCACCGCTTCCCCCAGCTCCTTGCGGTAAATCTCGTGGCTGCCGTACAGGCGACTAATCACCCGGTAAGACGGCCGTCCCGCTTGCTTGCGGATGGGCATGGCGATGTCGATAGCGTGTTGGAAGACGGCCGTTTCGCTCACCAGTTCCGTAATTTGTGACAGCACCTGCCGGGTGCGCGGCACCTTTTCAATAGAGAGGGCCATCACAAACACATCCTCCACCGTGCGCAGCTGGAACAAATCCTCAACGTCACCAGGGTAGCTAAACAGCAGCAGCCCGTTTTGCTCTTTGGCAAAAACCGTTTCGCCAAATTTGGCCCCCGGCAGCTTGTCCCGAATTTCTAGCCAGGCAATTTCTTCCACCCCTGGCATGGTTTGTACGTAATAAGTTGTTGCATCGTCAGTCATGGTCACGTCCTTGGCAAAAGTCGATAGATGATACCATAACCTGCCTGAATCATTTGCAATCTGGTTGCACAAACCCCGCGCAATAATTACACTGTAGCTTGTTTCCATCCTAAAACAGTGCCCATTAAAAGATTGTTTCGGCAAAAGATGATCCACGAAGGAGGACACATGATGCGCAAGAAACAAACCCCGCTAACCTGGCCAATTTTACTGTTATTGTTAACGGCCGTTGCCCTGCTGGCTGCCTGCTCTGCCGGCGACCATCTGCTCCTGGCTGAGTTTAATGATGACGGAGAAGCTGAAATCTTCCTGGCTGAGCTAGGTCAGGCAGAAAGCGAATGGCAAACCCTGGCGGAAGATGTGCAAAGAACCTTTCTCTTTGAAAGCGAATTAGCCGCCTTTGTACCGGAAACAAACCGGATATTATTGTGGTACGTTGATGGAAACGATCTTCGGGTGGAGCAACTGGAAATTGGCGATGAAGCACCGGCCGAGGTGTTAGAGGCAGATGCTGACGCCAGGCTTTTCGCTGAGATGGGGCCAGATGCTGACGACATTTATTTCATCGAAGCTGAAAATTTTGACAACTACCGCTGCTATATTTCGCAGGATGGTGCCGAGGCGGAGCGTTTGGCTCGGGGCGAGCTTTGCTTTGTAAACGAAAATGGTGCGGTTCAGTCTGAATTTGACCGCGACGATGGCACTACAGTTACGTTGATATCGCCAGATGGTGAGGATGAAACCGTTATCCTGGATGAGGCCGAAGATATTTGGAACGTGCGGTACAACGAAGAACTGACCCTGTTTGCCTATGTTGAATTCGACGGCGACGAGGCGCAAATGTTCCTGATTGAGCCCGGCGCTGAGGAGGAGGAAGAATTTGGCGAGGAGTTTGCCTTCATCGACAATTTCGGCTTTTTGGGAGATGGGGAAACCGTTTACGCCGTCGGTATGTTAGATGAAGATGATGATGAGGTCGGACTGTTTATCAACGCGGCTGGTGATGCCCTGCTGGAAGCCGAAGAGATCACGCTGGCGGGTCAGTCAGAGGATGGCGACTACGCTGTTTTTCTTACCGAGGAAGACGATGAAATGGCGGCGTTCGTTTACAACCTGGCTGAAGGCACGGTGACCGAAATAGCTGAGGAGCCGTCCGTTAGTTTAATGGGCTTTCTTACCGAAGATCGCTTTCTGTTGCGAACCGAGAATGATGATGAAGATGTCTTGCTCAGCGTCAGCAATGATGGCAGCGAGGTGATTGAACTGCTGGAGACGGATGATCACGACGTTCTCTTTACTTACATGAATGAAGCGGCCGAACAGCTTCTGGTACAGCTGACAGATGATGAGGGAACCGATACGCTGTACATAACCAGCCTGGCAGCGGAAGATGGCTATTTCTTGCTGGAAGAATGGTCGTCTATCACCATTTTAGCGGCAACTGACGAACACCTCATTTTCTTCGGTCGTGAAGATGAGGATGATGACCGGGCCTTATACAGCATTACCTGGGCTGAAGATAGTTCCGAGACAGAGCTGGATGATGATGGGGAGTTTGGCTTTCGCGGCGTGTTTTTTGCGGCGGACGGCCGTTCCATTTACTATACCGCCATGGAAGACGGCCTGGACGACACTGAAGTCCGCCGCGTGCCCGTAGACGGCAGCGAAAGCCCGGAAGATTTGTACCGCGATATGGTGCTGCTGGACGTGATCTGGGCGGGTGAGCCCAATTTGCAGTTCTTACGGTAAAAGTTGGCGTAAGCTTTGTCTGTTTACTTCCCAAAGCGGTCTTCGCTGCGGGCGCGGAAGAAGAGCCGGATGGGTACGCCGGTAAACGGCCACTGCTCCCGCAGCCGATTTTCCAAAAAGCGCTTGTAGCCAAAATTGAGCCAGTCTGGATTGTTGACAAAAAAGACAAAGGTGGGAGGGGCCACGCTGGCCTGCGTCACGTAGAAAAACTTGGTACGCTTGCCGGCTCTGCCCGGCGGTGGATGCTGTGTGATGGCATCGCGCATAAATTTGTTCAGGGCGCTGGTGGGGATGCGCTGGTAGCGCGCCTCGTTTACGTCCACCACATGAGGCAAAATGCGGCTGACGCGCTGCCCCGTCTTGGCCGAGATGAACAGCACCGGCACGTAGGGCAAAAAGTTGAGCTCCTGCCGCACTTTATCCTCGTACTCCTTCATTGTATACGTGTCTTTTTCGATGGCGTCCCATTTGTTGACCAGCACAATGGCCCCCGCAGTCTCGTCGGTGATCATGCCGGCCACGTGGGCGTCCTGGGCGATGATGCCCGTTTCGGCATCGAGCAGCATAAGGACCACATCGGCCCGCTTGAGCGCTTTCATGGCGCGCAGCACGCTGTACTTTTCGATGCCGGGGTCGATTTTGCCGCGCCGCCGGATGCCCGCCGTGTCGATGAGGGTGAACTCCTGGCCGTGCCACTTAATTTTGGTGTCGATGGCGTCGCGGGTGGTGCCGGGAATATCGCTGACAATGACCCGCTCTTCGCCGATGAGCTTGTTTACCAGGGTGGATTTGCCCACGTTGGGGCGGCCCAGCATGGCGATCTTGATGGAGGTGTCTTCAGCATCATAATCCGGGGTTATGGGGGGAACGGCCGTCACAATCGCGTCCAACAAATCCCCCGTACCATACCCGTGCAGCGCCGAAATGGGGAACACCTCGCCTAGTGCCAACTCATAAAACTCATACACATTATCGGTCATCTTGGCCGATTCCAGCTTGTTGGCGGCTACCAGCACCGGCTTATTCGATTGGCGCAAAATGTCGGCCACCTCCTGGTCGGCGGCCGTGAGGCCCACCTGGCCGTCCACCACCAGCACCACCACCTCGGCATCGCGAATGGCAATGGCAGCCTGCTGGCGAATGTAAGGCAAGAACTGCTCCGAATCCTCAGAAAGCGGCTCCGTGCGCCAGCCGGCGGTGACTTCAATGCCGCCCGTGTCGACCAGCGAAAAGGCGACGCCGCCCCACTCGCTGTCGGCGTAAAGCCGGTCACGCGTGGTGCCGGCCGTTTCAGATACAACCGCCACGCGGCGGCCCACAATGCGATTAAATAAAGTTGATTTGCCCACGTTTGGCCTGCCGACCAACGCGACTAAAGGTTTTGCTGTCATAAGTTATCTGCTAAAAAAGAATGAATTTGGGCAGCCAGGCAAAGCTGGTGGATAAGTGTAGGTTAGGAACGGCCGTATCCCCACCATGAGTTGTCACCGGCCGATGTAAAACGCCTAAACGCGTCGATTCAATGTCTGAAAACTCATCTGTTGGGGTGATGGGTTCAGAAATAATGACGTCAATAACCGATGGTTGAATGGAGCGCAACTCCAGGCCGCGATCCGGCACATCCACATCTGGTTCCAGCGAGTATTCGCCAGGTTCCAGACCAAAAAGGTCCAAAGAGACCCGTACTTCCTGCTCTGTTAACGTGTCCAATACCGGCGAGGGGCCAAAAAGCACCACCCGCAATGTGTCTGGTTCAATGGTCGCTTCCAGGTCCTCGCCGACACCCAAAAGCTCAATCGGTAGATTATATATCTTTGTGCTGGAAAAAGGTTCGATTTGCACGGTTACCGTAATTTCCGTGACGCTGTCCAGGGAGATGCCTTCGGGCAAAACCAACGAGACCTGGTCCTGAAACGTTTCGGTTAAACCCGTTATGTCAATTGGCTCGGTTTGCACTCGGAACGGCAAAGCAAGTTGCGTGGGTCGCCCTGTCACCAACACGCTGGAAGGTTCTACAGTGACCCCCAGCACGCGATACCCCGGCGCAACCTGGCCAATGATATCGGCCGTAATCAGCTTGTTGGCAAAATCGGCCGATTCATTGATGGGAATCGTTACTTCTACCTGGTCTGTGCTGAGCTGCAAGCCGCTGACGCTGGCTACCCGGCCTTGCCGGTCATAAAAAAGCGGCTGCGGCGTTTCGATACGGGTTTGGGTGTCATCATTTAGAAAGACGGTAACCTGGGCAAAGTCCAGACGTTCAACTTCGCTTTCGGTACCGGTCACGGCAATGACGGGGGGATCAATAAGCACATTGCCCATTGTGTGCCCCCGGGCCACATCCCCCCGAATATCAGCCTCCACTTCGATTTCCCGCGTGACCAGCCTTTCTAAGTGCACTTCCATCGTTTCGGGAATAGGATCATCGAGCGTGATCCGTGTGTCTTCTGCCTGAATTGTAACGGGAACCGACACATCACTGCCTAGGGGCACATCGCTCAAGTCAATGATGGCCGTAAAGTCATCCTGGGTTAATTCAGACACAATAGAAGTTGGTCCTTCGTAAGAGACGAGGACCGGCGGATTGTCATCTTCGGGGCTAATGCGGGTCGCGTCTTCTGGCAAACCGATGAAGGTGGCGGGGATTTGTAAAGCGCGCCTAGTCGTCGGGTCTTCTACCTGCATGGCATTGACCCAAATGACGACAGCCAAAACGAAGGAGAGCAATAACGTTGCCAGATTGGCGATGAGGGAACGGGTCAGGCGCATCATGACTCTGACCTCTTGCTATTTTGCCGATTGTACAAAAAGGCGTGCAAAATATCGTCCAGCCTAGAGGGGTCCTGGCGGCGAATGACACGGCCGTTATGCGCAATCGATACCTGTCCCGTTTCTTCTGAAACGACCACCGCCACAGCATCGCTCACTTCGCTAATGCCCAGGGCGGCGCGATGGCGCAGCCCCATCTGCCGGTCCGTCAGGCTGCTGGTGGAGAGTGGCATGACGCAGGCAGCAGCCGCCAGCTTGTCGTTTCGCATAATCACGGCGCCGTCATGCAGCTCGGTGTTTTTATTGAAGATGGTTAGTAACAGGTCGGGCGACACTTCAGCGTTGAGCAAAATGCCGGTGTCGATATATTCCTGCAAACCGGTGTCTCGTTCAAAAACGATGAGCGCGCCGTGCCGCCGCTGCGAGAGACGAATGCTGGCATCTTTGACGGCGATGACTACCGGGCTAATCTCATTTTTGCGAAAAAAGCGAAAGTAACTGCCGGTACGGCCGAGTTGCTCTAAGGCGCGTCTTAGCTCCGGCTGGAAAATAATGGGGATAGAAAGCAGCAGCGTCGGTAAAATCCAGCTCACCAGTTGGCGAAAGGCAGTCAGCCCAGGTATGGCGGAGAGCAGCAGAACAATTAAGGCTAAGCCGACAAAGCCACGCAGTACCTGGACAGCGCGTGTGCCGCGAATGAGCAAAAAGGCGCTGTAGATAACGATCGTTACCAACAAAATATCAATGACACTGATCCATAAATTAGTGGAGCGGTTCAGTGCATTGGCAAAACTCTCCCAAGAAAAGACGTTCATAGATGGGTACTATGTTTGCGGCCGTAATTGGGCTAACAATTGGCGGTAGCTGGCAGCATTGGGAGGATTTAACGCCAGAATTTTTTCAATTGTTGCGTAAGCCGCTTCTGTTTCATTGGCTTCCAGTTGTGCTTCACCCAGCTTGTCCAGCAGCTCAATGGCATCTGCCTGGCGTTTTTGCTGCAAGTAGAGGCGCGACAGGCGGTCAACCAGGTTTTTATCAGACGGCCGTTGCCTTACCATATCTTCCAAAATACCAACAACCTTGGCGCCGCGCCCGCCACGCACCAACTGCTTTAAATAATTGTCTAGTTCACCCACCGCGTTCACCGGCTGCCCAACTTTATAATATAGATCTACCAGCGTGATGGCCGTGCGCTCGTCATTGGGATCGAGCGCACGTAATTCTTTGTAAGCCGTCAGCGCTCGTCGCCAATCAAACCGCTGGATGTCAATCTCGGCCGCCAGCCGCAAAAAGCGAGCCTTCCAATTGTGTTCAGCCGAGCCACGCGGAGCCAATTTTAACGCTTCCTGGTAGGTTTCGCGTGCTTTGTCCACCTGCGCTAGCTGATAATAGGAGTCGCCTACCGCCATATAATGCTCCAGGGCGCGGTCGATCTGGCCGTGCTGCTTAAGCATATCAATCAAGCGGCCACGAGCCGCCAGGTCTAACGGGGTCATTTCCACCGCTTTTTCATAAGAAATAATGGAACCATTCACGTCTCCCCGGTTACGGTACGTGTCGGCTACCGCGACAAATTTTTGCGCGGCCGTTTCGCGGCGGCCCTGTTTCCCCAGCAGCTCTCCTAGCTGCATGTGGGCCGGCAGGTAATCGTTAGATAGTTGAATGGCACGATAGGTTTCTTCAATGGCCGTATCATACATGCCCCGCTTGGCATATTCCTGGCTCAAATAAAGCGATTCCAGCACCTGCTCAGATCCGGCCGTCAACATATCGCCTAAAATCATCATGCCGGAGTCGGAGATGGCGTCCAAGCGACCCCGGGCTTCTTTGGCCTTGTCTTCCCACCCCTTATGACTCAGGAATTCCACCAGCGCATTGGCAAAGGCGGAGGCTTGATCCCGTTCTCCTTGAGCCATCAGGCTGTCGGCCAGATTTTCATACAGCTCAATCAGCCGGTCTGCCTGGCTGTGCTGCACGGTGGCCAGGTCCACAATCTTGAGCACGTTAATAAAATGCTCTAATGCTTTTTCTATGCGTCCCCGCGCCCGGTGGCATTCGCCTAAAGAAAAATGGCTGGCCAGCCGGAAATCGTGGTCCTTCACCGACAGCTCAAATTCGCGAATGGCGTCCTCAAAGCGGAGCTTATCCTGGTAGAGTAAACCGAGGTTGAAGTGTGCGGCCGTATTGTCCAACCCTAGTCCCATCGCTTCTTCATAAGCGCTGATGGCTTCGTTGGTCATGTTGCGCGTTTGGAAATCCAGCGCCTTGCTGATGAGCGTGCTTAGCTGGAGCGTTTGCGCGTTCAGCTCAACATCTTCATCGTCAAAGATATCCCCTGCCAGCTTTTCAGAAGCTAAACGACGGGCATCTTGCACCGGGCTGGCGGCATCGGCGGCTTTGGCTGCGCCGTTGCCTGATTTTTCTTGCAGCGCCGCGGCCATGTGCTGCGCCACTTCGCTGATGCTGTCTGAAGATTGGTAAGTGGGGGAGTCTGATTCGCCCGCCAGTTTTTCGCCGCTGCGCAGCTGCTCAATGGCGGTCAGCACCTCGGCATTGCGCGGGTCCAGCTTGAGGGCAAGCTGACACGCTTGTAGGGCATTCCTGGTTTCACCTTGCGCATTGAGGATGCGGGCAATGGACAAATATTCGCGGATGGCATTGTGGACCGAGCCTTGTCGTTCGTAAATGGAAGCCAACCGTTGATGGGCACGCAGCAAGTCTGGTTCCAGGCGCACCGCCCGGTTCCAGTTGTCCATCGCCTCGGTCAGCCGCCGCCGGTTCAACTCAATCTCGCCGATGGCCATGTACGTTTTGCCCGCTTCGCCATACATGTTCAGCCGTTCCTGCACATCGGCTACCTGGCGCAGGTAGATCACATCGCCGCGGGAGAAGCGTGCCGCCAGCTTGTAATTTTCCAGTGCTTCCTTAAGCTGGTTGAGCTCCAGATAAGCCATACCTAACCCGGCATAAGGGGCCGGTTCATTGGAAATCTCCGTGATGGCGTCTTGAAACTCCTGGATCGCCTCCTGCCAATTTTGGTCCCAGCTGTGTGAATGACCTCGATTTAATGCTTCTTCGAATCGGGCACGGTTTCCTGCCACGCCAAAGCCTCCAAAATAATTTTGTCATTCCTGCCTAGGGAGGAACCCACTCATGGCCCCTATGGATACTCGCCTGCGCGGGTATGACAGCAAAAACAAAATCGCTTACGTTTTGTTGCCCAACAGCTCTACAAGGATCGCCTTTTGGGCGTGCATCCGGTTTTCCGCCTGGGGAAACAGGATGGAATTGGGTCCGTCGGCCACCTCGTCTGTAATTTCCTCGCCGCGATGGGCGGGTAAACAGTGCATTACCAGGCAGTCGGGTTTTGCCAGATTGACGAGCTGTTGATTTACCTGGTATGGGGGAAAGACTTTGAGGCGAACGGCCGTTTCCTCTTCTTGCCCCATACTCGTCCATACATCAGTATAGATAATATCTGCATCTGCCACCGCTTTGCTTGGATCTTCATACACCTCTATAGAAGCCCCCGCTGTGCTAAACTGCTTGCCCAGCGCATAATCATCTTCCGTAAGCGTGTAGTTGGGCGGCGTGGCGATGGCAAAATGCATACCCACCTTCATACAGGTAAATAATAAAGAACGAGCTACGTTATTGCCATCCCCAACATAGACCAATTTTAACCCTTCCAGCCGCTTTTTTGCCTCCAAAACGGTGAAAATATCGGCAAGAGCCTGGGCCGGATGGTTATAGTCAGACAGGCCGTTGATGATGGGAACCGAACCATGCTCGGCCAATTGTAAAATGTGCTCGTGCTCAAAGACGCGGGCCATGATGCCATCGACATATCCAGACAGCACGCGGGCCACATCGGCCACGCTCTCACGGCCGCCCATTTTGATCTCAGTAGGCGACAAATAAAGAGCGTACCCACCGAGATGCACCATGCCCATTTCAAAGGAAACGCGGGTGCGCAGCGACGGTTTTTGGAAGACCAAAGCGAGGCTCTTCCCTTTTAGAAAGGGTTTGTTGCCACCATTCTGCCATTCCTGTTTTAAGGAAAGGGCTAAATCGAGCAAATTGTGCAATTCATCAGGGGATAAATCAGCGATGCTAAGAAAATGTTTCACAGTGTTAAATCTCCGAACAGTTGGCGTAGAATTTTAGGGAATTGGGGCTGAACGGCCGTCCACAAAATCCCCTTTACTGCCACTGGTTACCTTAAAAAAGTATACCACAGGCAAAAACAGAGGAAAAGCATTGAGAGCATGGCCGTATTTTGTGGGAGCCACGGAACCCGCAAAAAGAGATTCTGGACTAATTCCCACGATTTCTTTCTATACGCCCATAACTTGACGCACTTAACAGTTATGGTAAGATACGAATTGCAGAGGGGATGTTATGTCATTTTCATAATGTCCCAAATGGGGGCAATTTTAAGGTAGGTGCCACATGGATTTTATAAAGAATCGACCAGAGTTGTCCGTCCTTATTGCGTTTATTGTTGGCCTGATCATTGGTCAAACTTTGTTTGGCTGGTACCTCTTCCCCGTGGAATGGACCGGTGCCGGGCCTGGAGACCTGGATCAGGCGCAACAGGACGTATACCTGCAAACAATTGCCGACGCCTATTCCTTACAGCCTGGAAACACAACGCTTGTCACACGCGCGCTTGATTCCTGGCCTAATGCCACTGCCGCTATTTGTGATCTGCGCAGCCGCACGGCTGATCCTGGTGCGCAGGAACGCCTGAATGCCATTGCTATTGTGCAAAGTGGCGGGCAGGCATGTGATGCTTTACCGGCTACCGGCGTTGAAGGCGAGCAACCGGTGGCACCGCCAGCTGAGGAAGGCGCTAACCTCGGTACCATTTTAGCCTTGCTCGTTGTACTGGCCCTGGTGGTTGCAGCCATTGTCGTTGTTTTGAACCGGCGCAGAAGCATGATGGTTGATGATGACAATGTAGACTTGTACTATGACAATATGCCGGAAAACGCGCCGACGATGGCCAGCGAAGAAGGCGTTAGCGCCATCCCCATTGCCCGATTCCAAAGTGATTATGCTCACGGTCGTGACAACTACGACGACTCCTTCAGCATTGAAAACGCTGGCGGCGAATTTCTGGGTGAATGCGGCGTGGGCATTGCTGAATCGATTGGCAGCGACACGCCCAAGAACGTCACCGCTTTTGAGGTGTGGCTCTTTGACAAAAACGACATTCGCACCATCACCAAAGTGGTGATGAGTGACCACGCCTTCTTTGATGAAGCGCTGAAAGCGAAGCTGGCGCCCAAAGGGGAACCTGTACTGGCCCGCGAAAATGAAGTCATTGTGCTGGAGACGGCCACGCTCATCATCAATGCGGAAATTAAAGAGATGCAGTACGGGGCAGGTTCGCTTCCGCCGCAGAGCTTCTTTGATAACTTCTCCATTGAGCTTTCTGCCTGGGCTAAAGAAGGGGATTTTGATGAGCCGGACGTTGAAGGACGCGTAGACGAACTGCTTGAGTATTAATCATTCTGTATAAGAGAGAACTAAAAGCCCCGGTTGATTTTTCAGCCGGGGCTTTGTTGTTGGTTGAGGAAACAGTATGCGTTTTTTGGTAACGGGGGGGGCAGGCTTTTTGGGGGCGGCTCTGGCAAATAAGCTGGCTGTTGACGGACATACAGTACTGGTTTTGGATGATCTGAGCAATGGCGATGCCGGCCGGCTGCGACCGGAGATTGCGTTTAGGCAGGGAGACATTAACAATATTCCGCTGTTGTGGTCATTGTTGGGGGAGGTGGATTGTGTGTATCATCTGGCGGCGCGGGTCTCTGTGGCCGAATCGGTGCTGCATCCGCAGGCGTACAATGCAGTCAACGTGGGCGGAACGGTCAGCCTGATGGAGGCGATGCGGGATACGGGGGTGCGGCGGGTGGTGTTTACCT
This sequence comes from uncultured Anaerolineaceae bacterium, assembly GCA_937967805.1. The sequence continues at coordinate 23,309 of CALBTC010000524.1, forward strand.
CGTCGGGGGCGGTTTACGGCCGTTTGCCCACCCAACCCGTTCACGAAAACGACACTCCCAACCCCGACTCTCCCTACGCTGTGAGCAAATGGGCCGCCGAGCAGTACATTCATACGATTGGTCAGTTGTGGAATATAGAAACAGTGGCCCTCCGTATTTTTAATGCGTATGGGCCCGACCAAAGTTTGCCCGTCTCTCACGCGCCGGTAATCCCGCGCTTTTTGCACCAGGCGCTCACCGGCGGTTCGGTGGTGCTTTATGGCAATGGGCAGCAAACGCGCGATTACATTTACGTCAGTGATGTGGTGGCGGCGCTGGTGGCGGCGGCCACGGCCAAAGTGGTCAACCGGCAGGTGATCAACATCGGCAGTGGCGTGGAAACGAGCCTGGCACAGCTGGTGATCTACATTGAGCAGGTAACGGGTAAGCAAGTTAATCAGCTGACCAACCAGCAAAAGGAGGGTGGGGTGCCGCGCCTGGTAGCCGACATCAGCCGGGCGCAGCAACTGCTGGGTTTTCGGCCGCTGGTCAGTTTAGCTGAGGGATTAGAGCGGACTTTACGGGAAGACGGCCGTTTTCAGTAGAGAATATTAGAAATAAAAAACCTCACGCAAAGACGCTAAGATGTTTCTCCTTTGCGCCTTCGCGTAACATTAAGTTAATGTCGATATTGCCTAACAAAAACGCCAGCACCTTTTGTGCTGGCGTTTCTATGCCCAAGAGAGGACTCGAACCTCCACGCCCGTAAGGGCACAGGCCCTCAACCTGCCGCGTATGCCAATTCCGCCACTTGGGCCAATATACCGGCAATTATAGCCATTGCCGGATGGCTGTCAACGTGCGGAGACGTTACGCTGATACCAATTCGGCCATTGTTGGCGAGGCAGTTCGGGCGGCGGCAAAAGCAACTTCCGACGTCGGGGCCATCTGCAAAACGGCCGAAGCCCAGGTAAGCCCCGCGCCAAAACTAACCAGCAGCAGGCGATCTTCCAGCCCAATTTCTCCGGCATCAAGGCCATCACAAATGGCTAGAGGAATGGCCGCGGCTGAAGTATTGGCATATTTGTCTATCTTCACTAAAAATCTGTCCAGCGGCAGCCCCATATTGCGGGCAGCGGCCTGAATAATTCGCAGGTTGGCCTGGTGGGGTACGATCATGTCGATGTCGGCCAGGGTCAGACCGGCCTGGGCCAAGCTGCGTTGGCTGGTTTCCCCCAAAATACGGGTGGCAAACCTGAACACTTCACGGCCGTTCATGCGAATAAATTGGCGTCCTTCTTTGAACGTGTCGGGACCCACCGGTTCGGCTGATCCGGCCGCCGGTGCAATAATGTGGTGACCCCCACTGCCGTCTGAACCCATATCGAAGCCGAGCACGCCGCACGGTTCTGTGCTGGCCTGCAGCACAAAGGCCCCGGCGGCGTCGCCAAATAGCACGCAGGTGCTGCGGTCATGCCAATCAATAAAGCGGCTGAGCAGTTCGGCGCCAATGACCAAAATGTTGTGGTACGCGCCGCTGCCGATGAACTGCTGCGCCGTGGTCAGGCCGTAGAGGAAGCCGGTACAGCCGGTGACCAGCACAAAGGCGGGCACATTGGCCGCTCCCAGCATATGCTGTACCTGGCTGGAAACGGGCGGCGTCAGATGGTCGCCGGTGGTTGTGGCTACAATGATGAGGTCTAGGTCGGCGGCGGCTAAATTAGCTTTGCGCAGGGCCCGGCGAGCCGCTTCTACCGACATGGTGGCGGTGGTTTCATCCGGGGCGGCCACATGACGCTGGTGAATACCGGTGCGCTGCACGATCCAATCGTGGCTGGTATCGACCATTTCTTCCAGATCGTGATTGGTGATGATTTTTTCGGGCACATACGCGCCCCAACCGGTGATACGGCCGTATCGTTCTTCCATTTTGCTCTCCTCAAATGGTGTACAGATGTCATGGTTCTTCATCGAGTTGCTGCCGCAGTGCATGGTATTAAACCCGAATTAGGCCGAATCGTCACGAGACTGGACTGTTTACCGGAGAAACCTATAGTTACAAAACAAGTTTGCAATTAGCCGTAATTTCCCAGCATCCGCTTACTTAACGATATGAGAACCGTCAGATAGTTCACCGATAAATGAAGATGCAGATGTGATGGTAAACAGCTACTCTACAGAAAACAACTAAGCCGAAAATCTATGAATGTTTTAGCACGCTATCTTGCCCCGCCCAAATTTGATGATCCGGAGAAAAGCCGTCAGGCATATTGGCTGAATCGGTATTTGCTGGCTTTTATCTCTACTTTGTTATTGCTGCTGGTGACGGTACGGCCGTTCACGCGATTCTCTGGCCTGGAACAATGGGTTGCCGTGTGCGGACTTGGGTTGCTGCTGGGCACTGCCCTGATTTGTGTCGGTCTTGTTGATCGTGGTTATGTGCGCCCGGCTGCCTGGCTGCTTTCTGGGATGGGATTTGTCATTGTTACGCTGTTGATGATTGTTTTTGATGGCATTCGCAGTTCATCCGTGGTGGGCTATTTTGTGATTGTGGCGGCTGTCAGCTTATTTATTCGTGGCAAAGCCCCCCTCTTGTTTATGGCCCTCAATGTGACTGCCCTCACCTTCGTATATGCTGCTGAGCAAAATGGGCTCATCGTTACCCACTACAATAGTTTACCGGGCATAGATGATCTGGTTATTTTGGGTGTGGGCCTGGTGTTGCATACGCTGCTGCTGCGGCAGCTCATCGAGGGTTTAAGCGAAAGTGTCGCCGATGCTCAGCGTGCTGTGGCTGCTTTGCGAGTAGCAAACGAAGAATTAAAACAGAGCCAGGCTTCGTTAAAACAACTGCATCAGGAACTGGAAGAGCGTGTGATCCAGCGCACGGCCGAATTGCAAATTGCCAATAATAAATTGCAGCATGAAGTAGCCGAACGCAAACGCACGGAAGAAGCCATGCAGCAAGCGCAAAAACGGGAAAGCATGGGGCTTATGGCCAGCGGCATTGCCCATGATTTCAATAATTTACTGGTAGCCATGCTGGTTCAAACCAATTTAGCTATGAATCAACTGCCTGCTGAAGTACCTGCGCGCGAACATATTCAAAAAGCGGTGCTGGCCACCGAACAGGCTGCCGAGCTCACGCGGCAAATGTTGGCTTATGCGGGTGGTGGTCAGTTAGAAATGGCACCGGTTAATTTAAATCAGGTGATTGAAAAAAACGTTCATCTCTTCCGGGCAGCAATTGCTAAAAAAGTTGCTTTACATACCGACCTAGCCAATGATTTACCGTTGATTGAAGCCGATCGCAGCCAGCTACAACAAGTGATTATGAACCTGATTTTGAATGGGGCGGAAGCTATTCAGGAAGCTGCCGGGCACGTTTGGATCATTACCGGCCGGGAAATGGTCATGAGCAATGATGCTTATTATTGGCACTGGACCGGAAGTGAACTACCAGAAGGTGAGTATGTATGTTTAACGGTGCGCGACAGCGGGTCCGGCATGGCGCCTGAGATTCGCAACCGAATTTTTGATCCGTTTTTTACGACCAAGGAAAATGGTCAAGGTTTAGGATTGGCATCCGTGCTGGGCATTGTGCGGGATCATCATGGGGGCATACATGTGGAAAGCCAACCGGGACAGGGAACGATGTTTCGCCTGGTATTCCCCATGAGTGAGAGGAAAGAAACGGCCGTTTCTCCCCAGCCCATCCAGCATCCCGCCAATACAGCCAGGCAGCTCATTTTGGTCATTGATGATGAAAAACCGGTGCGCGAGGCAGTTGTGGACATTATGGAACTGCATGGGGTTGCGGTGATAACGGCCGCTAACGGCCAGAACGGTATCAGTCTGTTTAGCCAACACAAAGATGAAATCCAGCTGGTGCTGTTAGACATGTCTATGCCGGGAATGAACGGAATCGAAACACTGCATAAACTGCGCCAAATTAATCCCAAGGTGCGCGTCATTCTGTCTTCTGGCTATTCGCAGCAGCAAATTGCGCCTGAACTGATGGTCAACGGCCGTACCGGCTTCCTGGCCAAACCGTATGACGTTGACACGCTGGTCAGCAAAATTTGGCAATATTTGCCCAACGATTCCCCTTCTGTGTCTTGACAAACCCCTGACCACCAGCAAAAATACGCCACGATTGGCAAAATAAACCTCCGGCGCAGAATTCCCGGAGGTTTTAACTTTTAGCCAAAAGGAGATTCAGTCGAGCAATGAAAAAATATGTGCAGCTACTGCTCTTGCTAACCGTTTTAGGATTGGTGGTGGCCTGCCGGGGAGAAGACGCCACGCCAACACCAATTCCACCCCCGCCAACTGAGGATCTGTCTGAAACGGCCGTTACCCCCACTACCGCCGTCACTGCCACCTCTACAACCTTGCCGCCGCCACCTACCATCGCCGCTGCCGCCACAAACACCCCCACCAGCGAACCGCCTGCAACCGGCATTAACCTGCTCACCGCTGCCGACTTCGGCACCGACCGCAACCCTCTTACGGGTGAACTGGTGGCCGATCCGGCGCAATTGCAAAGACGGCCGCTGGCCATCAAGATCTCCAACGCGCCCCCCAGCTTTGTCCGGCCGCAGTCTGGCCTGAACAGCGCCGACTGGGTATTTGAGCACACCGCCGAAGGCCATATCACCCGCTTCACGCTCATCCTGTACGGCAACGATGCGGACCGGGTCGGTCCGATCCGCAGCGCCCGGCTGATCGATGTGGAGCTGCCCGCCATGTTCGATGCGGCCCTGGCTTTTTCCGGGGCCAGCGTCGGCGTCAACCAGCGGCTCAACGCTTCCGATTTTGCCGACCGCCTTATTCGCTCCAGCGATCCGGGCTACTACCGCACCGGGGAAGACAAGCCGTTTGAACATACGCTGTACGGCCGTCCCGCCACGTTCCGCCAGGGATTAGAAGCTTTGGGCCTCAACACACCGCCCAATTTCAACGGCCTGCTCACCTTCACCAGCGAGCCACCATCTGGGGGCGAACCGGCCAGCAGCGTGGCGCTTGATTATGAGTGGGAGATAGTGGAGTGGCGTTATGATGAGGGGAACGGCCGTTACTTCCGCTGGGCCGCCGGAGAACCGATACTGGACGCCAATACCGGTGAGCAAGTGAGCGCTGCCAATGTGGTGGTTATTGCCCCGTTCCACGTTGAGGACGCCACCATTTGTGAGCAGATTACCAACGGCGTCTGCACCCATCTCTCGGTGCAAATTCAGCTGTGGGGCAGCGGCACCGGCCTCATTTTGCGCGATGGGCAGCAGTACCCCGTCACCTGGCACCGCGAAGGGCGCAGCGACCTGCTCACCTTCACCGACGCCGCGGGCAACTCGTTCCCTCTTCAAATTGGCAACACCTGGGTGCAGTTGGTGCCCACCTGGTATGACGACCCGGTTTCTGTGACAAGGTGAGGGGGTGAGCGGGTGAAGGGGTGACAGGGTGAGGGAAGGGTGTCATAATGGGCCTACCAGTTTTTAGGAGGTTTCATTTTGGCACAGAAAATTCAAACCCACAACGATCTAGACGTTTATCAGCGCGCATTCTCGGCTGCGATGACGATATTTGATTTATCGAAGCAGTTTCCTAAAGAGGAAACTTATGCGTTAACCGACCAAATTCGCCGCTCATCCCGGTCGGTTTGTGCAAATTTGGCCGAGGCATGGCGCAAACGACGGTATGAGAAGGCGTTTATCAGCAAGCTTTCTGACGCTGAAAGTGAGGTGGCCGAAACACAGGTCTGGCTTGAATTTGCCGTGAAATGTGCTTACCTCGACCGCGAAACGGCCGCTGAGCTCTATCTCATTTATGACGGCATCTTAGCCACCATTGTGGGCATGATCAACTATCCCCGTACCTGGGTTCTCCCCGGTAAAAAGACAAAATAATCACCCCTTCACCCGTTCACCCCTTCACCCTGTCATGCAGGAATAAATCCTTGTTTGACCAACAACTCCGCGTTGAGGACGGAGCCGCTGGCCGCGCCGCGCAGGGTGTTGTGGGTGATGGAGAGGAAGCGAATGTCGTTGACCGGGCATTGGCGCACGCCGCCGACGGTCCACGCCAAGCCGTTGCCCGCATCACGGTCCAGGCGGGGTTGAGGGCGGTTGGCTTCTGGCCGGTAGATGAACACCGACTCGGGCATGGTGGGCAGGTCGCGAATAATTTCTGGCGGCTGCCAGGTTTGGAACAGTTCAATTACCTCTTCAGCAGAGGCGGATTGGCTGAGCTTGACGGAAACGCTGCCCAAATGCCCATCAATGACGGGCACGCGGTTGGCCTGGGCGCTGACTTTGAAGGGAGCCATTTCAATCGCGCCATTGGCGTAGGTGCCGCACAGCTTGCGCGGTTCACTTTCCAGCTTGCCGTCCTCGCCGCCGATGTAAGGAATGACGTTATCCATGATGTCCAGCGAGGGCACGCCGGGGTAGCCGGCGCCGGAGATGGCCTGGAGCGTGGTGACAACGGCCGTTTCCACCCCATATCGCTTGTGTAAAATTTGCAGCGGCAAAACGATGCTCGTCGTCGAGCAGTTGGCGTTGGCCACAATCCAGCCGTCCCAGCCGTACGCCTCTTTTTGGCGGGGAATGAGCGCCGTGTGGTCCGGGTTCACCTCGGGGATGAGCAGCGGCACGCACGGGTCCATGCGGAAGGGTGAGGCGTTGGTGAGAACGATGTAGCCCGCCTGGGCAAACGTTGGCTCCAACTCCCGTGCCTCGGCAGTGGGCAGGGCGGAAAAGAGAACGCGCGGCGCCAGATTGGGCTCGGTGGGCTGAACGATCATGTCGGCCACGGCGGCCGGCGGGTCGCCAGGCAGCAGCCAGTTGACGCCGGCGCCATACGGCCGTCCCGCCGTGCGCTCAGAGCCGGTGAGGGCGGCAATCTCAAACCAGGGATGGTCTACCAGATGTTGAATAAAACGCTGCCCCACCGCACCGGTGGCAGCCAGAATACCGACGGGAATTTTCTTGTTCATACAATTGACCTCATATTGATTACAAAGTGCGACGCACCTGAAAAAATAAAAACGCCGTGCCCACTATGGGGCGACGGCGTCGCGGTTCCACCCAATTCGGTAATGTCGCAAAGCGACCACTTCGTGTACGGTGGTCGGTAAACGGTAGACGGTAATCGGTGCATTTTACCGATTACGGATAACCGATAGCGGATTACCCTTGTAACGGCCGTTAACGGGGCCAGCCGTGCTTCCTTACTCGGTTTCGGGAAGTCGCTCTCAGGGGGTTTTCGGGGCTGTCTTTGTTTCGGAGGCTTTCAGCCGGTGGCGCTCCAATCTCTGGTACAGGCTCAGCCGCTACTCGTCCTGATCGTTGCTTTTTGGCGCTGCGTATATGCAGCGCTTGTGAATTTCGCCGAATTATAAAGAATCTGGTTGACCTGTCAAGCATTTTCCGGAAAGCGATGGACGTCGCCAGACCAGGGTTGCAGGGTGAAGGTGTACTGATGTTGGCCGGAAACGGCCGTTACCTGCCGCACGTCCTCACTGGCATTCAACGCCACCCAAATTGTTTCCGTGTCGCTGCTGCGGGCATAAACCAACGTTTGCTTATCAGACTGGATGATGGCGAAACGGCCGTGTCCCAACACCGGATGATCATGCCGGAACTGAATCAGCCAGCGAAAATATTCCCGAATCTCCGCATCCTGTTCTTTTCCCCACAGCATGGGCTGGCGGTTTTCCTCCATGCCCTGGCTGCCCGGTTCTTGCATGCCCCGCTCCTGGCGCACGCCTACTTCGCTGCCGTTGTACACAATGGGCGGGCCGATTAGCGTGAACTGGCACAACGCCGCCAGCTTCAGCTTGCGTTTGTCGTGCCGGGTGAGCCAGTAGAACCGGTTCATGTCGTGGTTGTCCAAAAAGCTGGGGCGGCTGTAGGCGGGGGGGAAGAACCGTTCGTGCTTTATCAGAAAGCTGGCAAATTCAGAGAGCGACATACGCTGCAAGGCAAACGTATCGCGCAGGGCCTGTGCCAGCGAGAAGTCCAGGCAGCCGTCCAGTCGCCCTTCATAGCTGAGCACGGTTGAGGGCGTCTCCACCACTTCGCCAAAAATCCAGGCGTCGGGCCTGATTTGTTTCGCGGTGGCTCTCAGCTCTGTCCAAAAATCGTGGCTGGGACCCAAAGCATAGTCAAGCCGTAAGCCGTCGAAGCCCACATCCCCCAGCCAGAAGCGCACGCTGTCCAGCAGATAGTCGCGCACTTCGGGATGGTTCACATTGACCTGGGGCAGATCCATCACGCCGAAAAAAGTTTCATAATCGTGCGGATAATCGATCCAGTTGTACCAGCTGACGAAGGGACTTTCTGGATCGCGAATGGCTTCCTGAAAGGTATGATGTTCGACCCCCCAATGGTTGGCCACAAAATCCAGCAGCACGCGGATTCCCTTGTTGTGGGCGGTTTCTACCAGTTCACGAATGTCGTCCAGGCTGCCCAGCCGGGGATTGACGCTGAAGTAGTCGGTGGCGTGATAGCCATGATGGCTGTCATCAGGAAAAAAAGGATTCAGCCAGATGGCGTTGAAGCCCATCCCGGCAATGTAATCCAGCTTTTGGACGATGCCGCGCAGGGTGCCGCCGTAGATGTCATTGAGGCTTTCTACAGGGTTCCAGGTACGGCCGTCTCCCGGATAAAATCGGTCAGGAAAAATCTGGTACACAATGGCTGTCTGGCTCCAGGCGGGCGGCTCGCTGGGTCCCACGTAGTAGGAAAACACCTCACCGTCGTTGGCCGGAATCGGTTCCGAGCCGTCGGCCGGGTACGCTTTGATGGTGTAGCGCACGATGGTGCCTTCTGGCTGGGGCGGCAGGATGACCTGCCAATGCTGCAAATATTGCCAGTTAAGCAGATCCCATTTTGTTTTGCTGCGGTGTAGGGGGTAGACGGCCGTTTCCGGCAGCGTCACCTCACATTCAATTCTGTCGATCAGTTGCGGCAGGCCCACAATCACCGTGAGCACGGGCGCATCGTCTGCCTGCGGCGCACGTGGCTCAATCAGGCTGTGGTGCTTCACACCCTGCCGCCACTCCTGGTAATACTTCAGTCGTTTTTCAGTGGTCGATAGAGAACCAAAAACGAAATCATCCATTTAATCTTCTGCCTCTTTGTTTGTGTAATCTTGTTGTTAGGTGTATGGATTCCTGCCTTTGCGGGAATGACACACTGAGTTAGTCGATAGAACCGCCCACCGGCAGCCCGCTGGGCACCGACTTGGGAATCGTGTGGCTCAAATCTAGTGCCGAAGGCGAGGTGAGCGATTCCAGGAAAGTGAGCAGGGCAGCCACTTCCGCACTGGTCAGGTCGGGGCTGGGCCGGACAAAGGAGGGGGCATGGAGGGCGGCAGTGTGCACGGCCGTATCCCCAGAATCTTCCTCTAGCATCAATGGTGTCAACTGGCTGAAATCATAATTTTGTACGGCCTGCACCGGATCGAGATGGTGCCAAACGGCCGCTTCCAGCGTGGTGTATGCGCCATTGTGCATCCAGGGGCCGGTGATGGCCACGTTGCGCAGCGGCGGCGTGCGGAAGGCAAACAGATCGCTGTCATCGCCGGTCTCGCGGGCCCGACCGTAATCAAATGGTTCCTCGTTCCCCTTGCCCGGCCCCACCTGGGGCACGCCAATGTTGTGAAACTGCAAGTCGCTCATCAAGGAACCGCTGTGGCAGCGGGCGCAGCCGGCTTTGCCGTAGAACAGTTCTGCGCCGGCCAACACTTGGGGGGAGACGGCCGTTTTATCCCCCTGCAAGTAGCGGTCCCAGGGACTATCTAAAAAGGTGAAAATCTCGGCCTGGTAAGCGGCCATGGCATTGGCGGCGTGTTCAAAACCCAGTTCTTCTGGAGGGACGTCGGGGTAAGCGGCCTGGAACATCGCCTGGTAGCCGGGCACCGCCAATATTTCGGCCATCAGTTCTTCCCACATGCGCGTAAATTGATAATCTTTGATGGTGGCCAGGCTGTTGCGCTGGCCAAAAATATCTTCGTCGCCGGCGTGGCCGCGCATTTCGTCGCGCGAGGTGATGGGGAACATCGCCTGGGCGGCCAGGGCGTTGGTCAGGCCCAGGGGCAGGTCGTCGTTGGCCGGGCTGTCGAATTGGGAAACGGCCGTTCCCGACACGCGCCCGTCCCAAAAGAGCACGTCCATGCCGTCCAGCCCCAAATTAAAGATGGGGGTGGCATTACGCGGGACCAAAATTTGACGGCCGTTGACAAAAATGCGCTCGCGGGCCAACCCTTCGCCGCCGGTGCCAATGGGCAGCGAGAGATCGTCGCCGGTGGCGGCGTCGGGATGATGGCAGGTGACGCAGGCAATGTCTTTGTTTCCGCTGAGGAGCGGATCCCAGAACAGCGCCCGGCCCAGTTCCACCTCAGCCTCGGAGGGAGCGGCGCGCTGCAGCGGCACGATGGCTCCAGCTCGTGCCAGCAGTTGCTCCAACGTGGGGGGGGATTGGCTGGCTTCCGGTGTTTTTTCGGCCGCCTGCAAGTTACTGAACAGGTAGGCCGCCACAAAAATAACCAGCGCCAGCACGCCCAGCCAGCGCACGCTTTGCCAGCGAATGTCCAGGCTGTGACGATAATAAAAGACGAGCAGCAGCAATCCCAGCCAGGCCACGCCGTTGGCAATGATCAGCAGCGTGGTGATGGGCAAATTGAGAGCGGTCGCTGATTGGTCGGCATTGGCGGGATAGAGCGCGGCTTGCTGGGCGGCTTCGGCGGCGGCGTCCAAAGGGTAGGGCAGATTCACTTTGCGGTCGGCAGGGATGTTGGTGAATTGTTGGGTACGGCCGTCCGGCCAGCGAATCGTCAATTCCTCAATGGTGCTAAATGGGCCCAGGCCAAAGTGCAGCGTCAGCTCGTTGCCCGCACCCAGGCTGCCGCCGTTTTGCACCTCGCGCATCTGGGACTGGCCATCGGCCGTGCGCATCGTGATGCGCGTGCCGACGGCATCCCGGTTGACCGGGCCGCTGCCCACTAAATCCAACGAAACCCAATGATTGTTGGTTTGTGCGCCGGTCTGGTTGCGCAGCAGGCTGTACCCGTGGTCCTTGTTGCCCAGGAGCAGGTCCACCCGGCCGTCGTTGTCAAAATCGGCCGTGGCGATGCCCATCGTCGGGCCAACGTCGCCGGCGCCGCTGCCGTTAACCCGGCTGAAGGTGCCGTCGCCATTGTTGTGGAACAGCGGGTTGGCGGCAATGCCTTGATGATCGGCCGTTGTCATCACGGCCAGGTACAAATCTTGCCAGCCGTCGTTGTTGTAATCCAGCGCGGTGGCCGCCCAGGCAATGCCGTCAGGCACGTCCACGCCGGCCAGCTCGGCTACATCGCTAAAGGTGCCGTCCCCCTGGTTTTGCAGCAGGGTCATCGGCCCGGCGTTGGAGAAGTAAAAGTCAACATCGCCGTCGTTGTCGTAATCGGCCGTGGCCAGCCCCATACCCATCACCTGCGTGTCGGCTTTGGCCTCGCTGCCCACTTCGGTAAAGCAGTGGGCCAGATCGCCGTCAAGGCGGTCATCACAACCGGGTCCGTCGTTGCGCCACAGCTTGTTGCCAATGGGGAAGAGGAACTCATCGTTGACCAGATAGATATCCTGGTCGCCGTCGTTGTCGTAATCGGTGAAGCTGGCGACGAAGCCGGCGCCGTAGGTGTGGCCTTGCAGCAGGCGGGTGACGTCGCTGAAGGTGCCGTCGCCGTTGTTGTGGTAGAGGCGATCGGAGTCGCCCTGGCTGGGGCGGCCGCAGCGCGGATAGCAGGCCCAGTTAGCCACGTAGAGGTCCAGCCAGCCGTCGTTGTTGTAATCGCCCCAGGAGGCGGTCTGGCTGTTGGCCTCGCCGCCGCCCACGCCCGCCTGGGCAGTGACATCGGTGAAGCCCTGGCCCTCGTTGTTGTGGAAGAGCACGTTTTCGCCCCAGTTCACCACGTAGAGGTCGAGCCAGCCGTCGTTGTTGTAGTCGGCAAAGGAGGCGCCGCCGCTGTACCCCTCGGGCAGGGCGACGGTATCGGCAATTGCGGGACGGCTAAAGGTGCCGTCGCCGTTGTTGCGGAACAGGCTGTTGGGGCCTTTGGTGTCGGTGACGTAGAAATCAACCCAGCCATCCCGGTCGTAGTCGCCCCACGCCTGGCCAATGGCCCGGTCGTTGCCCTGCCGCGTGTGCATGATGCCGGCGCTGCGGCTGACGTCTTTGAAGAGGGTGATGGGTGGGGTGGGAGAAGTGGTAGGAACGGCCGTTTCTGCTACAGGTGAAAAGCTACAAGCGACCAACAAAACCAGCGTGGCTAAAACAAATATTTTTTTCATGAGGACTGCCACTATTCTCAAACTCACTGAGTCTTTAACCATGTGACCTTCGTTTACGATGTGTGCGCCAATGCATTTAGCAAAGCCGTAACGTCCCGCTGCACCTCATCCTCAGGAAAGGTGTGATATTCTGAGCCCGGCAACGGGTCGCCAGGTGCCACATCGTCAAGGAAGCGGGGGGCCAAAATCCAATGCAGATGTGCGATCCTATTTCCAAGGAGTTGATAATTCATCTTGAGTGGGCGGTAGACCTCTTGCATTGCGCGGCTAACACGCATCAGGTCATTCCAAAAGGCTGCCGCTTCCTCGTCGGATAAATCAGTTGGTTCTACGACATGTCGCCCGCGCCAGATTACAACAACATACCCTCGCTGAACACCGTGCCGGTGCAAATAGCCATCTGCCGTTACGCTATGGTAGAAGCGAATACGGGAACCACTTTCTTCTGGTCGCCCTTCCTCACATAAGATACAGTTCGTCCCAGAAAGTTGTGCCTGATAATCGGATGGCCACATCTTGTTGAATGCTCCTTTTTTAAGGTACAAGTTGGATAACATGCACCGACTGCGGCGGGATTTCCGCGAAAGGTACGTAGCTACCACCGTTGGTCGGATCGGTGGTGGGTTCGAGGCCATAGAGGGGAACGGCCGTAACCGCCCCATCCAACTCTAACTCCAGGCTGTAATTTTCGGCCGTTACCGGGTTGCGATTCACGTTGATAATGACCAGCACCGTCTCGCTCTCGGTCTGGCGTAGGAAGGTGTAGAGTCGGGGTGAGTTGGCTTCCACCAGGGTCCAGTCGCCCACGCGCAGCGCCTCGTGTTCGTTGCGCAAATGGATGAGGTCGCGATACAGGCTCAACAGCGAATCAGGATCGTCGATTTGGCGAGCGACGCTGCGCTCGGGAAAATCGGCGGCGGGGGGTCGCCAGGGCGTGCCTTCGGTGAAGCCGACAGTGGGGCTGTTGCTGGCCCACTGCATCGGCAGGCGGATATCTTCGTCCGGCTTGATGCCCGTCATGCCAATTTCTTCGCCGTAGTAAATGAAGGGGACGCCGGGGCCTGTTAGCAGCAGGGCGGCAGCCACACGTGCCTGGCCTTCATCGCCGCGCAGTTGGGACATCACCCGGTTCTGGTCATGGTTGGTGATGAAGGTGGCGTACTGGTTAGGCGGGAAAGCCTCGACCACTTCTTGCTGTGTGTCGGCAAAGATTTGGGCCAGCCCGGCGCCGGCACTGTTTATAACGTCCAGCGCCAGATCAAACTGGAAGGCGATGTCTACTTCGTCGCCGGTGTAATCAACCACCTGCTGGGTGCTGGTCCACGCTTCACCCACGGTAAGCGCCTCAGGCTCTACCGCTTTGTAAAAGGTGTAAAACTCTTGCAGCCAGTCGTGGGTGCTCCGGGTGTTTTGCTGCGCTTCGCCCTCTTCGATCATATGCTTAATGGCGTCCAGGCGAAAGCCGTCGACGTTCATCTCTTCCAGCCAGAATTTGGCGGCCTCGAACATGGCAAAGGTGACGTTGGGGTTTTCGTAGTTAAGGTCTGGCATACCGCTCCAGAAGACGCCGTAATAATAGCCGCTGGCGCTGCTGTGCCACACCACCTGCCCATCTGGGCCGCGATAGCCGGGATTTTCCTCGGCCCAGATGTACCAGTCCCGCTTCTCTGAATCCGGGTCCTGTGATTCGATGAACCAGGGATGTTCGTCAGAAGTGTGGTTCATCACCAGGTCCACAATGACGCGAATACCGCGGGCGTGGGCTTCTTCCATCAGTCGCAAGAAATCTTCGTTACTGCCATATTCGGGGTCTATCTGGAAATAATCAACGACGTCGTAGCCGTGGTAGCTGGGTGAAACGGTGATGGGCATAAGCCAGATGCCGGTAACGCCGAGGTCGTCGGTGGTGGTGGGATCGCCGTCGTTGAGGTAGTCCAGCTTTTCTATCACGCCGTTGAGGTCGCCAATGCCGTCGCCGTCGCTGTCGTAGAAGCTGCGCACAAAGATTTCATAGAAGACGAGGTCGTTCCACCAGGGGAAGCCGTTGGTGCCCACTGCAAAGGGGTCGGGCGTGGCGGTGGGGCTGGGGGTGTTGGCGGGGTCGGGCACGGCCGTTTCGGTGGGAACGGCCGTGGCCTCACCAACCTCGGGCGTTGGGGTTGGCCGTCGGGTTGGCGTTTCTTCACAGGCAATCAGCAGCAAGATGATGGACAAAAACAGCAGGAAAAGGCGAGTTTTCATAGGAGTTTTAGATAGAAACGGCCGTTTCCTTTTTGCTGAGACTTGGTAGGTCTGTTTTGGAAACGGCCGTCACCCATTTACATTTAAAAATTAACCATTAACCATTTACAATTATCTATCCTTTCACCGCTCCTTGCGTCAGGCCACCCACAATTTGATCCTGCAACAGCAGATACACAATCATAATTGGCAGAGCACCCAGCAATGCGCCGGCGGCAAAAGGCCCCCATTTCTGGGAAAATTGGCCGCTGGTAAAGATGAACAAACCGACCATCAACGGGTACTGCTCGGTACTCTTGAGCAAGATTCGTGCCAGGATGAAGTCACCGTATGTGCCGATAAACGTTAAGATGGCGATCACAACCAGAATCGGCCGCATCAACGGCAGCAGAAGCTGGGTAAACGTCTGCCAATGCGTCGCCCCATCCACCATGGCGCTTTCATCAATGGCCCGCGGAATGGTGTCGAAGAAACCTTTCATCAGCCAGATGTTGACCCCCATCGCGCCGCCTAAATAGACAAGGATCAAGCCGGCATGTGTGTTCAGGCCAATGGCCGGAACGATTGCATCAAACTGTGTAATCAGCGTAAAGATAGCGATCATGGCCAGCAAGCCTGGAAACACCTGAATCAACAAAATCGCCTTGAGCATGGTGACGCGTCCCTGAAACCGGAAGCGCGAAAAAGCATAAGCTGCCAACGTGGTAATCGACACAGACAGGAATGTCGTGATTGATGAAATCTTGATTGAATTCCAAATCCAGATGCCAAACGGCGTCTCTGGCGTGTTAAACAATGTCCGGTAATTGTCCAGGCCAACATTCTGGGGGATGAGGCTAGATGTGGCCAGCGTATTTGTCGGATTCAAAGAGGCAGACAATATCCACAACACGGGGAATATGGCAAAAGCAATCAAGAAGAGGGCGATTGCCCAGCGTATGGTATGAGAAAGAAACTTGCGTTGCTTAAATGTTAAATTAGACACCTTCACCTACCTCCTCCCACATCTTTGTGTAGCGGAATTGAAACAGTGTAATGATGGCCACAATGACAAAAATGACAATGGTTATTGCCGCCCCCAAACCGTATTCCTTGCCACGTCCGGCGGCAAATGCCAGGTTATACACGTAGCTAATCAATATGTCTGTATGCCCGGCCCTTGTCGGCGACCCGGCGATGGGCGGACCTCCTTCGATGAAGAGAAAGATAATATTAAAATTGTTAAAGTTAAAGGTAAAGGAAGCTACAAGTAAAGGGCCAACGGCAACCAGCAGCAGCGGCAACGTGATTTTGAAAAAGCTTTGGAACGCATTGGCTCCGTCAACCTTGGCGGCTTCGTACAGGTCTGATGGAATGGCCTGCAGCGCACCGCTGCAAATCAAAAAGAAATACGGATAGCCCAACCACAGGTTCACGAGCAAAATGGCCAGCTTGGCCAGGGTAGGATCAACTGTCCACTCCGGGGCGATGTTAAAAAGCTGGCTTAAGGTGCGGTTGATTACCCCTACTTCATTGTTAAACATGCCGCGCCAGATGAGAATTGTGATCAGGCTGGGGATGGTGTAGGGAATGAGCAAAAATGATTGTATTATTTTTCGGCCAGGTAAGGTACGGTCATTAAAAATGTAGGCGATGCCCAGCCCGAGTGCAAAGGTGGAAAAAACGCTGAGGAAGGCAAAGGCAAAGTTCCAAATGATAATACGTGTTAACGGTCCACGAAAGGCCGAACTTTCGAAGAAACGGGTAAAGTTATCTAGTCCCACATTCGCACGATAACCTGAGGTGAGTTCAGCACCGTTGGGGGCCGTCCAACGGCCGTCTACCGGCGCGTACTCAAGCCCTGTTTCCTGATCCACCAATACATCTTGTTCTTCATCGTACACATACTTTTGCTGTAGCTGCGCGGCTTCTCTTGCCGAGCGAATCTGTACCCCATCTTCTTCGGAACCAAACTGAATTGTGGGAATGTTTTGGTCGGCTGCAACCCGAATGGCGTTGAGACGTTCATAACCGGCAATCTCAGTTGGGATACCATCCTCATCAAGTTCACCGATTCCTTCCGCCTCGCCGGCAGGAATTAATGGGGTGCCGGGAAAAGCTAAAAAGCTTTCGCCCGCATCATTTTGGAGCCAGAGCGCGTACTCGCCTGCGTCGTTAACATACCCTGTCCACGAATAGGCAGCACCGCCTTCCGGCACAAAACGTTCTTTGGTGATTTGCTCAATGGATTGCGGCTTGGTGAGTAGATGGCCGTCTCCATAATTGGTGAAGGCGACAAAAACGGTGAGAATGATGGGCCAGATGGCAAACATGGCCATCATAACAAGGCCAAGTAACATCCAGCGCAGGGGGTACATGTCTCGTACGAGGATGATATAGTTGATGCCGGCCGTAATGAGAATGACAACAACGCCAAGCGAGGCAAACCCTTCGGCAAAGGCCCGTAAGGTAAACCAAATGGCAAATCCATCAATTGCCAAGAGCAGTACCAATCGTAAAGCAACGTTTAATAGCGTTGCACTTTGCCCCGTTTTTCCTTTTTGTGGCTGGTTGAGTGCTTGAACTGCCATAAGGCAACCTCCTATCCCTCCGAGAATTATTCTCTTCCAAAATTCTCTTTTATGGCAAATAAAGATAGAGGCTCAGAAACGGCCGTTTCTGAGCCTCTATCCTCTCACACAAAATTATCCACCTGTTTCAATGGTTAGAATCTTGGTTTCAGAATCCCAGGTGAAGGTAACCGGACCATCTTCAGACACGGTGAAGGCGATGTTCTCGCCATCTGCCACACCATCAACACCGTAGTTTTCTGTCAAGACGCCGTCAAAGGCGACTTTAGCTTCGTACTCACCGGCCGGTACGTCAAACGTGGCCGAGTAGGTGCCGTCGCCATTGTCGGTCAGAGCCGTACCTTCACAAGCCGGGTCCCAGTCGCCTTCACACAGGCCAGATGCAGCTTGCCAGGAACCAGGTACATTAACCATACCGGCAGCCGAGCCACCAATGAGGTCGCGAATTTGCGCGGCACCATTGGTCAATGCTTCTTCGGCCGTTTGCTCACCATTGATGATTAAGGTAAATGCATCGCCCCAACTGCCCCAAACCGAACCCATTTCTGGGATAGCGGGCATGGGGATGGCATCTACGCCCGATTCGCCCAATGCGGCAATGTCTGGGTCATCACTGGTCACCGAAATGAAAGCAGAGGGACGATTGCCGGCGTTGGCCAACTGCTGCATCACTTCTTCGGTGGCCACAAACTCAGTCAGGAAAGTTTGAGCCAGCAATACGTTTTCGCTCAGAGCATTTACAGCAAAACCCTGTACACCCAGGAACGATTGGCCCACTTGCTCCGCAGCGGGGAAGGTGGTGATAGCATACGGAACACCTGATTCACGCAAACGATCCAGCGCCCACGGACCGGCCATAAGGAAGGGAACCTCACCTGTTTCAAACTGCAGATGAGCCGTATCCCAATCGGTGCTGCTGCTGATGTAGCCTGCTTCAACATTTTCTTGAATAAAGTTACCGGCTGCAATCATACCCTCGCTGTCGATACCGACGTCATTAGGATTATAGCCAGTGTCGTCAACACCAAAGACGTAACCACCAAAGGCAGTTTGCAGCGGAAATGCATCGTAAGTTGTTCCAGTGAGCGCAAGCGCATATGTCGCCTCGCCGCTGTCAACCAGGGCACCACCCATTTCGATCAGCTCTTCCCACGTGGTCGGCGGCGTCTCGATCATCTCGGTATTGTAGAAAAAGCCCAGATTTTCAACGGCGTAAGGCATACCAACGAGCTCGCCTTCATAGGTAAATGCGTCGATGGCTACGGGATGGAAATTATCTGCTTTGTCGCCTAAATCAATGGGAGCGAGCAAACCGCTGGCATAAAAACCGCCGATGCGGTCATGCGCCAGAATCAGGATGTCGGGGCCTTCGCCTGCTGGTGCGGCAATCGGGAACTGGTCATTGATGTCGGCGACCTGCTCGACGACTAACCCCACACCATATTCGGCCTGGAAGGATTCAGCCAGATCGATCAGGATGGGTGCGCGTGTATCATCTGCCCAGACGGTAATAGAAACGTCGAACTCTTCTTGAGCAGCCTCTTCTTCAGCCGGGGCCTCTTCTTCCACGGCTTCTTCTTCAGCCGGGGCCTCTTCTTCCACAGCTTCTTCTTCGGCCGGTGCTTCTTCCATGGCATCTTATTCAGCTGGAGCTTCTTCTTCTGTTGTTTCTGTGGTTGTGGCTGGCTCCTCGGCCGTTTCTTCTGCGGCCGGTTCTGTGCCACCACAGGCGCTCATAAACAAAGCGCCGAGTAAAAACAAAACTACTAAGATGTACCTTTTTTTATTGTTCATCTCTCTCCTCAAATTTTGATATTTTTTAGTTTCGTAATCATTGGCGTACGTTATAACGATTTTTCCTGAAGGCATCACCTCCTTGATTTTTCAAGGATTAATCTGCTGTGTTGTAAATTAAAGTTGCGAATGAAGCACGTCTTGCCGGTGCAAGATGCTTCTGGACTTAATGTTTGTCAGATTTATACCCATTCGCTGGCGATAAGGGCTGCGATAATTCTTCTTGCAAAGAATCATTCAGAAGGGAAAGATTTTCCAGAAGGTCACCTTGCGAGATTTCATTGATGCAGCTTAGACGGTGTTCGTTGTAGGTTTGGTGAGCGGCGGATATTTCAGCGCAGACGGCTTTTCCCTGTTCGGTGAGGTAGAGGCGGAGGGTACGGCCGTCTGTCTCATGCGGCTTGCGAACGATGTGGCCGGTATTCTCTAGCCCTTTAACAATGCGGGTTACGTTGCTTTTATCACACAAAAGGCGGTCGCTCAACTCGCTGGAAGAGAGACCCGGCTTTTCAGAAATATGGAGCAATGCGTAATATCTTGTGGGGCTGAGATCATACTGCCCAAATAAGCGCCTGTCGCCATCATCAAGAAGGATGAAGGTTTGTTTGAGAAGATTATAGAGCATTTCTCGTTCGCTCATGCTGGTGCAGTGAACCTTTTGAGGAAGTGGATTCCAACAAAATGTAGTTGATACCTCAACTATTGATGCGTCAACTATATCATTGAAGTTTAGGCATGTCAACCAGTTTTTGTCACCAAATTTTGGTTATTTCGCCACTTGATTTTGCCGAGACAGGGAATGGGTTTTAAGGTCTTAGAGGGAGTGAAGCGTGATGCGTGAAACGTGATGACATTGTCCTCAAGCACATCACGTCTCACGCATCATTTTTATTCACGCAGTTGAGCGTTTAGCCTTTGTTTAAGCTGGCTGACAATTTTGTTGCGGCTTTTTTGTACCACTTTATCGGTGAGGGTTTTGTCGGGGGCCTGGAAGGTAAGGTGATAGGCCAGGCTCCGCTTGCCCGCGCCAATTTGCTCGCCCTCGTACAAATCAAAAAGCTGCACGTCTTTGAGCAAGAAGCCGCCTGATTTTCGAATAACCTCTTCAACTTCCTTCGCCGCAACCCCCTTATCCACCACCACGGCAATGTCTTCATGCACCGCCGGGTATGGTGAGATGGGATCATACGGATAGTGCGAGGGGATGTGCTCAATCAGCGCATCTAGGTCGATATCGGCGGCAATGACCGGCTGCTCATCCTCAAATTGCAGATCGAACTGCTCCACGACCAGCGGGTGTAACTCGCCCACCACCCCAACCTGGTTTTCACCTAGCAGCAGGCGCGCCGTGCGGCCTGGCCGATAGGTTGGGTGCTCAAGCGGTTCGTAGCCGATACTGAGATGTAGTTCCTTAAACAACGCTTCGAGGATGCCCTTCAAGTCGAAGAAATCGTAGGTACCCGGCTCGCCGTTTTGCCAGCCGGTGACGCTGCGCTTTCCGCTCAGCACAATGGAGAGGCGTGTTTGCTCTGTGGGCAAAATCTCATCTTCATCAACGAGGAAAATGGGGCCAACTTCAAACAGCGCCAGCCGATCCTGGTAGCGACTGTTGGTGGTGGCCACGTCCAATACCGAAGCCAGCAGGCTATGGCGCATGTCGGCCCGTTCGGCGGACAGGGGATTGGTCAGGGAGACATACGGCCGTTCATCCGGTCCGCCAGGATATCCTTTAGGAATCAGTTTGGCCTCCTGCGCTTTGGACGTCAGGCGGAAGGTGATCAATTCCTGCAAGCCGGCCTGTACCAAAATATCCTTGATGCGCTCTTCCTGATCCAGCGTGGGATTGCCGCGCTGAGGTGGGAGCACGTCGGCCAGCACGGTGGAGGGGATATTATCGTAGCCGTACATGCGGCAAATCTCCTCCACCAGGTCGTGTGGCCCTTCAATGTCCATGCGGTGATCAGGTACGGTGACGGTTAGATGATCGTCGTGCACTTCAGCGGTAAATTCGAGGCGTTTCAACAGCTCGGCCATTTCGGCTCCGCTTAAATCCAGGCCGCTGAGCCGCTGCGCGTATTCCAGTTTTAACGTCACCACCACGGGCTTCGGTGGGTTGGGATAGTAGTCGATGACGCCATCGGCGACGGTACCGCCGGCCAGACGGCGCAGCAGGTCGGCGGCGCGCTGGGCACCCAGCAAAGCCTGACTGGGATGCACGCCCCGGCTGAAGCGGAAGGCGGCGTCGGTATGAATGCCCAGCTTGGTGGAGGTGCGGCGAATGTTGATGAAGTTCCAGGCAGCGGCTTCCAGGAAAACGTTTTCTGTTTCCGGTTTGATTTCGCTGTCTTCACCACCCATCACGCCGCCTAAACTGAGGTTGCCCAACGGATCCGTCACCAAAATGCTGTACGGCTCCAGCTTATGGGTGACGCCGTCCAGCGTTGTGAGCGTTTCGCCCTCGTGGGGCAGGCGGGTGATGATCTGAATCGGGCCGTCGGGATTGTATTCGTCGGCGCGGCGGCGCAGGAAGTCGTAGTCGAAAGTGTGGTTGGGCTGGCCCATCTCCAGCATGACGTAGTTAGAGATGTCTACCACGACGTTGATGGGGCGCTGCCCGGCCAGGCGCAGACGGTGCTGCATCCAGTAGGGGCTGGCAACTTGCTGCACACCCTCGATGATGTAGCCGACGAAGCGGGGGTTGAGGTGTGGCTCTTCGGTGTGGAGGGTGATACGGCCGTTTACCTTTGGCCCTTCCATCTTTACCGAATAATCCGGGTAGCGCATGAGTTGGTTGGTGAGGGCAGCGTATTCGCGGGCCACGCCCACCATCGAGGCGCAGCGGGCGATGTTGGGAATGATGTCGATCTCCAATACGGCGTCGCCCAGTACATCTTGTAGTGGTGTCCCAGCTTGATAATCAGGCGAATGGGCATCTTTTTTTATCAGAATGATGCCTTCATGCTCCTCGCTGATACCCAATTCCTTTTCGGAGCAAAGCATGGCGTCGTTGTAGATGCCGCGCAGCTCGCGCCCTTTGAGTTTGGTTGGGACACGGCCGTCTTTGTGGCCATCGTACAAGGTTGACCCTTCCAACGCTAAAGGGGAGTAAAGCTGTAAACTGCTCACGTCGCCCTGCTCCAGATATTGGAACAGGTTAGGCGCGCCGGTGACGACGGTTTTGGTACGGCCGTCGCCGTAATCCACCGTGGCCAGCACCAGCCGGTCGGCATTGGGGTGCGGCTCCACTTTGAGCAAGTGAGCCAGTACGATCAGGTCGCGGTCCCATTCCAAATCGGCACCGGGGATGCCGATGTATTCGATGGTTTTCACTTCCAGTCCGGCATTAGTGAGCAGACGCTCTACCTGCTCTACCGAACGGTCAACTGTTACAAAGTCTTTGAGCCATGAAATTGGTACAAGCATGATGTTTAATCCTTTTTAAGGAATGATAATTACTTTTTGCAAAGGAACGGCGTCGTTGGGCAGCCGTTCGTTGTTTTCATTTATTGCCGGTAAGCGCAGGCCTGTCTGCGGATGGTAAACGCCCATTAAAATCTGGTACTCGCCGCTTTGAATATCTTCCGGTAAATCAAACAGGTGCCTATCCAGAATTTGTTCGCCGGGTTCCATAATGGATGTGGGATAACGGCCGTTCTGCGGCGGACCATCTGCCTGAGATACCAGATTACCGGCACTGTCAAGCAGATGCATAAAGATAGTGTAACTTTGTCCATCCGGTTCCACAGCCTGCCAGTACAGGGTGACGGCAAACTGTGCACCGGTAACCTCGGTTGGGGCATCGTAGCCCCAAAGCTGGAGCTGAGGCCCAAAATTGACCTGGACATTGTGCTCCGGTTCCTGGTCAATCCGGGCCTCACCCCTGATTTTAATCGTGGTCAGGTTCACACTTGTGCCCACAGGCTGCCCATCCACCGTAACCGACAGCGATTTTTCTGTTTGCCGCCAGGGATAGAGCGTGACGGAGAGGGTAGCCAGGCCAGGTACGGCCGTTTCCGGGATGGGTAGGTGGTAAGTGTCTTGAAACGGCCGTTCCACCGGCCAGGCAGGCGTCTGGTAGCGATTTTCATAAGGCAGCGTATCGACCCCGGCAATGACCGCGCCATCCAGGTCTAGCAGCCTGAGCGCCACAACGTAACTTTCCTGCATCAGCTGCCTGCCTTCCCAAAAGAGACTCACCTGAAACGTTTCGCCCACGTCCACCACCGGCATCGCTTCGTACCCCAGCAGCGCAATCTGCTCGCCAAACAGCACGTTTTGCGGCGCAGGAATGGCGGCATCTTGAGCCAGAGGCGGCGGTGCGGCAAATGCCTGCTGAATGGTGACCACCGGCAAGATGGTGGCCCACAGCGCCAGTCCCACGCTCGCCGCCCGAGGCAGCCAGCGCCGGTTAAAGGCATGAAGGCCAACCGCCCCCACAACAGCGACGCTGGCGATGGCCGGAAAAAGCAGTCGTCCCTGGTCTGTGTGGATCACCAGACGCATCCAGCGCAGCAGCGCCACATAAACCAGACCGAACCAGACCACCACAGGAATGAGCAAGTAGGTTTGCTGAACATGATTGCCGGACCAGAGCCAACGAACAAAGCCGGCCAAAACCACCAGCATCAACCCATTGACAAACCAGTAAAACAGGTCAGGAGCCGGTATGCCGTAGCTAAACATCGCCCAAAAAGATTTGGTCAGGAAAAAAGAAACCTGAACCGCCTCAGCCCAGCCCAGCGGCGCGGCGCGTAACAGGCTGCCATTGGCCAGCAAAAACGCCTCCCAGGCCAGCGGATCGCCATACAGCACCCAGTTGCGCCAGAACCACCAGCCGGAAACCAGCAGCATGGCTATCCCCACCAGGCTGCCGCCCAGCAGTAAAGGCCGCCACTGTCGTTGACGCCAGGCGGTTATGCCCAGCCCCAGCACAATGACAAGGCCCAGGCCGGCACCGGTCAGTTTAGCCAGCGTTGCCAGCCCCCAAACGCCGCCCAAGAGCAAGTATTGCCAGGCAGGCGGGGCAGGATGGGTCATGAGCTTCAGCAAGAGCAGCAGGGCCAGGGCGCTCAGGGCGGTGGCCAGGTTGTCGTTGTTGATCACCCCACTCATAAACAGAAACTGCGGATTGAAGGCAACCAGCATCGCCGTGGTTAAGGCAATGCGCGGCGCAAGCAGACGCGCCAGGCCGTAAGTGGCGGCCACCGTAATGCCGCCCAAAACCACAGAGAACAGGCGCAGCAGGCGCACGGCCAAAGCGGTTCCCTGGAAGGGGAACGCCTCGGCGTCGGTGTGGAAATGGACGTTGATACCTGCGCCGGAGCGCCAGTGGCGATTGACCGGGGCGATGCTGTCCATATCGCTCAAGTCGAGCCG
>CALBTC010000525.1 GCA_937967805.1 uncultured Anaerolineaceae bacterium
GCTGGACAAACCGGCTGCCTGGGCCGCCGCCGTCGAATTTATTATGGGCGAGCTGGAGCTGCGCAACATCACCCAGGCGGCCGTCGCCAAACATTACCAAAGCCCGCTTTCCAAAATGGTGCCGCGCATGAAGCAGATCAAAAAAGTGCTGGACATCCAAAAAAATGATGACCGGTACGCCGATTTGCAAAGCACCCAAATTGTTTACAAATAGGAAAACAAACCACAGATTACACAGATTTCGCAGATTATTTAATCTGTGCAATCTGCGAAATCTGTGGACTTTTTGAAGGAGTAAAAGATGAATAAGAAAACCGTTCGAGATATTGATGTAAAAGGCAAAAAAGTGCTGGTGCGCGTCGATTTTAACGTGCCGCTGAGCAGCAAAAACCCTAAAGACGATATTAAAGTAACCAACGACACCCGCATCATGGCGGCGCTGCCCACGCTGAACTATCTGCTGGAGCATGGCGCGGCGCTGATTTTGTGCTCCCATTTGGGACGGCCGTCTTCCGCCGCCGACACGCAGTTTAGCATGGCTCCCGTGGCCGACCGCCTGAGCGAGCTGTTGGGGCGCCCGGTGCAAACGGCCGATGACGTGGTTGGACCGAACGTTACGGCCGCAGCGAACAAACTGCAACCTGGCGATGTGCTGGTGCTGGAAAATACCCGCTTCCATCCCGGCGAGAAGAAAAACGATGCCGAACTTGCCAAACAGTTGGCCGACCTGGCCGACCTATACGTGGACGATGCCTTCGGCTCGGCCCATCGGGCCCACGCCAGCACGGAAGGTGTGGCTCAGGCGATTCGGGCCAAAGGTGGGGCAGCCGTCGCCGGCTTTTTGATGGAGAAGGAGTTGCAGGCGTTGGGAACGGCCGTTTCCAATCCACCCCATCCCTACATTGCCATCATGGGCGGGGCTAAAATCTCCGACAAGATCAAGCTGATCGAAAACCTGCTGGATACCGCCGACAAAATCCTGATCGGCGGCGGCATGGCCAACACCTTCATCAAAGCCCAGGGGCACGAAACCGGCACTTCCCTGGTAGAAGAAGACGCCCTGCCTGAAGCAGAACGCCTGCTGGGCAAGGCCGGCGACCGCCTGGTGTTGCCCGTTGATTTTGTCGTCGCCGCCAAGTTTGAGGCCGAAGCACCGGCCGAAACCGTCGCCGCTGACAGCATCCCGGCGGATAAGATGGCGCTGGACATCGGTCCCAAGTCATTAGAGACGTTTAAGCAGGCGCTAAACGGGGCCAGGATGGTGGTGTGGAACGGACCAATGGGCGTCTTTGAGTTCCCCCGCTTTGCCAAAGCCACCAATCAACTGGCGCAGCTATTGGCCGAGCAGGTTGAGGAAGGCACAGAAGTGATTATCGGAGGTGGGGATTCGGCCGCAGCGGTGACCAAAGCCGGTCTGGCGGAAAAGATGAGCCACATCAGCACCGGCGGCGGAGCCAGCCTGGAGCTGCTGGAAGGCAAAACGCTGCCCGGCATCGCCGCCCTTGATGATAAATAAATTTTCATCGCGGAGGACGCGGAGGACGCAGAGAAGATAAAATCTCTGCGCTCTCCGCGGTTAATCATTCTTCTTGTGTTTTTTCTTTGAGGGTAAAGCGCTCGGCCAGCTTACTGAGCCGGGCGCTGAGCCAACGTAGGCCGTTGGCGGCACCTTGTTTGGCTTCGTGCTGCCAATCGGTTTCGCGGATTTTGGTTTTGAGCGCTTCGGTTTGCTGGCGGGCCTGCTCCTCGGCCGCTTTGACCATGCGCTCCTGGACAACTTTTTGACTTTTGGCAGCGACGGTACCGGCAACAGTCGCTGCGCCACGTTTCATTCCCTTCGTTGCCTTTTTGCGTAAATCGCTGTCCCAGGCCTGTTTAGCTGCGTTGGCAGCTTGTTTTTTGACGGTATCCATTGTCGTTGGCTGCGGCTGCTCGGGTGCAAAGGGGGTTTCCTCTTCTTCTACGGGAATCTCAATTTTGAGATAATCTTTCTCTTCACTCATGAGTTTTGCCTCGTGTTTATGCGGTGTAGGCTGGCTCACCCAGCCCCACGTTTGCCTCTACGCGCAAAGCGATTCATTGTTGCAAGTAGGTCAGGTTTGTTAGTGTTTAAGAAAATAATTTGGTTACTCTGTGTCATTCCCGCGAAGGCGGGAATCCATACGCCTAACAGAGAAGGTTACGGTTACCCGGTTAAATTCTTGATTTACAACAAACTTGACCTACCTTATTCTTGAAAACGTTCGGCGTGGTGACAGGAAGCGAGGTGGGGTTGGTCCGATTTGCTCAAGTCGCGTAGGGGCGGCACTTCATCGCGGCAGATGTCGGTGGCGTAGGGGCATTGGGTGCGGAAGTTGCAGCCGCTGGGCAGCCTGGCCGGATCAGGTGCCGGGCCGGTTAGCTGCATGGGCTGGAGGCGGTCACTGATTACCTCTAACGGCCGTGTCTGGCTGTGGATAAATTGGGTGTGGGGATGCAACGGCCGTTCATATACCGCGTCCGTCTTGCCCAATTCCACAATCTCCCCCAGATGCAAAACGCCAATCCGGTCGCTGATGGCCCGCACGTGGGCAAAATTACTCACCAGGAGCAGCAGCGTCAGGTTCAGCGTTTGTTTGAGGTCGGCCAGTAACTCAACGATTTGGGACTGAACGACTGTATCCAACGCCAGCAGCGGATCATCCACAATGAGCAGTTTGGGCCGGGTAGCCAGGGCGCGCGCCAGGTTCAGCCGCTGCCGCTGGCTGCCGCTAAA
>CALBTC010000526.1 GCA_937967805.1 uncultured Anaerolineaceae bacterium
AATTTCCGCTAACTGACCAACGATGAAATTGAGCATTACAAACCATAGCTTCTTGAGAGTATTCGTCTGGTTGATCCGGCGATTATGCTGCTTACCGGCAACGTGGCCACGCAGTCATTGCTGGGGCTGACGGGTATTACCAAATTGCGGGGACAGTGGCATGATTGGAACGGCCGTCGCGTCATGCCCATCTTCCATCCTGCTTACCTGCTGCGCAACCCCAGCCGCAAACCGGGTAGCCCCAAATCCCTCATGTGGCAAGACATCCAGGAAGTGCGGCGCGTCTACGATTCGTTGGTGATGGGGTAGGTCGTTGACAAAACGGCCGTACCGCGCTACGATTTTCGCCGGAAAGTTACGAATCGTACGATCTTTAGGGTGACTGACAAACGATGACTACCATCAAAATGTCTAGTGATGAAGCACGATCAAAGTGGCGCGAAGTTTTAGATGCGGCCGTTGCCGGAAACCAGGTTGTGATTGAGCGATACGGCAAGCCCGTGGCGGTAATCGTGCCCCATTCTCAATATGTTCAATCACCTGGACAAGCAGAAAAGGTGCGGGAGGAAACGGCCGTTTACCAAACCGGCAACTGGGAAGCGATAAAAGCAGAGCTAATGGATGAGATAAAAAGAGAGCTCTTGCAAGAGCTGCAGGAAATGCTTCCAAAATCAGAACAGATCACTCCCAAAAGGATGGTCAACATTTTCACACCCCGCCTCGTTCATCCCGAACAGGCAGCGGATTTCAAAAAAGAGATCGTTGCGGAATTGCCTGATGCCGAAGTATGATGCCAACCTGTTTGATCCACCGGCACCGCTGGCGCAAGTTGTCTTACGTAGTCCTGAAAACGCAGGTGATTTGTCCTCCACATTAATGCTGCTGGATTCAGGCGCAGATGTCACTTTGATTCCGTCAGCATCTGCCAATCTACTTGATCTAACAACAGATCCAAATGAGGTTTATGAGTTGATGGGATTTGATGGTGGTAGGATGTTTGCTTCGGCCGCTCACCTGGAGTTGATTTTTCTGAAAAAAAAAATCTTTAGAGGGCGTTTTTCAGATAAGGCCGCGCTGCGTGGTGAGCCGGGATATGTGTGGCGCGCTGGCCAGGAGCGTCGCCTGCGCATGATCCAGCAGTGGATCGATCTTGATGATGCGGTCATTTTGGACAATGGCTGTGGTTTGGGCACTTATCTGGATGCGTTTGCCCCGTTTACGCCGCACCGTTTTGGTTTGGAAGTAGAACTGGACCGGGCGCAAAAAGCGCTGGCCGTAGCTCCGGGCATTGTGCAGGCGATGGGGGAAAACCTGCCGTTTGCCAGCGGCAGCTTTGATTTTGTCTTCAGCAATGAAGTGATTGAGCATGTGGAAGCTGATCGGCTGGCGCTGGCGGAGATGGTGCGGGTGACGAAGGTAAACGGCCGTATCCTCATCTTCTGCCCCAACCGCTGGTACCCGGTGGAGCAGCACGGCATTTATTGGCGCGGTCGTTACAAGTTTGGCAACATTCCCCTGATAAACTACCTGCCAGACGTGCTCCGTAACCGACTGGCCCCCCACGTGCGCACCTACACCAAACGCGATTTGTTGGCCTTGCTGCATGGCCTGCCGGTGAGGGTGGTGCACCACGGCCGTATTTTTGGCGGCTACGACAATATCGAAAGGCGCTGGCCGCGATTCGGCCGTTTCATCAAAAAAAGCCTCTACACCGCTGAAAAAACACCACTGGCGGTGCTGGGCATTTCCCACCTGCTTGTGTTAGAAAAGCATCACTAAATTTGTATCGCAGAGTTTGCCGAGAAAACTCTCCGTGTTCTCTGCGCTCTCCGCGGTGCCTTAAACAAAGAAAGGCGGGCTGGTGACGATGTAACGGTCGAAGCTGCCAAACGGCCGATCGCTCATGAACATGGCAATAAAAACATCCAGCTTGAAGTTGCGTGAAAGCAGATAGGAAACAGCCGTTTCATTCACGGTCGGCACTTCTACCCCAAATCTTTTTAACCCTTTGGCCTGGGCGGTGCTTTCCGCATGGGCCAGCACGGCCGGAAAGTCGGTGGCGTCTAGCAGGGCAAAGGGACCGCTGTTTTCATCCACGTAACCGTAGCCTGCGGGACGGCCGTTGCGCAGGTATAAAAAGCCGCGCCGGTTGGCCAAAAACCACTGTTGATCCACATCTCGCCGGAAACCGATCGTCTCTTGGTCAATGGCCGCCAACGTGTCTAGCGTTTCAGGCCTGTTTTCCAGCGGTACAATTTCTAAATCAGACTCAAAAGAAACTTGTTCCGGTTCTCGACCAAAAAAATAAAGCGGGAAGCGGGGAAACACGCCAGATTTAAGGTAAAGTGCCTGGGCTCGGAAATCGGCCGTGGCAATGATAAAACGCCGTTCGGCATCTTCCCGTGGAAAAACCCTTTCGATGAGGTTGCGGCCTACACCGCCGGACTGCACGCTTGGCTTAACAAAAAATTCTGTCAATTCGCGCGTGCCGTCGCGCAAGACGGAGCGGGCAAATCCGACGATTTTGCCATCTTGCTTGGCCAGGCAAAAATGTTCACTTGTTTGGGCAATATGGTCGTAGAGTGGTTGTCTTAAGCGCCATAAATTTCTTAGCTTTTCGGCATCATCCCATTTAGTTGTACCAGCATAACCGAGGCGCTTGACAAAATCGGCCAACGTTTCCTCGAAAAGCAAAAAAACTTCGTAATTATCGCTTGAAAATCCTTGCTCGTAGGTAATCAGTTTGCTCGTCATTGTTACTCCAGGTATTTGACGGCGCATTTCCTATCGAAAGATAGCCCAGCCAGAGTCTTGTTGTCATAAATAAAGTCTATTGGTAATCGTTTCTGTGTGCGCCGATAATGCCAATTTCCTTGTTTTGCCCGATCCCTATGATTAAAATCTTAAATAGGTAAATGTGCAAGAGCAATTAAACCAAGCGGAGGTTAAGATGAGCGAAAATGGAAAAACCAAGCAGAATGGGCAGAGCGAAGTAGGCAGCTTCAAGGTAAAAGCCGGACTGGCCCAAATGTTAAAGGGCGGCGTGATCATGGATGTGGTGACGCCGGAACAGGCCGTGATTGCCGAGGAAGCCGGTGCCTGCGCCGTCATGGCGTTGGAGCGCGTGCCGGCTGACATTCGTCAGGATGGTGGCGTGGCCCGCATGTCGGACCCCGGCATGATTAAAGAGATCATTGCTGCCGTGAGCATTCCGGTGATGGCCAAAGCCCGCATCGGCCACTTTGTTGAGGCGCAAATTTTGGAAGCGATTGGCGTCGATTACGTCGACGAAAGTGAAGTGCTGACCCCGGCCGACGAGGAACATCATATCAACAAGCACAACTTCAAGATTCCTTTTGTGTGCGGCTGCCGCAACCTGGGTGAGGCGCTGCGCCGCATCGGCGAAGGCGCAGCCATGATCCGTACCAAAGGGGAAGCCGGCACGGGTGACGTGGTGGAAGCCGTGCGCCATGCGCGCACCGTTCTGGGCGAAATTCGTCGTTTGCAGCTGATGCCTGATGAAGAGTTGATGACCTACGCCAAAAACATCGGCGCGCCGTACGCGTTGGTGAAAGAAACCAAAGAGTTGGGCCGCCTGCCGGTGGTCAACTTCGCTGCCGGCGGCATTGCTACGCCCGCCGACGCGGCGTTGATGATGCAAATTGGTGTGGATGGCGTTTTTGTCGGCTCCGGCATTTTCAAGAGCGGCAATCCGGCCGAGCGGGCCAAGGCAATTGTGGAAGCCACAACCCATTACAACAATCCTGAAATCTTGGCCAAAGTCAGTGAGAATTTGGGCGAGCCGATGGTGGGCATTAACGTGAGCAGCCTGCCGGAGAGCGAGCAGTTGGCGACACGCGGTTGGTAATGTATGACCAGGTGACAAGGTGAAGGTACGAGAGTTAGAACCGGAGCGAGATTGGGCGGAATGGCTGCGTCTGCGGCAGGGGTTATTTGATGACAGCACCGAAGCGGAGCAGCGGCAGGAGATGGCCGAGATTTTAGCTGAGGAAGTGAGCTGTGTGCTGGTGGCGGAACGGCCGTCCACCCAGTTAGCCGGTTATGCTCACGTAGGCAGCCGCAAATACGCCGAAGGCTGCACCGCCTCGCCCGTGGCCTACCTGGAAGAATGGTTTGTCGATGCCGACGTGCGTCGTCAGGGGGTGGGTAAGGCGCTCATCGCCGCCGCCGAAGCATGGGCGCGGCAAAACGGCTTCCACGAACTCGCCTCCGACACGACTATCGACAACGAAATCAGTCTGGCCAGCCACCTGGCCCTCGGCTTCACCGAAGTGGAACGGCAGATCAACTTTATCAAGAAGCTCAGTTAGCCACAGAGCACACAGAGAATAAAGAGGTTATCTCTTATCTCTCTGTGTGCTCTGTAGCAAAATACAGAACTATGAAAATTGGGGTTTTGGCGCTGCAGGGCGCCTTCATTGAACATATCAACATCTTGAAGTCGCTGGGGGTGGAGGCGGTGGAAGTTCGCCTGCCGGAGCAGTTGGCTGATTTAGATGGCCTCATCATCCCCGGCGGTGAGAGCACCACCATCGGCAAGCTGGCCCGCCGCTTTGGCCTGATGGAACCGCTGCACGATTTTGCCGAGTCGAAGTCGGTCTGGGGCACCTGTGCCGGGATGATCTTTCTGGCAAAGGAAATTAGCAGCAATACGGTGGGTCGCGATCAGCCACTGTTGGGCGTGATGGACATTGAGGTAGCGCGCAATGCGTTTGGGCGGCAGGTGGATTCGTTTGAGACAGATTTAGATGTATCTGTTTTTGCCAATGGGGACACACGGCCGTTCCCCGCCGTCTTCATTCGTGCCCCCAAGCTGGTGGCCGCCAAAGGGGATGCTGAAGTCATTGCCACTCTGCCCGACGGAACGGCCGTGGCGGCCCAACAAGGTCACTGGCTCGTCACTTCTTTCCACCCTGAACTAACCGGGGACGGCCGCTTTCACCAATATTTTTTATCCTTGATCAAACAGGAGTCCAGCAAGAAGTAGCGTTCTTTAAAGCTTTCTTGGTAGAACAACCGTAAACGTTGCTCCACCCAACTCGTTGTTTTCTGCCCAGATACGGCCGTTATGCTGCTGCACAATTCGCCTGGCGATAAACAGACCCAGCCCGGTGCCCTTGCCGACGCTTTTTGTGGTAAAGAAAGGATCAAAAATGCTTTCCAATAGATTGGGATCAATGCCGCTGCCGGTATCACTCACCGAAAAAGCGACCATTTCTTGATGCGCGCCGTTGCCATTGCGCGAACTGCTTACCTGTTCTTCCATTTGCCAGGAGCGAATTTCCACCGTGCCGCCGTTGGGTGCCATGGCATCGCGGGCATTGATAAGCAAATTGAGCAGTACCTGCGTCATCCGATTGTGATCCAGCACAATTGTCTTCAAATTTTCATCAAGCTTTTTCACAATCTGAATATTAAATTCGCCCCGGAACTGATGCTGCACCAAAACCAGCGCGTCTTCGATAATCATGTTCAGGTCGGTAACGGCCGTTTGCATTTCATCGGCGTAAGAATAATTGCGCAGTACCTCTACAATGCGGGCCGAGCGCCAGGCGCTTTGCTCGATCATTTCCACGTAACGCAAAAGCTGCTCCATCCCCAGGTTGTTCTCTTCAATTTCGTGCAGCAGGTTGCTGCAGGTGGCGGCAATAATGCTCAAGGGCGTGTTTAGTTCATGAGCCACGCTGGCAGTAAGAATGCCAATGCCCGCCAGCCGCTGGGTGTGCAGTAATGCTTCGTTGAGCAGTTCCATTTCTTGCCAATGGGTAAACGAAACCATCGTGGTGCTGGTGATATGGTCAGAAACAGGCGTGATGGCCAGGTTGACGGCGACGGAACGGCCGTCTGGCTGGCGCAAAGTTGTACGGTGGGGTGGGCAAGCGATTAACTTTTCTTCATTTGGCCCCAAATCGGCCCAGGTACGTCCAATGAGCTGCTCGGCGTCCCAGCCCAAAATGCGTCCCGCCGCCGGATTGGCCGAGGTCACAATGCCATCGTCGTCCAGAACCAGGACGCCTGCCGACACAGATTGTAGTAAATGATCGTAGAACTCTCCGGTTGTTTTTGGTTGGGCAATTACCATTGAGTGATTCCTTCTTCATTATTCCAGAGACATTTTTGTGGGACCTACGACTCCCAGAAAAGATTGCTCAGTAAACGGCTAAATTTTTTGCTTATGTCTGCGCTCAACCGTTTACTTCCTTAGGGCTGGTGAGTTGCAGAAAAATGTTCTATTCATAGGATACGTGAGGGGGCAGATCGCGTCCGTATGTGTGCCGTAAAATCATCGTGAACGGCACGTGAACGGGCGCGCCGCCCTGGAGTACAGGAGATGGCGGACTGGTACCAACTTCCTAGTCCATTTGCCCTACAGATTTGCCGCTAGGAATCGGGTACTATGACCGTTTATCTTTTCTCTGTGGAACTCTGTGGTTCCTCTGCGAAACTCTGTGTTCCTGATCTTTTGAAGGAGTTACATGATACCTACGAAATCAAAAACAATTTTCAGCATACTTTTCTTGTCTATTTTGCTGGCGTTGGGCACCTGGCCTTTGGCACAGAAAATGCAAGCCGCACCGCAAGGTGGTACTTACTACGTGGCGACCACGGGCAGTGACAGCACCGGGAATGGCACCAGCGGCAATCCGTGGGCAACCATTACCCATGCGTTGGACAACGTGCCGGATGGCAGCTTGATTTTGGTGAAGAGTGGCGTGTATAACGGCCGTATCCGCATCCGTGGCACCTTCCCAACCGGCGTCACCGTTCGTTCTGAGGTTCCCTATCTGGCCATCCTGCAAAACAACGACCGCGTCATCACCGCCTACACCGACGCCAGCGGCGTGCAGGGCATCACTATCGAAGGGTTTGAGATTCGCCACAGCGGTCCCGGCTCTGATCCGCTGGTGATCCACATTGACGGCGGCGGTGACGGCAGCGTCAGCCACATCACCCTGCGCAACAATATCCTGCACGACAGCTACGACAACGACATCCTCAAAATCAACAACGCCACCCACGACATTTTGGTTGAGGGCAACATCTTCTACAACCAGTCCGGCCACGACGAGCATATCGACGTCAACAGCGTGGAGGATGTCATCATTCAGGACAACGTTTTCTTTAACGACTTTGCCGGAAGCGGCCGTGCCAACCCCAACGACACCGGCAGCTACATCGTCATCAAAGACAGCAACGGCAGCAGCGATATGTTCACCGGCAACGATCGCATCACCGTGCGGCGCAACATCTTCTTTAACTGGCAGGGTTCCACCGGCTCCAACTTTGTGCTGATTGGCGAAGACGGCCAGCCGTTTTTTGAGTCGCGCAACGTGCTGGTAGAAAACAACCTGATGCTGGGCAATTCAGCCAACGTGATGCGCGCCGCCTTTGGCGTGAAGGGCGGCCAAAACGTCACCTTCCGCAACAACACCGTCGTGGGCGATTTGCCGGCGCTGGCCTTTGCCTTCCGCCTCAACACCGAAGGCAGTAATCCGCCTAATGAAAATATCCAATTTTTCAACAACATCTGGTCTGACCCCACCGGCACGATGGGGGCCAACGGCGGCGGTAGCAATGACTTTTCCGACACGCCGTTTGGTGAAACCAGTTCCTGGACGTTGGACAACAACCTCTACTGGAACGGCCGCTTGTCTATCCCCCAAGATGCAGGCGAGCTCATCAACTATACCGATGATGCCAACCGGCTGGTAGCCAACCCGCAGTTACCTGGGCAGTCTGGGCTGATTTTGCCTCGCTGGAATGGCAGTCAGTTTGCCAATGGCTCCAGCACGATTGCCGATGTGTTCACGAATCTTGTTTTGCTCTATGGTACGCCGTCGGGCAGCAGCCCGGTGGTAGACGCGGCCGATCCGGCCAACGCGCCCACGGACGATATTTTGGGCAACGGCCGTACCAATCCCGACATCGGCGCGGTAGAATTTATCCCCCAATTGCAGCTTTCTGGCTCGCCCAATGACCAGACGATTTTGTTGCACTGGACGGTGAATACGGCCGTTGCTCCCGGCACTACCTGGCAAATCAGCTACAGTGGCCCAGCAGGCGACCAGCCATCGCCCCTTACCGGGCTGGCTGAGGGCACGCGCAGCGCCACGCTCACCGGGCTGACCAACTACACCATCTACGACATCACGCTCAACGCGATGGTTTCCGGGTCGCCCGTCCTCACCGATACGGTGAGCGTCATGCCGACGGATTTGCTGCTGTATTTGCCACTGGTGCAAAAGTAGAAATCCAGGTTTTGTGGATTCCCGCCTGCGCGGGAATGACAGTCAACCCGACTATTTTCTTAAAGAATGATTGACCCTGGGCGAATCCTTTTAAGATGCGTTTAGCTTCATGTGAATTGTAATCAATGGAGGTAAAATAATGAGCAGCTAATGGTTTTGAGACACCTTTGCCCGGCTAGGACAAGGAATTTCCCAATGTGGTGAAAATAGAAGATGAGTACACGCTTGTTAAACGGCCGTATCCTGCTAATCAGCGATGATCCAGAAGCCAATCATGTTTGGGCTTATCTGCTCACCCAAAAGGGAATGGATGTGTTCACCGTTGATACCGCCGGCGCCGCTGCCGAACTGTTTGCCAAAGACCCGTTCGATTTGCTCATCATCAACTATTACTTCGATTTCAACGAAGCGTTAACCCTCTCTCGCCAGCTTCGGCCGGAAATTGCCAACCCCATCCTGCTGTTTATCGGCACACAAGATGAGGCCACGCTGCTGGATGCCTATGAGGCCGGCGTGGATGAGTGCATTGTCAAACCGATCAGCCACCGCCTTTTTATCGCCAAGATTAACGCCTGGCTGCGCCGCTCATGGACCATTCCTACGGAGGCGCTAGACCATTTGCAGGTTGATGAGCTGCGGCTAGATTCAGCGCAGCGCCAGATCATCATCGGTGAAGATGCCGTCATCAAGTTAACCAACCTGGAATTTCGTGTGCTGCATCTGCTCATGAGCCATCGCGGGCAGGTGCTGGACACAAATGTCATTGTGGATCGCGTGTGGGGACACACCGGCAACGGCGACAGCATCCTGCTGAA
>CALBTC010000527.1 GCA_937967805.1 uncultured Anaerolineaceae bacterium
CCTCGATGGACTGCTGGTCGATTTGTGCGGCCGTTCCCGTCAGCGTCAATTCCTGATACGCCCAATTGGCCGGATCGCGAAACTGCCACGGCTGCTCCCACGGCGGTGCATTGCCAACCTGAATGCGCAACACAGGCTGCTGCGTGCCAAAAAATGCGCCTGTACCGGTGAGCCCGATAAGGTTACCGTTATTCACGAACGTATCCATTTCATTGCTGCCTAAAACGGCCGTCACGTCCAATCCCGGCTCAATCTCAGCCCGAAAGCCCACTGCCTGCCCCGGCACACCTACCATTTGCGACAGCTCCAGCCTAATAAATCCGGCAGGCAGGTCGCGCGGCGTGCCGGTTTCGTCTGGCACCAGAATAGGTTGGCGCAGAGCGGGGCGATAAGGCGAGAAGCGGTCGTTGCGTATAGCCAGTAGCCAGGGCGATGTCTGATGGCGCACGGCCGTTGCCAACAAATTGCCTTTTGGTCTGGCGAGAATGCCGGATTGGGGAACGGCCGTTTCCGGCAACATCAATTCCGTGCCGATAGCCGGCTGGCGCTGCGGATTTATGTGCGGATTGCGTTCATGCAGCATCGCCTCATCCACCTGAAAGCGAATGGCTAATGCTGTCCAGCTATCGCCGGGCTGCACCAAAATACGCGCGTTGCTCTCTGCTTGGGCGATGGTGCGCTGCGTCATTGTTGCCGGCAGCAAGAGAATGAAAATCGAGAGAAAGAGCCATTTTTTCATGGGGTTCATTGTACTGGCACTTTGGCAAAGTTGCTGTAGAAAGTTGAAGATTTGGTTGACATTGATGACGCGCTGTGTTATAAAGTTTGCCATAGAACACAGAGCATTCTTTGGACAAATTTAACAACAGGGCAACATGCACACAGTTTACCTTGGATTGGGCACAAATATAGGCAACCGGGCAGCTAATTTGCAAGCCGCCGTTACCGGGCTGGCTGAAAATTTGAATGTCACGGCCGTTTCCCCCATCTACGAAACGGCTCCCTGGGGCATTACCGACCAGCCCGACTTCCTGAACATGTGCCTGATTGCCGAAACCGATTTGCCTCCCAATGAACTGCTGGCCCTCCTCAAAAACCTGGAAAAAGAAATCGGCCGTGTGCCTGGGGAGCGTTGGGGGCCGCGCCTGATCGACATCGATCTTCTTTTTTATGCCCATCAAATTATCAAAACCGAAAAATTAACCATCCCGCATCCGGAGCTGCCGGAGCGCGCTTTTGTTTTGCGTCCGCTGGCCGACATTGCCCCCGATTTTGTGCATCCGGTGCTGGGGGAGACGATTGCCGCATTGGCGGCCAAAGTGGATGATGAGGGGATACGGCCGTTTGCCCCGGCCCCAACGTTGCAATTAAAGCAGTAATCTCTTTTTTTCGCTCAAAAATAAGTCGTTACTCAAAAAATGAGTGACCACTCAGGAAGTAAAAGCTGATGCTAGAAACTGAAACCACCACCCGTCGCGAACGCCGCATCGCTGCCCGCAAAGCGCAGCTTTTGGACGCTGCAGCCCAAGTCTTTAGCCACAAAGGATACGAAAAGGCGACCACCAAAGAGATCGCCGAAGCGGCTGACGTCTCCGAAGGGACTCTGTTCAACTACTTCGCTACCAAGCGTGAGCTGCTCATCGGCGTGGCCAAAGCGTATGCCGACGAAGTTGCTGCCGATATTGAATCCGTGCAGGGTGAAACCTTTGAAGATATGCTGGCCCAGTTGGCGGCTAACCGCTTCCGCCGCGGTCGCGAAAGACGCTTATTTATGCTCTTTTTGTACGAATCCCGCCTGAATGCTGACGTACATCAATATTATGTGCAGGAAGCGTTGCATCGCATCATCGATGCCTTGGAGCAGCGACTAAAAGCACTTATTGAGGCTGGCGTGATGCGCCCGGTAGACCCGGCGCTCACCGCCCGCATGATGAGCGCCACTACGATGGGTTTTGCCGCCTTGTTTGAATTGGGCGTTGATATTGGCACCGGCTCGCCGGAAAAGCTGGGTGCATTTGTGACGGATATTCAATTGAATGGTTTACGAAATGGGTCAGATGTTTGAGTGGGGCAAACGCACCTATGTGATGGGCATTTTGAACATCACCCCGGACAGTTTTTCGGGGGATGGGCTGCTGGTGCGTGAGGCTGCTATTGATGCGGCCGTTTCCCAGGCCAAACAATTTGCCAACGATGGTGCCGACATCATCGACATCGGTGGTGAGAGCACGCGCCCCGGCAGCACACCGGTTACGGAAGCTGAAGAGTTGGCGCGGGTGATTCCGGTGATTGAGGCAGTGAGAACGGTCGTTTCGCTTCCCATTTCCATCGACACCTACCGGGCCAACGTGGCCGAAGCCGCGCTGGCTGCCGGCGCCAATTGGGTGAACGACGTGTGGGGCCTGCGCATGGACCCGCGCCTGGCCCAGGTTGTGGCCCAGGCCAATTGCCCCGTCATCCTGATGCACAATCGCAGCAAGCCCAAGGACGTGGCCCAGGAAGAACGGCTTGGCGGGCGCTACGTCGGCGTGGCATACGACGACCTCATTGCCGATATTAAACGTGAGCTGGGTGAAAGCATCGAATTGGCGCTGCAAGCAGGCATAAAAGAGGAAAATATCATTCTGGACCCAGGCATAGGTTTTGGCAAAACCGTTTCTCAGAATTTACAAATTGTCAACCAACTCGATCAGTTTAAGGGGATGGGTTTTCCCATTTTATTAGGCACCTCGCGCAAATCGTTTATTGGCTACACGCTTGATTTGCCGCCGGAAGAGCGGCTGGAAGGTACGGCTGCCACCGTGGCCATCGGCATCGATCGTGGCGCCGACATTGTGCGGGTGCATGACGTAATACCAATTGTGCGGCTGGCAATGATGACAGACGCGATAGTTAGAAATAAAGAGATTGGAGATTAGAGATTGGAGATTGGAGGTTGCAGACAGAGCTTTTTAATCTCCAATTGGCCAATTTCCAATCTCCCCACAAGGGAGCAAGAACTATGTTAGATTTTCGCTTGGATGAAGAACAGAAGATGCTAACCAATGCCATTGGGCGGTACGCCACTGAGCGGATGCGCAAGGTGTTTCGGGATGCAGAAGAGGACGGCCGTATCCCCCCAGAAGTTGTCCAGGCCGGCTGGGAATTAGGCATTCTGCCCACCGGCCTGCCGGAAGCGTACGGCGGCTTTGGCGAGTACACTGCCCTCACCGGCGTGCTGGCCAGCGAAGAACTGGCCTGGGGCGACCTGGCCCTTGCCCTGAACGTGATGGTGCCTAACCTGGTAGCCATTCCGGTAATGCTGGCCGGTACCGAGGCGCAAAAGGAGGCGTACCTGCCCCAATTTTGCGACGAAACCATTCCCGCCATGACCGCCGCCCTCACTGAACCCGTCGTTAAGTTTGACCCGTACCGGCTTAACACAACGGCCGTTCGCGACGGTGATGAATACGTGCTGAACGGGACCAAAACGGCCGTGCCCCTGGCTGAAACGGCCGAACTACTCCTGATCTATGCCGACGAAGATGGCAAAACCCAGGGTTTCCTGGTGCCTGCCGCTGCCGCTGGGCTGACCGTGGACAAGAAAGCCAAGCTCATGGGCATCAAAGGGTTGCCCACGTTTATGCTTACCCTGGCCGACTGCCGCGTTCCGGTGGAAAACAAGCTGGGTGGCGACGACGGCATCAACTTTGGCTTGATTTTGAACCACAGCCGGGTGGCACTGGCGGCAGCGGCCGTCGGCGTGGCCCGCGCCGGCTACGAATATGCCCTCGATTACGCCAAGCAGCGCGTGCAGTTTGGCGAACCGATTGCCCACAAGCAGTCCATCGCCTTCATGCTGGCCGACATGGCTACCGACATTGACGAAGCTCGTTTGCTGGTGTGGGAAGCCGCCTGGCAGATGGACCAGGGCAAAGACATCACCCGCGATGCCGCGCTGATGAAACAGCGAGTGGACGACATTGTGGTACAGGTAGCCGATCGGGCGCTCCAGATTTTGGGCGGCTACGGCTACATTCGAGAATATCCAGTGGAGCTGTGGCTGCGCAACGCGCGTGGCTTTGCCTCATTTGATGGATTGGCGATTGTGTAATTGGGTAGTTATTAGTTGCTAGTTACTAACCACTAACTACCAATTACTTGGTAACAGATGGAGTATAAAAAATGATTAGTTTTGAAATTCCTGAGTCAATTTTGAACCAAAGCCAGATGACAAAAATGGTGGCTGAACAGGCAATGCGGCCGTATTCGCGGGAGCTGGATGAGCATGAACACCAGCGGCCGGAAGCGTTTGTTAACATGACCTGGCCCTTTACCCAGCAAATGATGAAGTCTGCGCTGAAAAGCGTGGAAAAGCGGCTCAACGGCAATGGCAGCCACGGCACTAACGGCAGTGCCGCGCCCAAAGGTCCTGACTTCTCCATTTTGGGTTTCATCATGATGGTGGAGCAGATGAGCTGGGGCGATGCCGGCCAATATCTTTGCCTGCCGCACCCGATGCTGGGTGGTTCGGCCGTGCAGGCGGCGGGCACGCCGGAGCAGCAGCTGCGCTTCCTCAAAAAGTTCACCGAAGGTGATCCCAAGTGGGGAGCCATGGCCATCACCGAGCCGGGAGCGGGTTCTGACAACAGTTCGATGCGGACAACGGCCGTACTTGACCCGGACACCAACGAATGGATCCTCAACGGCGAAAAAATCTTCATCACCAACGGCAAGCTGGCCCTGGAAGAGTCTGACGGCCTGTGCGTCGTCTGGGCCACCATTGATCCGGAGGCCGGACGCGCCGGGATTAAGTCGTTTGTGGTGGAAGGCAACACGCCCGGTGTTTCCATTGCCAAGCAGGAGCACAAGTTGGGCATCCGCGCCAGCGACACGGTAGCTTTACACTTCGATAACGTGCGGCTGCCGTTTGACAATATGCTGGGCACGCTGGACGTGAAGGAAAAGACGGCCACAAAAGGGTTCAAGGGCGCCATGAAAACGTTCGACGCCTCGCGTCCGGCGGTGGCCGCCAGCGCCATGGGCATTGCCCGCGCCGCCCTGGAGTTCACCCGCGACAAGCTGGCCGAAGAAGGTATTATTTTGGATTACACCAAGCCGAGGCATGAGTTAACGGCCGTTGAGCGTGACCTGATGGAGATGGAAGTGCGGCACAAAGGAGCCTGGCTGCTCACCCTGCGCGCCGTCGGCATGATGGCCCACGGCGAGAGCAACCGGCTGGCGGCCAGCATGTGCAAGTTCCGCGCCGGGGAAGCGGTTACCTGGATTACCCAGAAAGCCGTCGAGCTGCTTGGCCCGATGGGTTACTCTCGCGAATGGCTGGCCGAAAAGTGGATGCGCGACGCCAAAATCAACGACATCTACGAAGGCACGAAGCAGATCAACCAGCTGATTATTGCCCGGAGTATTTTGGGCTACTCGCGGCGAGAACTGAAGTAATCGGTAATCGGTAAACAGTAATCGGTAATCGGTTTGGGTGTTAGATGGTAAACTTGTGCCCGACTGATTATTGATTACTGACCTACTGAATCCTTGAATTGTCATTCTGAGTGAAACGAAGAATCCCTCTTAACTCTATTTGTTAAAATCCTTGAACGCGGGCAAGGTAAACATGGTGTGAAGGTTTCAGGGATGCTTCACTGCGTTCAGCATGACATGCACACATTTAGGAGAAGTTGACACATGACATATTCTATTCGAAAAGCGGCCGTTATCGGGGCCGGCACGATGGGAGGCGGTATTGCGGCACATCTGGCCAACATCGGTATTCCCGTGGTGCTGCTAGACATGGTTCCGCCCAATCTGAGCGAATCCGAGAAGAACAATCCCAAGGCGCGCAACCGCATTGTGCAAACTTTGTACGACCGCATGGCCAAAGCCCGCCCGGCCAACCTGGCCCGCGCCGACCGGGGCGAGCTCATCACCCTGGGTAATTTGGAGGATGATTTTGACCTCATCGCAGAGTGCGACTGGATTGTGGAAGTTATCATTGAGCAGTTACAGCCCAAGCAAGAGTTGATGGCCCGCATCGAGAAGGTGCGTAAGCCGGGCAGCATCGTCAGCAGCAACACGTCGGGGATACCGATCAATGAGATTGCCGACGGCCGTTCCGACGATTTCAAGCGCCATTTCCTGGGCACCCACTTCTTCAATCCGCCGCGCTACCTCAAGCTGCTGGAAATCATCCCCACACCCGACACCGATCCCGAAGTCATCGCGTTCATGAAGAAGTTTGGCAGCGAAACGCTGGGCAAAGGGGTGGTGGTGTGCAAAGACACGCCCAACTTCATCGCCAACCGCTTCATCGCCATTGTCGGTTCCTACCTGAGCGAATATGCCCTGGAAAATGGGTACACCATCGCCGAAGTGGACGCCATCACTGGGCCGCTGGTGGGCCACCCCAAAACGGCCACCTTCCGCCTGACCGACCTGGTGGGGCTGGATGTGATGATGCACGTCAATCGCAATCTTTACCCAGCCATTCCCCACGACAAATACCGCGAGATTCTTAAAGCGCCCAAGAGCACCGCGCTCAATGAAAAGCTGGCGGAAAAGGGCTGGCTGGGCAACAAGAGCGGCCAGGGCTTTTACAAACAGGTGCGCGTGGACGGCAACCGGGAGTTCCACACCATCGATCCCGACACGCTGGAATATTTTAATCCGCCCAGCGTGCGCTTTGAATCCGTTGGGGCGGTGCGCAAGATTGAAGATTTGGGCGAGCGGCTGCGCAAGCTGCTGGAGTTTGACGACCGCGCCGCCAACTTTGTGCGTGACACCACCTACTACATGCTGGCCTACGCCGCCTACGTCACGCCGGAAATTGCTCACTCCATTGTGGACGTAGACAACGCCAACCGCTGGGGCTTTGCCCATGAAGCCGGTCCGTTTGAAATTTGGGATATGCTGGGCGTGGCCGAAACCATCGAAAAGATGGAAGCGGCGGGGCACGAGGTGGCTGATTGGGTGAAGGAGATGGTAGCGTCCGGGCATGAGAGCTTTTACAAAGACGGCCGTTACTACGACTTCAAAACCAAGCAGTACAGTCCCGTTCCGATCGACGAGAAAAATATCACCATGGCTGGCTTGCACGAGGCGGGCAAAGAGATTGCCCGCAATGACAGCGCCAGCCTGCTGGACATGGGCGACGGCGTGCTGCTGTTTGAGTTCCACGCCAAGATGAACGCCATCGACGACCAGATCA
This sequence comes from uncultured Anaerolineaceae bacterium, assembly GCA_937967805.1. The sequence continues at coordinate 7,202 of CALBTC010000527.1, forward strand.
TCGCCCTGGGGCACGAGGCGTTGGCCCGTCTGGACAGCGATTTTGAGGCGATGGTGATTGGCAACGACGCGGACAACTTCTGCGTAGGGGCCAATCTGTTTGCCGTGGGCGTGGCTGCTGCCAGCGGCATGTGGGACGACCTGAACAAGATGATTCGCGGTCTGCAATCGCTGACGTTTAATTTGCAACACGCGCCAAAACCGGTGGTAACGGCCGTTCAGGGCATGGCCCTCGGTGGTGGTGTGGAGATGGCTGTGGCTGGTTGGGAAGCGGTTGCCGCCCACGAAAGCTACATGGGTCTCGTTGAGGTTGGCGTCGGCCTGATTCCGGCTGGCGGCGGCTGCAAGGAGCTGCTGCGGCGCAAGATCAACCCCGTCATGAAAACCGACAACGCCGACGTGCTGCCCGTGCTGCAAGACGTCTTTACCCAGGTAGCCACGGCCAAAGTGGGCGAATCCGCCTGGCAAAACAAGGCGATGGGCTACCTGCGCGACAGCGACATGATTGTGATGAACGCCGATCATCGGCTGGCGCAGGCGAAGGCCCGCGCTTTGCAGTTGGTGGAAATCGGGGCGCGCCCGCCGGAAGTGGAAAAAATCTACGCCGCTGGCCGCGACGCGCTGTACGCGCTCAAGCTGGGCGTGCAGGGCTTCGTCTGGGGCAGCTACGCCAGCGCGCACGACCAGGTAATTAGCAACAAGCTGGCCTGCGTGCTCACCGGTGGCGATCTCAGCACCGGCACCTGGGTAGACCCGTGGTACATCCTCGACCTGGAGCGGGAAGCGTTCCTCTCGCTGCTGGGCGAAGAGAAAACCCGCGAGCGGATGACGCACATGTTGACGACAGGCAAGCCGTTACGCAACTAACAGGAGATTGGAGATTAGAGATTGGAGATTGTGCCATCTAAAAAGTGCCAATCTCCAATTAACCAATCTCCAATCTCCTCCGAAGGAGACAAATTATGACACGAGAAGCAGTTATTGTGGCGGCCAGCCGAACGGCCGTAGGTAAAGCAAAACGAGGTACCACCCGCAACTGGCGGTCGGACGAGATGGCTGCGGCCGTTATCAAAGAGGTGATGCGCCAGGCCGAAGGGCTGGATTCCAACGAGATTGACGACGTGATTATTGGCTGTGCTATGCCGGAAGGAGCTCAGGGGCTCAACTTTGCCCGCACCATCGCCTTGCGCGCCGGGCTGCCGGTGGACGTGCCGGGCATGACGGTCAACCGCTTTTGCTCCAGCGGCCTGCAAACCATTGCCCTGGCTGCCGAGCGCATCATCGCCAACGGGGCAGATGCGATTATTGCCGGTGGCGCGGAGACGATGAGCCTGGTGCCGATGACCGGCTTTCGCGTGAACCCTAACCCGCACATGGTGGAAAACGCGCCGGAAGTGTACATGGGCATGGGCCTCACAGCCGAGCAGGTGGCTGACGAATACGAGGTCAGCCGCCAGGCACAAGATGAGTTTGCCCTGCGCAGCCACCAGCGGGCTGCGGCCGCCTACGAAAAAGAGCTGTTCAAGGGTGAAATTTTGCCCGTCGAGGTGGAGGAAGTGACGCCTGGCCCGGATGGACCGGAGCGGAAAACGATTGTCTTTGACCGGGATGAGCATCTGCGCCCGGACACGACGCTGGAGGGGTTAGCTAAGCTGCGCCCGGTGTTTAAGCAGGGCGGCACCGTGACGGCGGGCAACGCTTCGCCGCTGAGCGATGGGGCTGCGGCCGTTCTCGTGATGGAGCGCAGCAAAGCAGAAGCGTTGGGTCTGAAACCGCTGGTGCGTTTTGTGGGCTTCAACGTCGGTGGCGTGCGGCCTGAGGTAATGGGCGTGGGGCCGATTTCGGCCGTGCCGCGCCTGCTCAAGCGCACCGGCATGGCCTTGA
>CALBTC010000528.1 GCA_937967805.1 uncultured Anaerolineaceae bacterium
CGATCCTAAAACGAGTACGGTCTTCAGAAGGATTTCTCGCCAAAAGCGGCTCGAAATGACAAGTACGGTTCTCATGGAATGCAGGGCTCCGGTTGGTTGAGAAGTTGGTATTCGGTCAGGTACATCCCCGATTCATGCAAAAAGGTAGCCATTTCCTCGCCGACGTAGCGAAAATGCCACGGCTCATAGAAAAAGCCGGTCAGCTCCTGCGCCCGGCGCGGATAGCTGAGGGTGAAGCCGTAGCGATGGGCGTTCTCTGCCAGCCAGATGCCTTCGCTGGTCTGGTAAAAGTAAGTGTGGAACTCAATGTCGGCAATGCCCACGATCTCGGCCAGCTCGGACGAGCCAAAGTCGACGGTGGTGCCCAACTGATGCTCGCTGTGGCCGGGACGGGCGCTCAAAATGGCGGCGCGTTCCGGCTCTTCCCGGTTCCATTTCTCCCAGCTAATCGCCTGGGCCGCATAGCTGCGGTAGCCGGACAAAATCCACGGCTGCAAGCCTGAATTTTGCATATCGACAATCATTTGCATGAGCGGGCCGAGGGCCACTTCGCGCAGCTCGGTGGGGTAGCCCAGCGTCACGTCCACCGGCAGATAATCGGTGAGCAGCACTAAATCCTGCGGCGCGTAGTTGCGACTCAGACCATAGGTTTGGGTGACGATGGTGAATAAATCGTCGTTGGGTATGCGCTCGGTGCAGGGGCCGATGGGCGTGGCAGTTGGCGTGGGTAATGGGGTAGCGGTTGATGTAGGCGTGGGCGTCAGCGTCGGCTCTGAGGTCTGGGTGGGCAGTTGGGCCACCGGTGTGGCGGCGTTGATGGAGGGTGGCGGCAGGGTGGGTACGGCCGTTGCCAAACCGGTCGGTGCTAAAGTGGGCAGCGGGGGCAGGGATGCGGCCGTTTCCATGCCACAGCCCGTTAACAAAAGCAAATTTACTATGATGCCCGGCCAGATCGTTACAAATTTTCTCATCGCGCCGAATTGTATCAAAACCACGCAAAATGGGTAATTGACAAATTTGATATGTTCCGTATAATTTACTGAGTTATGGAAAATAATCCGAAAAATATTCTGAATAACACAAAGATTATAAAATGATTGACGAAATTGATGCCCAAATCCTTGAACTTTTGCAGCAAGACGGCCGTCTATCCAATGCCGCCATTGCCGAAAAAGTTGGCCTGACAACCTCTACCGTCTTTGAGCGAATCAAAAAGCTGGAGAAAAAAGAGATTATCCAGCGCTACGTCGCCGTAGTCGATCCGCAAAAGTTGGGCCGGCCAATTACCGCTTTTGTCCGACTAACTATCGGCACGGCCCCCGGCGAGGATTATGCCGCCTGCAAGCAAGATTTTGTGGCCCAATGTTTGGCCGAGCCGGACATTTTAGAGTGCCATTCGGTGGCCGGCGAGGAATGTTACCTGCTAAAGGTGCGGGTGGCCAATACCGGCGAGCTGGAAAAATTGCTGGAGCGGCTGCGCACCTACACGCTCGTGGCCAAATCGACCAGCAGCATTGTGATGTCCACCTTCAAAGAAGAGATGCGCATCGCCACGGACGGAGCCGTTCGCATCTGAGGATGCTCACTCCTCGCGAGAAAAGTATTCCGCAAATAATGGATCGATTTGTCCAAGCGGATCGACTATAAAATAAGAAGTTCACGCCTAATTTCAACAACAGGAATCGTTATGAAACTCAAAAACTTTCTGCTACTGATCTTGCTGGCTGCCTTGTGGGGGCCATCCTTTTTGTTCATCAAAGTGGCCGTGGTCGAAATTCCGCCGCTGACGCTGGTTTTGGGTCGGGTGGGACTTGCGGCCGTTTTGCTCACCGTCTTCTTGCTGGTACAGGGCAAATCGCTGCCGCGCTCGCGTACCGTCTGGCGGCACCTGGCGGTGATGGGGCTGGTACACAACGCTATTCCCTTTGTGCTGTTTGGCTGGGGCGAGTTGTACATCGACAGCGCGCTGGCCTCGATTCTCAATGGGACCGTGCCCTTGTTTACCATTGTGTTGGCCCACTATTTTGTGGCCGATGATCGGCTGACGCCGGCCAAGCTGATTGGTGTGTTAATTGGTTTTGGCGGGCTGCTCCTGCTCATGACCCCCACATTTGGCGATGGCTTGCAGGGGAGCACTTTGGGATTGGTGGCGGTTACTTTGGCCTGTTTGTTGTACGGCGTGGCTATTGTCTACTCGCGTAACAATTTGCGCGGCCTGCCGCCGCTGGTAGCGCCTGCCGGACAGATGATCATGGCCACGATTTATCTGCTGCCGCTGTCGCTGCTGGTGGATCGGCCGTTTTCATTGGCATTGCCCACCCTGCCGGCCATTGGTTCAATGCTGGCGCTGGGGGTGCTGGGCACGGCCGTTGCCTTTGTGGTCTACTATCGCCTGCTGGAAACGGCTCCGGCCAGCTACGTCTCAATGACCACCTACGTCATCCCCGTGTTTGGCGTGATTTTAGGGGTGCTGGTGCTGAATGAGCAGCTTACCTGGCACGCCTATGCCGGCTTTGCCCTCATTTTGCTGGGGGTGATGATTGTGAATGGGCTGTTGAGGTTGGGGGGGAAACGGCCGCTCACCCTGCCGCGCCCCGTTGAAAAACAAATGTCGTAATTTTGAGAACCTACATGGCTACAACGAATTTTAGTAACCAACGAATTTTTTCTCTGGAACACTTAATTCGTTGATAACTAAAATTTGGCTGTAGACACCCCTGCCAGATTAACGCCCCAGAAAACCAAGCATCTCTGATTTGGCTTCCTCAAGGAAGGGCAGGTAGGACTTTAAGCTAATCTTGATCTGCAAGGGATCGCAAATGGGCTTCAGATAAGTATAAGTGCGTTCTGATTGCACTTGAATCTGCCGGGGACGCATCTTATGGTTTGCCAAAATGCCCAGGAATGCTTGTGGCAACTGTGCCAGCATCTCTGTAAAAGTGGTGGTGACCCCCATGGTTTCAACACCCATTATCATGCCGCTGTTCTGCTCAACAACCAGCAGCATGTAGGCAAAATACGGCCGATCATCCTTCTCCTCCTGTATTTGCATCGGTGTAAAAAAGAAGTCAACCTCAAATGTCATCCGGCTGCTCTTAAATTTGCGCACATCATCTAGTAAATCTCTGTTGACGGCAAATTCCCGTCCAGGCACTTTTGGTGGTGGAATTTGCATCATCTTATCATTCCAGATTACAGTTCCATCTGTGCCGGTGTCGGGGACGCGCACCAGGTAAGTGATATCATCAGGTGGGTCCAGCAGATCAGGTGTCTTGTGTAGGCGCTGCACCACGCTTCTGGTTTGCGCTAATACATGAGTCAAGTAACGCACTTCATCTCCAGTCAGATACCAGGGGAGAAATCCGGGACGGTAGCTGCGGAACATGGGCCACGCCTGTCGGCCCCGGTATTTTAAGCCCAGGGATTTGATGAGGCTCCGATCTTGCGCCGTCAATTCTTTTCTATCTTCAAACGATGCTTGTAGTTGGGGAACTTCCAAGATTTGCTCTGGCGGCACCTGTTGTTCATGGACCAGCCAGAAGTCATACAGCGCTTCTTCGCCCAGGTAGACGGCGATGGCCAAATGCTCTCCCAGGCTGCCCATAATGCTGACGAATCCGCGCTGGCCGGTTTCCGGATTTTGCACGCCAAAGATGTCGTCTTCTTCCAAATCCTCCCAGGGTGCGAGCGCAAACAGATGCTCTGCTTCGCTATAAAGCTGCTTCCATTCATTTTTGGTCGGGGTTGTGTTACTCATACGTGATCTACTCCTGTGAAATAACGACGCTTGGCAGAAAAAACGGCCGTGCGCTCAATAATGCGCGAATAAACGCCCAAACGATGGAGGACAAACAGTAGGTGAGCGGATTTGTCATTCATGTAAGCAATCAGCCAGCCAAAATATCGTTGACTTCGTCTACCTCTTCGGCCGTAAGCTGCCAGTCGGCGGCTTTGGCGTTTTGCTGTAAATGCTCCAATCGCGTCAGCCCGGAAATGACGGAACAGACTTGCGGCTGGGCCAGCAGCCAGACGTGGGCCAGTTCGGCCATGGTGTGCTCGCGGGCCTCGGCCCAGGCGGTTAGCTTTTCTACCTTCGTATAATTGACATCTGTCATGTAGTTTTGCACGTACTGGCTCGATTCGCCGCGTGATCCTTCCGGCGCGCCTTCTTCGCGCGTGTATTTGCCCGTCAAGAAGCCGCCGGCCAGCGGGAAGTAGGGGATAAAACCGACGTTTTCCGCCTGGCAGTAGGGGATCACCTCTTTTTCCACCTCGCGCTCCAGCATATGGTAATGGGATTGCACCGTCACAAAGCGGGTCCAGCCGCGCATTTCGGCCAGCATGTTGGCTTGGGCCAGCTGCCAGGCGGCGTAGGCCGACGCGCCGATGTAGCGCACCTTGCCGCTGCTCACAAGGTCGTCGAGCGCCCGCATTGTTTCCTCGATGGGGGTGTGGGTATCCCAGCGGTGCATCTGGTACAGGTCGATGTGGTCACTTTGCAGGCGGCGCAGGCTGGCTTCCACGCCGTTCATGATGTGGTAGCGGGAGGCGCCGTAATCGTTGGGGCCGTCGCCGGTTTTGAAGTAGACTTTGGTGGCCAGGACAAATTTATCCCAGCGGCCTTTGAGGGCGTGGCCGAGCGTGGCCTCAGACTGGCTGTCGGCGTAAACGTCGGCCGTGTCGATGAAGTTGATGCCTAAGTCAACGGCCGCATCAATCACGTCGTTGACCTCGGCCTGGCCCATTTTGTTGCCAAAGCGATTGGTACCCATGCCAATGACGGACACGCGCACGCCTGAATTGCCAAGTTGTCTGTATTCCATGAATTTTTCTCCAGTGCATGTCATTACTTCGGCAGGCTCAGCACAAGCCTGAATGGAGCGCAGCGAAATGAAGAATTCCACCGATGATCATCTTGTAAATGCTGTGTCTCCAGCAGGCGAAAATCAGAGGGATTCTTCGCTGCGCTCAGAATGACAGTTGAGGGTTGTGTGTTAACCCAAGATTTAAAAAGGAACCCTGTCGTCACCGACGCGGCGGGTGAGGCGGCGTTCGTCCAGGTGTTCCAGCAGGGCGATGGCGTATTTGCGGCTGGTGTTTAGCAAATCACGCACCCCGGCGGCGTTGAGGCTGCCTTTCGTCTCAAGCTCATCCATTAGCCATTGGATAAGCTGCTCATAGGTGGCCTGATCATACACCACGTCGGCTGAAATGGGACGCAGCTTGCCCAGATCGATCAGGGCAAAGTAGACGTCTTCGCCCACGGCCGTTTTACTCTCCTTCACGCTGGGCGAATTGATCCCCAACCGGTTGAACTCGCGCAGCAAGGCATCAATTTTGTCCTGCTGTGCCGCCGAAAAACGCACCTCGTGGCTGGAGGCATGAACCAATGTACCCGCTTCTGTGAGCAAATTTTCGTCGGCAGCCTGGGCCATGAGCGGATTAAACACGTTGGCCTTTAGCTTCAACCGGCTGCGCAGCTCCTCGCGGGGAATGCCCAGCCGCAGCGGGTAATTTTTGTGAAAATCAGCCACCAGTTGCGTTAGCTGGCTCACCAGCGCCTGCCAACCCGCCTGGGAAATGAGCTGCTGCTCCAGCCGCACCACCTGTCCACTTTCTTCCAGTTCGGCCAGGGCGGCAACGGCCGTTTCCCCATCCAGCCCCACCGTTTGCAGCACATTTTGCGCCGACGTCGGTTCCAGCCGCTGCACTGTTTGCAGCAGCAGCTCTGCGGGGGTGCCCTGCGACAATGTTTTGAGCCGCTCAACCGTTTCCGAGCGGAAACGGCGATGGCGGCGGCCCGGATGCGGATCAAGCACGCGCCCGCCGCCGATCGTTTCACCGGGAGACGGCCGTCTTAAAATAAAACGATCCCCGCGCGTGACGGCCACCGGTTCCGTTGTGGCCAATTGCAGCCAGCCGCTTTGCCCCGGCTCGATGCGCTCGCTGCCCAAAACGCGCACCCGCGCCAGCAGCTCCGCTGCGCCCACAAACAGCTTGATGGTGGTGTTGTGTTTTAGTGGCTTGGTGGCGTCGGGCAGGTGACGGTAGGCGGCATCGAATAAAATCGTGTGGCCGATGACGTCTGGTGCCGCCACCACATGCCCCCGCGCCAGGTCGTCCTTGTCGATGCCGGTGAGGTTGATGGCCACGCGGCTGCCGGGACGAGCAACGTCCAGCTTCGTTTTGTGGGTTTGCAGGCCGCGAATGCGTCCCTTCAGGCCGGTTGGCTGGATTTCGACAGTGTCGCCGATGTGAAAACGGCCGTCTATCAATGTGCCCGTCACAATGGTGCCAAAGCCGGACAGGGTAAAAATGCGGTCGATGGGCAGGCGGGGACGGCCGTTGTCCGGTCGTGGCGGCGAGGCGGCTAACTTTTGCCAAAGCACCTGCTTCAACTCAGCCATGCCTGCGCCGGTTTTGGCTGAGACAGGCAGAATGGGCGCATCGGCCAGAACGGTCCCTTGCAGGGCCTCGCTCACGTCCAGCATTACCAGCTCCAGCCAGTCGGGGTCGTCGGCCACCAGATCGGTCTTGGTGAGGGCGACCACGCCGCCACGCACTTCCAGCAAATCCAGAATAGCCAGATGCTCCCTCGTTTGCGGCATGACGCCCTCGTCGGCGGCGACGACGAACAGGGCCACGTCAATGCCGCCCACCCCGGCCAGCATGTTTTCGATGAAGTCACGATGTCCCGGCACGTCCACCACACCCACCTCGACCTGCGCTGCCTCATCGCCCAGTTCCAGCCAGGCAAACCCCAGGTCGATGGTCATTTCACGCGCTTTTTCTTCTGCTAAACGGTCGGGATCAATGCCGGTGAGGGCTTCTACTAGGGTGGATTTGCCGTGGTCAACGTGCCCGGCGGTGCCAATTACATACATTTGGGAAAAATTGGATTAGCCACAGAGGACACAGAGGAAAAAGAGGTTTTTTCTCTTATCTCTCTGTGTCCTCTGTGGCAGAAATTTAGTCGAATTCTTCGCGCACGGGCACCAGAGCGGGTTGGCGGCGGCGGTTGGGATTTTGGGCGATGGCTTTTTCTACTTCTTCCAGCCACATGCGCGGGAACTGCTTCAGGGCATCGGCCTGGGCCGTTTGCACCCGCCAGAGCAAATCTTTTTCCTGCTCCAGCTTGTTGATCTTATCTTCGATCAGGTCGATCATCTCGCGAATTTCCCGTTCGTGGCGGTTAACGGTGTTCCAGCGCTGTTCGGCATCAACGGTCTGGCTCTTCCAGCGCTTGTCATTTTCGTGGCGGAAGTCGTCCCAACGGGACTGCATCCGGCTGGTTTCCACGCGCAGAATTTCGGCGGCTTCGCGCTGCTGTTTCTCCAAATCTTCTTGCCAGCCGGTGAGGGTTTGCACGGCCATTTTGGCCTCTTTGTACAGGTCAGAAAATTTGATGAACTCTTTGTTGAACTGCTCTATTTTGTCTTCGTTTTCTTCGAGAACGCGCCGCCATGCTTCCAGGCGCTGGTTGCGTTCGTACTCGCCAATCTGGATTTGCTCCATCCAGTTTTTGGTGCTTTCCTGGACCTGGTTTTGCTTTTCGGTGATGCCCTGCATACTGGATTCCAGGCGGAGGATGGCGCTGTTGGAGGTGTCTAGCCGGCCGTAAATATGCTCCCAACGTTTGTTGATTTCGACAACGGCCGTTTGCACATCGGCAATATTGCGGTTGTTGTGTTTCTCTTTTTCTTCCAGGAAAGCAAAATTGCTGTCCCAGTTTTCCAGCCTGTTTTTCAGGTTGTCGATCTGCGTTTTTTGCTGGCCGATCAGGTTGGCCAGGCGGGATTCTTCAGCCACGCGCAGCTCCATCTCGTTTTGCAGCTTGGGCACCTGGCCGATGTCTTTACGCAGCTCGGCCAGTTCGCGGGCATTGGCCTCCTGTTCCACGCGCCGCAGCCGGTCCATTTCGGCCTCAGACTGGATGCGCCGTTGATCGTACTGCTCGATCATCTGCACAATTTCATCCTTGAACTGTGACAGTTGCAGATCAACTTTGGGAATACGGCCGATTTGCGCCGTGGCGCTGGAAAGCTGCCGCTCCAAGTCCTGGATGCGCTGTTCGCGCCCGGCAATTTCCCGCTCTTGTAGGGTGATTTTTTGCTCCAACTCGGTGACTTTGCGCGACTGCTTGCGCCGTTCTTCATCGAGCCAATCAAGCCGTCTTTGCAGCTCTTTTATTTCCTGATCGGTTGCGGCCGTTGTGCTGTTGTTTGCCATAGCTGTTCTCCTAAACGGTTTACCGTAGTCGTCACGAGTTCATTAAACGAATTTTCACCGCAAAGGACGCAAAGAGCGCAAAGTTTTTTCTTTTATTTCTTTGCGGTTCAATTAATTCGTAATCATTGCAGATTTTGGTTGCCATCGTGCGAAACATTATAACTTGGCCGGGGCAAGTGGGCGAGTAGAGGTGCCAGTTTTTCAGTAATCAGTAATCAGTAGGTCAGTATTCAGTGACTGTTTTACTGATTACTGGCTTACTGATTACTGAACACCGTATAATCCCGCCATGCATATCGGAATAGACGTTCGCCTGCCGTTTTACCAGATGGGGGGCATTAGCCAATACATTTTGCACTTGCTGCCGGCGCTGGCGGCATTGGATAACAAGAACCGGTATTCGTTGTTTCATATGGGGCGAGACGGCCGTTCTCACACTCCATCTGCCCCAAATTTCCAGCGCAAAAACGTATTTACCCCCTGTCACCATAAGCTGGAGCGCTGGACGCTGGGGTTGGAGCTGCTGCCGCACCGGCTGGACGTGCTGCACAGCCCCGATTTTATTCCGCCGCAGTGGGGCGGGCGGCGCAAAGTGATCACCGTGCATGACTTAAACTTCATTTTTTACCCGGAGTTTCTCACGCGAGACAGTATGGCCTATTATGCCGACCAGATTGAGCGGGCGGTGCAGGTTGCTGACCACATCTCGGCCGACAGCCACGCCACGCGGCATGATTTGATTGTGCAGCTGCGCGTGCCGCCGGAAAAAATCACGACGGTGCACCTGGCGGCCAATCCGCTGTACGAGAAAGATTATGAGGAAACGGCCGTGACTAACACCCTGCAAAAACACAACCTCCCTCGTGCCTTCATTTTGTTCGTTGGCACGCTGGAACCGCGTAAAAACCTGCCCTTTCTCTTTCGGGCCTATGATGCGCTGCTGAAACAAGGCGAGGTTGACGTGCCGCTGATTTTGGTCGGTGGCAAAGGCTGGCTGTATGAAGAGGTGTTTACCACGATTGACGAGCTCGGTTTGCAGGAGAAAGTACGCCACCTGACCGGCATTTTTGATGAGCAGCTGGCCCATCTTTACCATGCCGCCGGGGCGCTGGTGACGCCTTCGCACTACGAGGGTTTTGGCCTGCCGGCGCTGGAAGCGATGCACTGCGGCTGCCCGGTTATCGTGAGCAATCGCGGCTCGCTGCCGGAGGTGGTGGGCGAGGCCGGTTTGCAGCTGCCGCTGGATGACGAAGCGGCCTGGACCGATGCCCTATCTCGGGTCCTCACCGACTCGGACCTGCGCCAGAAGATGATTACCCGAGGCCGCGCCCAGGCGAAAAACTTCACCTGGCGAAAAGCGGCCGAATTGACGCTGCAAACTTATCAATCTGTTTTTTAACCGCGGAGAGCGCGGAGGTAAAAAGATGTAAAGTAGGGGCGATTCGCGAATCGCCCCTACTCCGTGGTAAATCTTTTGATCATGAAAATATTATTGCTGACGCCACAACTGCCATATCCACCGCACCAGGGGACAAGCCTGCGTAATTTTCACATCATACGTGGATTGGCGGAGGCGTGTGAGGTGTCGCTGTTGAGTTTCTTGGAGCCAGGACAAACGACGGCGGCGGACCAAATAGCACCCCTAGCTGAACTGTGCCACACAATCGAAACCGTGCCTGTGCCGCAGCGTACGATGGGCAAGCGGCTGTACCAACTGCTGGCCACGCGCCGGCCGGACATGGCCCACCGGCTGTTTAGCCAGGCGTATTCTATCCGGCTGCTGCACATGCTCCAGGCGGATAGTTTTGAGATCGTGCAGATTGAGGGTATTGAAATGGCCCGCTACCTGCCGGTGATTCGCCAGGGCAGCCCGCGCAGCAAGATTGTGTTTGATGACCACAACGCGGAAACTGAATTACAGCGGCGCAACTTCCTCACCGATTTGCGCCGGCCGCGCCGCTGGGTGGCGGCGGCGTATTCGGCTGAGCAGGTGCGGCGGCTGCGGCGCTTTGAACGGTGGGCGTGCCGGCAGGCGGATTGGGTCACGGCCGTTTCCCACCCTGATAAAACGCATCTAGAAAAGCTCACAAATGGCCAGACCCCCATTACCGTCATCCCCAACAGCCTGGATGTGCAGCAGTTCCAATTGGATGAGACTGAGGCGATTTCCAGCGACATTGTGTTTAGCGGCAAGATGGATTACCGGCCCAACGTGGATGCAGTGCTCTGGTTTGTGGATGAGGTGTGGCCACACATTCGGCGGGAACGGCCGTCCACAACGTTTACCATCGTTGGCCAAAAGCCACATGCCCGGCTGGACAGGCTGCGCGACGAACCGGGCATCACGCTCACCGGCTGGGTGGAGCGGGTGGAGCCGTATCTGACGGGGGCGAAGGTGTTTGTGCTGCCGTTTCGCGTCGGCAGCGGCACGCGGCTTAAGCTGATTGAGGCAATGGCCGCAGGCAAGGCGCTGGTGAGCACGGCCGTTGGCGCCGAAGGCTTTCCGGTACAGCACAATCGTGAACTGCTGTTGGTGGAAAATGGGGTGGAGATGGGAACGGCCGTTTTGCACCTGCTTAACCATCCCGAAGAACGACAGCGGTTGGGACAGGCGGCCCGGCCGTTTGCCCAACAGTATGATTGGCGCGTGGTGGTGCCAAAGTTTTTAGAAATTTATGGCCAGCTTTTGGCGAGATAATCTTTGCCAAAGATGGTGGAGGGGCGTTAGGCTGGCGGAAAAAGTTCCAGGGTTTGTATGACATCAATTTCAATATTGTTTTTCTGGATCAATTCGTTCCAGTTTTGGTAACCGGATGGCGGTTCGTACTGGGAAGTTTGAGGATTGTAGTTTCCGGGGATGCCGGTCATAACGGCCGTAATATCTGTCGCCGCGCCCTTTACCCCATCATCCGTGGCCCGTGACCCCACGTAAAAGTCGTTGCCCGGCCAGGAAACATGATCCCAGGCGACCACGCTAACCAGTTCGCAGTTACTAAAATCATCGCCGGGTTCTTCGTAAGTTGTGGGGTGGCAGAGCTGGGGTTTGTTTTCGTTGCCCTGGGTTAACGGCCGTACCAAAAAGCTCAACCCATCCAGATCAATCCGCTCATTCCGGCATTCCCGGTACGGATCGTAATAAACGGTACGAATATGCGTGAAAGAGGCGGCGTGTTTAAACACAAATGCTTGCAATGCTTGCTTCAGTTTCTCGCCCAACTGCCCCTGAAACGGCCCGGCAAACATGCCGCAGCCCAAACCCGGAACGGTGATGAGTGCGTGCTTATCCTGCTGCCGCATCTGCTCATTGACGTACAAAAACGGGGGCAGCAGGCGTCGTTCATACAGTCGATAGTACGCTTCTTCATCAATTGTGCCATTTTTGGTGACAACTTCGTTCCAATCGGCTGGGGTGTGGGAACGGCCGTTCCTCAACAAAGCCCCCGGCACAAACAGCAGCATTCCGCTAAACGGTGGATGGTGCATGTCCGGGTTTTGGTGACGGCCGTTGTCAAAAAACGTCACCGGCGCGGCAATGGCGATGTCGCCCAGCAGCCTCAGCTCGGCCAGAGTCCAGTCGGAACCATCACCGGCCACGGCGCTTTCGGCAAAGATTTGCGGCCGTTTGGTGCGTACCAACTGCTCCAGCAGCATTTCCACGGTGAGCGAATTTAAATCCAGCCCGACCAATTTTTGTTGTAGATAGGCACCCGCCTGCTGACCTGCCTGAAGCCGGCCCAAATAAGCCTGGGCACGTGCATATGTGTTTTCGCTTAGCAACGTTTTGTATTTGGGCATGGTTTCAGATGCTATTCGTTAGTGTTGCACCGTTATAAAAATAATGGGACGCAGATTACCCTGATTTGCCTGAACATGGGAATCAGAAAAATCAGGATAATCTGCGTCCTATTTCAGTGCGATGCCGGGCTCTTTAGGGCAGTGGGTGAGCGATACGAGTCCAGTGTCGGTCATGAGAGCGGTTTCTTCCAGGCGGATGCCGCCCCAGTCCGGCAGGTAGTAGCCCGGCTCGATGGTGACAACCGTGCCAACTTCGATGTTGTCCTCGTCGGAAGCGCGCGGAGAAAGGAGAGGGTCTTCGTGAATTTCCAGGCCTAAACCATGCCCCAGGCCGTGGCCAAAATGGTCGGCGTGTCCGGCTCTCTCCAGCATGTCGCGGGCAATCGCATCCACGGCTTTGAGGCTAATGTCCGGTTTGGCCTGCTGGAAAACGGCCGTTTGCGCCCGCAGCACCAGTTGATACAGCTCAAAATAAGGGACCGACGCCTTATCGCCTAAATAAAACGAACGGGTCATGTCGCTTTTGTAGCCGTTCACCTGCGCCCCCATATCGATGATCAACGGCTCGCCCGCCCGCAGGCGGCGCTCGCCGGGGTGATGGTGGGGCAGCGCGCTGTTGGGGCCGGAGGCGACGAGAATGTCAAAAGCCAGCGATTCGGCACCGGCCTGACGCAGCGCCTTCTCCAGCTTCCAGGCAAGCTCGCGCTCTGTCATGCCCACGCAGGCGATATGCGGCACCTGGGCCATGACCGCATCGGTGATGGCGCATGCTTTTTGGATGGCGGCGACTTCTGCGGCCGTTTTGCGCAATCGCAGCGGTTCCAATGTCAATAGCAGCGGCTTCCAGGTGATGCCTTCAACTTCTTCTAACTCTATCATTTCTGCCAGGGTAACGTGTTTGGCTTCTACGCCAACGGTTTTCGCGCCTGATTCGGCCAAAAAATCCTGGGTGTCGGCCAGGGTGCGCTGGTGCTTGAATAGGTCAAAGTCTGGCGCCTCGCGGCCGGCCTGGGCGTAGTAACGGAAATCGGTAGCGATGAGCGCCTTGTCAGCCGTGACCTGCAGTTGGCCGTTGGAGCCGGTGAAGCCGCTCAGCCAGCGCCGGTTGGCCGGGCTGGTGATCAGCACGCCATCCACTTCCCAATCGTCGAGTTTTTGGCGAACGGCCGTAATCCGCTCCTGAAAAATTGTGTGTTGCCCCATTTACCTTATTCCCACTGTTTGTTGTTGTATGGATTCCCACCTACGCGGGAATGACAATTGGATGGCTATAAAATCTGCTTAATCCTTTGGCTACGCTCAAGACAGGTTCTGCGAATTTGCTGTTTTATTCTTTAATTGCCTTAGCTCCGTCTCAAAAATGGCGCGCAGGATGGCCACCATTGTGGCGTAGGTGGGATCCATGCCGAAGTAAGAGAGGTTTTGCGCCCCCAGGTTTTTGCCCTTGCTGAAAGGCGTGTCAGATGCGTAGTGCAAAATGCCGACGGGGAACGGGCTGTTGTACAGGTTGACCAGCTCGTTGGACGGGTGCCGTTTGGGGCGCACCATCTCGTAAATGCCGCTGAGGTACGGCCCGGCCTCCATCTCCATGTCAGTGTACCCTTCCTGGTAAAAGACAGACATGTACCCTTCGTTTTGCAGAAAAGTGCCGGGTACGGTGATCGCTTTCTGATTATCCATCACCGTGCCGTAAACCAGGTAAGGCGCCACGTCGTCGGCGGCGAAGCAGTTGTCGATCAGGTAGGTGTTGAGGGTATGTTCATCGTGGACCACGCTGGGGATCATGACGTCCCCAATTCGGCCGTTCAATGTTGCCGCTTTGCCCATGACGTACACGCCGCGCACCTCGGCGATGTTACGGGCAATCTCTGTGAGTACCTGGTAGGCGGCCATTCCCAGCGGGTAATCGACGTTGATGATCAAGGCCTGGCTCTGGTGCAGCTGCTCGATGCCCGGCACGCACAGCCGCCCGTCCATGCTGTTGACATTGGCCCTATTCAGGGGAATGACCTGCACCTCAATGTCGAAGGCGTGTTCGCTGGGAATGCGCACAATGCCGACGTCCCGTTCCTTTTCCAGGCGAGCGGCCGTTACCTGAGGATCTGCCTGTTCCAGCTTTTTTAGCGCATAATACAAAAAGTTCTCCCGGCTGCTGGGCACATTGCGCTCTAAAATGTCGCGGTATTCCTGGTTCAAATCCTCCGAGCCGCTTTCCTGGATAAAAGTCTGGATGCGCTCTTCGATGTGCAGGGCGTAGCCGCTAAGCAGGTTGGGCAGGCTGTGGGTGTTGCTGGACACAAAGTAAATGGGCCGGTCGGGCATGATAATGTCGGGCAAATGGCGCTCCACGTTGCGCCACCAGCGGCGCGTGGCCCGTTTGTAATCGGCCAACGATCCGGCCAGCGAGCGAATGGAGATTTCTTGCTTGGTTTGGGCGATGTTGAGGAATTTTGCGGCCGTTTCATTACCCCACACCTGGCACAGACGATGAAAATCCTCGACGGGGACTTCTGTCATGTGGGCCAACCGCACCAGGCTGTTGCCGGAGGGTAAACCGCCTTTGCTGTCCCGCACCCGCTCCAGCTCTTTGATGACGTTTTCTTTGTTCAGCAGCTGGCGCAGTTTGCGTCTTTCAATCTGGTAGGCTACCAAAATAGGCACAATGTCGTCAATATCGGAGCGGCTGGCGATGTAAACGGCCAGCCGGTCTTGGCCGTCAAAAAAGCTGCGCCGCCGCCGCCCAGGTGCAGTAACTGGCTCCCATTTTTCTACATCGGTAAAGCCATGTTGGGCAAACACCTGCTCCGACTGCCCCATGATGACCAGGCGCAGCCGGTCCAGGCAGGCGGGCATGCGCAGGATGGCGTAGATGAAGGCGGCCATATCTGGCTGTGGCTCGTCGGCAGCTACGTGTAGGGCGGAATTCATCCGCTTGTGCGCTTCGATGAGCGTCTTGATTTGCACCTCGCGGCTGCTGCGCAGCAGAGAGTAGTAAGTGCGGAGGTAGAGATTAATTTCCTCGTTACCGGAGGTTGGTACGGTTCGGTCCATAGTGAGTTTTTGTGAACGAATGAAAGCGTGCACTTTTATTCGTTCACATGAATAAATCCTTCGCCTGCGGTGACATGGCCGATGGTTACGGCCGTTTCACAATGCTCTTTAAATATCTTAACCCGGTCAGCAGGCAGGGCCACCAGCAGGCCGCCGGACGTCTCCGGGGTCATCAGCATATCCTGCATGAGCCGGCTGACGCCAGGGCCGAATTTGACCCAGCGGCCAAAATAATCCAGGTTGCGCCCCATGCCGCCGGGGAAGGCGCCGGCTTCACCATAGCGCAGCGCGCCGGGCAGCCAGGGCAGCTCATCTAGCTGAAGATGGAAATCAACCAGGCCCAGGTGAGCCATCTCGTGGGCGTGCCCCAGCAGGCCAAAGCCGGTGATGTCTGTCAGGCTGTGGGCCTGGGCCAGTTGAGCCGCTTCGGCGGCCGTTTTGTTGAGCGTTTTCATGCTGGAGACCGCCGTTGCCACATCATCCTCATCCGTAATCCCATTTTTCAGCGCCGTGGTGATAACGCCGACGCCCAGCGGCTTAGTTAGCAGCAGCACGTCGCCCGATTGTGCCCCGCCTTTGGTTTTTACCTTGTCCGGGTCGATGAGGCCGGTGACTGCCAGACCATATTTGGGTTCTTTGTCGTTGACGCTGTGGCCACCAGCAATGACCGCACCGGCTTCGGCGACTTTTTCGGCGCCGCCGCGCAAAATCTCGCTGAGGATGTCCATCCCCAAACTGTCGGGGAAGGCCACCAGATTGATGGCAAACAGCACTTCACCGCCCATGGCGTAAATGTCGGACATGGCATTGGCGGCGGCAATCGCGCCAAAGTCATAGGGGTCATCGACGACCGGCGGGAAGAAGTCGGTGGTGGTGATGATGGCCTGCGTGTCGTTGAGCTGGTAAACGGCCGCATCATCCACCTTGGCTAATCCCACCAGCAGTTGCGGATAATCTTCCGGCTTAAACAGCTTGCGCAGCGGGGCAATCGCTTGGGCCAGGTCCCCTGGCCCTAGTTTAGACGCTCAACCGGCGCAGCTGGCGTAAGATGTGAGCCGGATCTGTTTGGCGATACTCATTGTCGTTCCTTAATTCGAATCATGTGAGATTGGACCATTTTCCCATGAAGTATTACGACATTTTCAATTTAGAAAATGGTCCCATCTTGTCTTTCATTGGTTGCAGATGAGGGAAAGTATACCGGATGCCTATGACCATGCAATGCAGGCCGCCTGTTGATTGACGCGTGCATTCTCCAAAACTATAATGACCCTCACTTTTGGCATTGCGAGCAAGGAAGATGACAAAACAGACACCGTTCCAAAAATTTGAGGCATTGGCCCAACAGATTATTGAGGGCAGCTTTAACCGCATTTTAGGTGGAGATGTGACGCTTTCTGCCATGGCGACGGAGCTGGCGCGCACGGTGGAGCAGCGGGCGACAGCCGGCGTGGTGCCGTGCCAGTATGAAATTCGCATCCACCCAACCACGTTTGACAAGATTGTCAAGAATGAACCGGAGGCAGTGGCCCAATTGACCGATTATCTCCGAATGTTCGTGCGGCAGGCGGAGCTGTCGCTGGCCGGTCCACCGCACCTCACGCTGGTGGCTGATCCAGAGATTGTGCCGCGTGCCCTGTTGGTCGGCGTGGTGGAAACGGAACGGCCGTCTACCCAACCGCTCACCCAAATCCGGCAGCAGCCCGATGCCGCTGAACTGTTTGCCGCCGACATTGCCGCCCTGGATGCCTACCTGATTGTTGATGGCAAGCGGCACGTCCCGCTGACCAAGCCGGTCACCAGCCTGGGGCGCAGTGTGGACAATGACGTGGTGCTGGACGCGCCGACGGTGAGCCGCCAACATGCCCAGATACGGTGGCGGTACGGCCGTTTCATACTCTACGACGTGAGCAATCGCGGCCGAACCCAGGTCAACAACCAGAGTGTCAACGAGATGGTGTTGAAGTCCGGTGATGTGATCAGCCTCAGCGAGGTGAAGCTGATTTATGGCGAGGGGGAAACCCAGCCGCGCCCCCGTTCTCGCCCGGCCGACAACCTGACCGACGAAACCCAGATTCGTCCACCTTCTAACTCATGACGCCTGAATTTGTTTTGCTCATTTTTCGCGTGGTGAGCGGCCTGCTGCTGTTGGGCTTTTTAGGCGGATTGGCCTGGCTCATTTACCGCGACATGCAGGTTACGGCCGCAGCGATGGCGGAGCAGGAACGGCCGTACGGCCGTTTGCGCATCGTGGCCAACGAGGCCGAACATCCCCCGCTGAACACCACCTATCCCTTGATGCCCATCACCAGCATTGGCCGGGCGGCGGGCAACACCGTTGTCTTGCCGGACGGTTACGCCAGCGCCGAACATGCGCTGATTACACGGCGCGAGGGCAAATGGTGGCTGGAAGACCAGGGCAGCCGAAATGGGACGCTGCTCAATGATGTGGTTTTGGAGGGAACGGCCGTCATCAGTTCAGGTGACCTCATTGCCGTGGGGGGAACAGTGCTAAAGCTGGAGCTTTAGTCATTGCTCCGAATTTTGTAGCAGTTTTTCTATTTCCTCCCATAACTCTGGCATCTTTA
Source organism: uncultured Anaerolineaceae bacterium (assembly GCA_937967805.1). The sequence goes on from CALBTC010000528.1 coordinate 17,664, forward strand.
GCAGTTCCGCAAACTTTGGCAGCCGCACATTGATTGTTCCAATTTGATGATTTTGACTGTTTAAGCGGGGGTGACGACCGTTCGGTGATCATCGCTAGTGGACGAGGATCATACACTGTTCATTGCCTTCTCGTACAAAGTG
>CALBTC010000529.1 GCA_937967805.1 uncultured Anaerolineaceae bacterium
TGATTGCCGTCCTTATCAATGGCCACCAGATTCATGACGCTGATGAAACGGCCGTCTAAATCCCGCAAATCAACCATCGCCCGCTCGCTGGCCTCCGCCACGCTCAGGCCCATTTTCATGTAAAAAACCAGGCTGTGGGCCGTGCAGGCGCGGATGGCCATCTCGCCCATACCGGTGCAGGCGGCAGCCCCATACCGGTTATCGGCGTAATTGCCCGCGCCGATGATGGGCGTATCGCCCAGCCGCCCCGGATATTTCCAGGCCCAGCCGCTGGTGCTGACGCCCGTGCAAATGTTGCCCTCTTTGTCCTGGGCGATGAAGTTGACCGTGCCTTTGGCCCGTTCTGGATCGGTGGCCAACTGTACCCAGTGGGCCAGATCAGTGCGCTGGGCGATCTGCTCAATGTCAAAATCGCTCATGTCGCTGCGCAGGCGGTTGGCCCAGACGTCGTGAGTCTCGGGCAGCAGCATTTCGGCCTGCGGTGGCTGACCCATCTCGGCGGCGAAACGGTTGGCCCCATCGCCCACCAGCATCACGTGCGGGATTTGCTCCATCACCTGCCGGGCAACGGTGATGGCATGGACGTATCCCTTTAAAGCCCCGACTGCGCCGGTTTCCAGGGTACGGCCGTTCATAATACTGGCGTCCAGTTCCACCTCACCCAAAATGTTGGGGTAGCCGTTAAACCCCACAGTGTGGTCTTCGGGATTGGCTTCTACCAGGCGGATACCGGCTTCCACGGCGTCTACGGCCGTTCCCCCCTGGCGTAAAATCTGTATGGCGGCGTTGATACCGATACGGCCGTTGCTGCTGGCGACAACGATCATGAAATGTGCTCCTGTTCAGTATAAAATGTGCCAGAACGATACCGTTAGACGGCCGTTTTGCCAATGGAAATTTAGAGCCGTTAATCAAAGGTGCGTTTGAGCCAGTCAAGGGCGGGCCAGTTGTCGGTGTCGAAAGCGGTTTCCAGGACGGGACGCCACAGGGCATCGCCATTTTGGCTGTTGGCCAAGATGACCACGGCCGTTTCCGAGGCCACATGTCCCGCAGCGAAGGCTTTGAAAATGCCATTGTCCCCCCACTGCCAGAAGAGGCGGCCGTTTACCCCTGTTTGCATTCCCCAGCCCAGCCCCCAACTAACGTGTGGGTCTGCCGCTGCATTTAAATCGGGCCAGCCATCCTGGCCGGAGTGGGAAGCGTTGACCTGAATCTGCGGCGTGAGCATCAGGGTGGTGATGGGAGACGGCCGTAACATCACCTGAAGAAAGTGGGCATAGGCAACGGCCGTGCAGTGCAGGCTGTAAGCCGAAACCATTTCCGGCATCTCCCAAAACGGCTCGGCTTTGCCCGTTTTGTCGTGGCCAACAGCCACGTGGGTGGCATCTTCGGTGGTGACGACAAAGCTGGCATCGGCCATGTTAAGCGGTTGCAGTACGGTGTCATGAACCCATTGGTCCACTTTTTGCTGCAGCAGTTGGGCCACAACCCGCTGGAGATATTGAAAGCCTTCGCCGGAATAAGTAAAGCGTGTGCCGGGGATAAACGAGGTTTTTAACCGGGTATCTTTGGTCGCCCAGTTGGGAAACCCTGGCGTATGGCTTAAAACGTGGCGGGTGGTGATTTGGTGTAGATTTGGCTCATTGACGATGTGGTCAAAAAGCGGATCAATATCCTGCTCGCCGGTGGGCAGACAGGTGATGAGCGGCGTGTCCAGATCAAGGTAGCCGGCGGTGACCAGCTGCAAAACCGCGTAGGCAAATACCGGTTTGCTCAGTGAAGCGGCCTGGAAGGCAGTTTGCGCCGTCACCGGCTGGTTCGTGTTGGCATTCACAACGCCCCACTGCCTGGGCCAGATTTCCTGGCCGCGAACGATGGCTATGGAGGTACCGGGGATAACGGCCGTTGCCATCAGCTCTGGTACGATTGTTTGTAATGTTTCGATAATTGTTTTAATTGACATAACCATGCTCAACCTTGCCTGGATGATGAATAGTTTAGAGAGCGTGGGACGACCGTATAATTAAACCCGCCAACTCTGCTACCATCAAGCCCAGATCTTAAACCGGACACCCAAAATTGTCATTCCCGTGAAAGCAGGAATCCATAAGCCTGGGTACCCAGCTTCTGGTGAAGGAGAAAAGTAATAGTTCCTTCGCGCCTTTGCATGAGACTTCTTAATTTCCGCTATTCTCTATTGACAGATTAAACACCAAAGGAGAACAAGATGAGCAAAACCGCACTCATTATTGGCGTAACCTCACAAGACGGTTCGTATCTGGCCGATCTGCTGCTGGAAAAAGGATACCGCGTCGTGGGCACCATCCGGCGCAACACCACTTACGACAAGCCCAATATTCAGCACCTCATCGGTAAAATCGTCATTGAAGCGGCTGATTTGATCGACGGCGAAAGCATTGCCCGGTTGCTGCGTGAATACCGGCCGGACGAAGTGTACAACATCGCGGCCCAATCGGTACCGGCCGACAGTTGGACCCATCCCATTTACACGGGCGAGGTAACGGCAATGGGCGTAGTGCGGGTGATGGAGGCAGTACGCCATTTTTCCCCTCACGCCCGCGTCTACCAGGCCACCAGCCGGGAAATTTACGGCAACGTGCAGGCCACTTCCGCCAACGAACAAACCCCGATCGATGCCAACAATCCATACGGCATTGCCAAAGCATATGCCCATATGATGACCCGCTGCTACCGCGAAAGCTACGGCATGTTTGCCTGCGGCGGCATTTTGTTCAACCACGAGAGCCCGCGCCGCAGCCTGCACTTTGTCACGCGCAAGATCACGGCCGCCGTTGCCTGTATCAAAAATAAGATCGCTCACCCGCCGCTGGATGAGTTGGGACGGCCGTTGGTCACCCCAGACGGTAAATTAAAGCTTGGCTTTCTGGAATCTCGCCGCGATTGGGGCTACGCCAAAGAGTATGTGGAGGCGATGTGGCTGATGCTGCAAAACGATGCGCCCAAAGATTACGTCATCGGCACGAACAGCTCATATTCTGTGGCCGATGCCTGCCGCATTGCCTTTGCCCACGCCGGGCTAGATTGGCAGGAGCACGTCGTGAGCGACGAGGCACTGCTGCGGCCCACTGAGATCACGGTGCTGCAAGGGGATTATTCGCTGGCGCAAAAAGAGCTGGGCTGGCAGCCGCGCACCTCGTTTGCGGAACTGATGCAGCTGATGGTGGATGCGGACCTGGCGCAGTTCCGGTAGAGAATTTTTTAATCACGAATGATACGAATGGACGAATGGGACGAATATTCATTAAATTTGTTCATTCGTGATTTCCATAAAAACGGCCGTTTTCCCCAACCTATACCCAATAGATTCACCTTTTCTGGCCATTTTTCGCATATAGATGCTATTTTGGGGCTTGCAATTCGCTGGGTATTGTTGTATTATTGCAACAGGCGTATTGTTGTATTATCCCGCATTCGGCCCGAAACAGGCGCAAATGCTCCCAATTTTATCGGTAAGGGCATGTGATGGAACAGGTTGTTTCCCAAATCAGCATCAAAGGCATCCGTGAAGGGTTATTGGTTACGGTACCGGATCGGGGTTCTTTTGCTGACTTGCTGGCACTGCTGCGGGCTGAACTGGCGCAAAAGCAGGCGTTTTTGCAGGGCAGCCAGGTGGCATTACAGGTTGGGTACCGCAAGCTGAACATGGAAGATTTGCACGAGCTGCAAACCTTGTTTGAGCAAAAGAAGCTGGAACTGTGGGCCATTTTGGCGGAGGAAACAACAACGCGGGAAGCAGCGCGAGAATTAGCCCTGGCTACACGGCTCTCCGGCAGCCAGACCGATTTGAACGGCAATTTTTTGTCCCAGGCGACTGAACCGGAAACGGCCGTTTCCCCAAAACCACCGCAAGGTGGCCTCATCCTTAAAGAAACATTGCGTTCCGGCCGCTCCATTTACCATGAAGGGCATGTAGTCATTATTGGCGACGTGAACCCCGGTGCAGAAATTGTGGCCGGGGGTGACGTGATTGTGTGGGGGCGGCTGCGTGG
>CALBTC010000530.1 GCA_937967805.1 uncultured Anaerolineaceae bacterium
GAATTTAACGGCCGCTCTGGTTGATTTGGGCAGTTATGATGCGGCAGAGCGTTCCGTGCGCCAGGTGGTGCAAATGCTGGAAAATTTTGGCAAGATGGCCGGTTGGTACGACAGCCCGCGAGTGTATGTGTACCAGGCGCTGGCCTTCCTGGGCAAGGAGCAGGTGGAACTGGCGCTGCGCTTTGCCAACCGGGCCCATCGCAAAGCAGCCATGCAGGAAAGCGACACGGCGCTGGGGTTTGCCTGGTACGGATTGGCCTGTGTTTTGGCGAAAGGAGGGGAGGGAATACGGCCGTACCAAATCGACAACAGGACATACACCGCCTCAGACTGCTTTGCCGAAAGTTTACGCCTCTATTCCACCGTGAACGGCGGCGGGGTGGCCTCCGCCCGAGACCAGGCCCGTACCCTGTGGTCCTGGGCGGCTCACGAAGCCGCCATCGGCAACAAAAGCCAAAGCCAGCGCCTGAGCCAACACGCCCAAGAACTGGCCGCTGCCCAAAGTATTCAACTCCCTGAATGGTAGAGTAATAAGTTTCATATTGTTTTCTGTTTGCCCCACCTCTACACAAATTCCTCCCTAAAAAAGGTTAACGTTGGTGCGGAAAATAGCCAATTGGGTAGGCTGTTTGGTACAATCGCACCGTTGTCGATTTTGGCAATGAAAAGCGTGAGTACTTTACCCATAAGCTGGGAAGGCTTTGTTTATGCGTCACCTGACACTTTTACTTCTATTTTTGCTGTTGTGTTTGGGCGTGGTTGTTGCTGTGCCGGATAGCAGGCCGGTGACGGCCGTACCTGCGGTGGCGGCGGGACCGGAGCTAGGCCTGGAATCGCTGCAAGTAGAGAAAATCACCTTGCAGCCTTTGCCAGAACGGCCGCTCATCGCTGATGTTGCGTCAGACAGTTGTTCCAATGCGACCGAAGTTGTCCTGACGACCGGTTCCGGTGTGGGTGAAACAACCGTGGTCAATGATATGACCGAAAGCGCTTCGGACCCTGACCTGACCTGTGCCTGGGGTACGCCCCCACGCCAAAAAGGCTACCGCACCGTCTGGTACCAATTTACGCCGGACAATAACGGCCGTGTCTCCATCGACACCACCAACAACTTCAACCCCAACAGCTACGACACCATCCTGGCCGTCTACACCGGCACATGCGGGGCCAGCACGCTGAACATGGTCGCCTGTAGCGACGATTACCGCGGTTTTGCCTCGCGCGTTACCTTTGACGTCTCCCGTGGCACCACCTACTACGTGGAGGTGGCTGATTGGAATGCCGGCGAGCCGGGGCCGCTGGAGCTGGATATCTTTTTTGTCCTCAATGATATTCAATCAAAATGGGTAACGGCGCCGGCTGCTGCCCCGGCCCACACCCATCATGCCACGGTAAAACACAATGGCCTCATTTATATGGTGGGTGGGCAAACGAACGTCACAGCCAGCCCGAATTTAAGCAGCGGTCTGTTTCTCTACAACCCGGGCAACGATACCTGGACCACATTGGCTGAGATGCCAGTTGCGCCTTTAACTGACGTGACGGCCGCCCAGGTGAACGGCAAGATATACGTGCCGGGCGGCTATGACGGCAACAGTATTGTGGGGACTCACCATGTGTACAACATTGCCAGTGGATTTTGGGAGCCAGACAAACAATCCCCTACCGTGCCGGTGGCCTGGGCGCAGGCGGTGGTGCCGGCCGATCAGACCGGTTATTACTTGATCGGCGGCATCAGCAATACGGGGTTTTTAACAACAACGGCCGATGTCCGTAACGACGTCTCTTTTTTCAACGGTGCAAGCTGGGATAACTCAATACCGGACATGGATGTGCCCCGCTATGGCCATACGGCCGTCTGGATCAACAACATGATTTGCGTGGCCGGCGGCATCAATCATAATGGTGTAAACAATGTCATACTGAAAGAGGCCGAATGTTATGAGCAGGGTGGCGACTGGGACCCCATCGCCTCTTTGAATATTGAACGGTACGGGGCGAGCAGTGCGGTGAGTCCGGATGGAAGGTGGTACGTCTTTGGCGGGCAGGATAGTTCTAGCCGGTCAGTACCCGAAGTCGAAGTTTATGATCCGGCCAATCCAGGCGCCAGCTGGCAGATATTGGATATTACCTACGATTTAGGCGGCAGCAGCAACATTCGCGCCCGGGCCCACCCGGAGGGGGAATTTATTGGCTATCGGCTGTATGCGATTGGCGGCCACAACACCGAGAACTTTTTTGTGACCCCTTTGGTGCAGTATCTGCCGTCCGAAACGCGCTTTCTGCCCCTCGTTCTGAAGGGCGGCGGCGCTGTTTTTAACGATAATTTCAGCGTCGCCCAGAGGCTTGCCTTTAATGTGGCCCAGGTGCATCAATTTAACGACTCGTTTGATTTTTTTGATGCCTTTTTCTTTGATCAGCCCAACACCAGCACCGTAACGGTACGCCTGAGCCAGATTCCATCCGGCAGTGATTACAACCTAACGGTGTATGATGCCAACAAGGGGGTACGAGGCAGCGGCACGTTGAGCGGCAGCCAGAGCGAAGTGGTGACGCTGTTCCTTCCAACAGGTCGTTATTACATCATGGTAGAGCGCATCATTGGCCAGGCAGATGGCTCAAATTACCGTATCATTGTTGAAAAGTAAACTAGCCACAGAGATCACAGAGGGTAAAGAGGGAATTCTCTAAAATCTCTGTGTCCTCTGTGGCTAAAACAATCTCTCAAGGAAGTTATGCCTACAGCTAAACCGATTCGTTTGCTCCATTTTGCCGATGCCCATATTGATATTGCTAATTACGGCCGTCACGATCCCGAAACCGGCTTACCCATGCGCGTCATGGACTTTTTGCGCGCGCTGGACCAGATTGTGGACGCGGCCATTGAAGAAAAGGTCGAGCTGGTCATCTTTGCCGGGGATGCTTACAAGGATCGCAATCCCCAGCCCACGTTCCAGCGCGCCTGGGGCGAGCGGATGATGCGGCTTTCCCAGGCGGGCATTCCCACGCTGTTGCTGGTGGGCAACCACGACGTCTCCCCGGCGGCCGGCCGGGCCCACACGCTGCACGAATTTAGCACCCTGAGCGTGCCACACATTCACGTCGCCGACCGGCTGGCGCTGTGGACGCCGGAGCAGTTAGGCCTGCCGGTGCAAATCATCACCGTGCCCTGGGTGTCGCGCAGCATGTTGGTCGGGCGCGAAGAAACGCTGGGCCGCACCGTGGAAGAAATTTACCAGCGCATTGAGGAATTGGTGGTGCAGCGGGTGATGCAATTTATGGAAACGGCCGATCCCGAAATCCCTCTCATCCTCACTGCCCACGCCAGCGTTTCCGGAGCCAAGTATGGCAGCGAGCGGGCCGTGATGCTGGGGCATGAACTGGTCCTTAGCGGCGGGCTGGTGAATGATGCCAGGCTGGATTATGTGGCGTTGGGTCATATCCACAAACCGCAGGCGCTGTCAAACGACGGCAGCCATCCGCCGATTGTGTATCCCGGCTCCATTGAGCGCATTGATTTTGGCGAAAAAGAAGATAAGCGGTTTGTTCTGGCCGAGGTGGGCAAGGGAGACACCCACTGGGAATACCGCATGTTGAATACGCGCCGCTTTATTGATCCGGCGCCCATCACGCCGCGCACCGAACATTTTATGGAAGATGTGCTCAGCCAACTGCCGGCCGCCAAAGATGTGGCCGACGCCATTTGTCGCGTGCGCCTCAGCTTTCCCCGCGACGATGAGCCGCTGCTGGACGAGCGGGCTATATTGGAGCATTTCAAAGAAGCGTTCGACGTCAAGATTCAGAAACATTACCTCACCAACAAACGCTCTCGCCTGGGTGATGCCGCCGGCGTAGAAGCGATGACGCCGCTGGAGCTGCTGGAAGCGTACTGGCTCAGCGAGGAGATGGATGGCGAGGAGATTGAGGTGATGCTGGGGCTGGCCAGGGATGTGCTGGCAGACGATTTAGCGTGACAAGGAGAATTGCCTAATTGGGTTTGGAAAGACCCTAAAAGGCAATCTCAGGGTCGAGAACCGGAACCAACCGGTGCGGTTATCGATACGCAAAGCGTCAAATTACTGACCTGGTCTTTTACGGCGGCTGAGCCAGGCCACAATGAGTGCCAACAAAAAGCCGCCACCAATGGCCCCCAGCCAGATGCCCCAGGCGGTGCCAGGTGCATCCTCAACAGTTTCGGCTTCACTGTGGGGTGCATCTTCGGCCGCTTCCGCTTCTGCCGATTCCTCTGCTGGCTCGGCCACTTCCTCGGCGGCCTCTTCAACCGGTTCAACCTCAATCTCGGTATCTTCTGTGCTGGTTGTTGGCACCACGCTGCCCTGCGGCAAAACAAAAACGGCCGTCGTCCATGCCGGTACCGTAAACGTGCCGCTGGCGGCCTCGAATGCGGCCGTTTGCACCACGCCGTCCACCGAATTTTGCTGGACGGGATGGAGGGAGAAGGGCAGGTTGGTAACGCCTGTATCCGTAAAGCCCATTTCGTCCGGCGTGGCGTTAAACAGCACCACCACCATGTCAAAGTTTGGATCGATATCCTCACCTGTCAGGTCGCTGATGCTCAACACAATCAGGCCGGGGATTTGCATATCGCCAACATTGTGGAATTGGAGGCGGTCCTGAACTTGTGCGGCCGTTTGCAGCCGGAACAGCGGCGAGCCGGAGCGAATTTGCAGCAGTTCGCGGAAGGTGTCGCGGGCAAAGGCGATGTCCTCCGGCGTGGGGGCCAGGTCGGGGTTGGCCAGCAGGGGCTGCATCGTCGACCACATGCTCTGGTTGTCGCCCGCCGGCGGCAGGCCGACGCCCCAGTTGTTGCTCTGGTAGGTGAAATCCAGCCGGTTGAACCAGTCGCCGGAGTTATAACTGTTGCGGTCCAGTGACTTGGAGCGCAGCAAATCATCCCCGGCCTGGAAGAAGGGCACGCCCTGGCTGAACATTACCAGCGAATTGCCTAACGTTTGCATCCGGGCGCGAACGGCCGTGCTGGTCTCTAACGGCGCTTTGTACTGGATAATGTCAAACAGCGTCTCGTTATCGTGCTTGGAGACGTAAACGATTTGCTCTTGCGGATCGGCCGTGTAGCCGGCCGGCGAGCCGTTGTATAAAACGTCGCTGCCCGACACCATCGTACCGTCGGAACCAACGAAGCTGAAGTCACTCAAATTGCCGGCCAGCCCCACCCGGATGATATCCATGAAGTTTTGCAGCTGCGCCAGCTGTTCGGCTTCGCTGCCCTGGTCCGTGGC
>CALBTC010000531.1 GCA_937967805.1 uncultured Anaerolineaceae bacterium
AAATTGAGGCAAAAATCGCCTAAATTCGGGTTTCGCATTACACAGTTGCTTCGAGGCTTATTTGTCTTGTTTGATAAGGCTTTCAAACCTGTTTCATGAGCTGCTACACCATCTTTTATAACGAGGGCAGATTTATAACTGAAAAATGATTCCTTATTTGTATCGAATGCAAGCCCGTCAATTTGCGCCAAAACAACTGGAATACTTGCATGGTATCTTCCATGTTTATGATCTTCATAAGCTAAATTTAGAAGCCGTTCACGAGATGTGTGCTTCCAAACCCAAACTGCTTTCATCCGATGGCTATAAAGTTTAAAGTAATCGTCATCGAATTGGCTACAAATGTATTTTTCCGCTGCCTCAATATCAGCTTTTTGGTTTATTGCTAATGAATTCTCCATCAACGAAACGGACATATCCTCTGTTGCAATCCAACCATGTTTTGCAAATGTATCGTTAAATCTATCAGGAAGGGTTACTTGTACCTTTACTTCTTTCGTAATTTCTCTGATTTGTTCTTCTAAACCCAAATTGAAGACGCCCAAATAGTTATTGATTAGAGCAAGATCATCGGCTTCTTCTAGCAATTTTTTTATATCTTGATTATCAGATATTTTTGACATGATTATCGATCTTTCGATCCTGAATATGTGAATATTATTGCGTTGGTACTATGTAATCCTGCCAAGAACGACAAAACACACAAAGACAGTATACAAATTTTTTCTTTGGCGACCAATTGCTTGACTGGCTTCCCACCAGATAGCTCACTATAATACAAACCCTATGTCAAAGTTAACCCATCTGGATGAAGCCGGCCGGGCCCGCATGGTGGACGTGGGCGATAAAGCTGACACCGTGCGTGTGGCCGTTGCCCGTGGCTCCGTGAAAATGCAGCCGGAAACGCTGGCCCTTATAATGGAAGGCAACATGAAAAAGGGGGACGTGCTGACGGTGGCCCAACTGGCCGGCATCATGGCTGCCAAGCGCACCAGCGACCTCATCCCCATGTGTCATCCGCTCATGCTCAGCCACGTGGCCGTCACCTGCACGCCCAACCCCGCCGCCAGCCGCATCGACATTGAAGCCACCGTACGGCTGACGGGCAAAACGGGGGTAGAAATGGAGGCGTTAACGGCCGTTTCCGTCGCCGCCCTCACCATTTATGACATGGCCAAAGCCGTCGATCGCGGCATGATCATTGGCGATGTGCGCGTGGTGCAGAAGTCGGGCGGGAAGAGTGGAGACTGGCAACAGGAGTAAGCAGTATTCAGTGAAACAGTAATCAGTATTCAGTTTCTTTACTGATTACTGACCCACTGACCACTGACCCACTGACCACTGACCTACTGAATACTGAACACTGAAAACAATGGAAATTCAAATCAAACTATTCGCCACGCTCAAAGATCGAGCGGGGACCAACAAAATCAATGTTACGGTTGAAGAACCGGCGACGGTGGCTACTTTGCTGGCAGCCACTGAGAAGGCTTACCCCAGCCTGGCAACGTCGCTGCCGATTGCTTTGGTGTCGGTGAACAAGGCGTTTGCGGGGAAGGATACGGCCGTCTCCCCCGGCGATGAAGTGGCTCTGTTCCCCCCCGTCAGCGGCGGCAGCGACGCAGAAGAGCTACCCCATCCAACCTATTTTGCCGTCACCACCGAGCCGCTGGACATTGACGCCATTCATGCCCACCTGAGCCGGCCAGAAATTGGCGCGATTGTCAGCTTCACCGGCTTTGTGCGCGGCCAAACCCAGCGGGACGGCCTGCCGCCGGAAACGTTGTATCTGGAATACGAAGCGTACAGCGAAATGGCCGAACTCAAAATGGCCCAAATCGCCCGCGAAATTTGGCAAAAGTGGCCGTTGGTGAGGGGCGTGGCGATTGTGCAGCGAATCGGCCGTTTGGACATTGGTGAAAATACCACCTTTGTCGCCTGCGCCAGCGGCCACCGCGACCAGGGCGTCTTTGACGCCGCCCGCTATGGCATCGACCGCCTTAAGGAAATTGTGCCCGTCTGGAAAAAAGAGGTGGGCGAGGATGAATCCATCTGGGTAGAAGGCGATTATCGCCCAACCGAAGCAGATAATTAGAGATTGGAGAGTGGAGATTAAAATCAACGCCTAATCTTCACTCTCCAGTCTCCAATCTCAAACTATGGAAAATTGGCAGGAACGGGCGCACCAATTCGCCCAAAAACACAACTTATCCCACACTCCCGGTGTTTATGCATTAGATTTACTCAGTGAATTTGGCGAGGTTGCCAAAGAGCTGCTCAAAGCGACCGATTACGGTGCGCACGCCCCAATCGACAATCCAGCACTGGCCGATGAGTTAGGCGATCTACTCTATAGTTTGTGTGAATTGGCAACGGCCGTCAACGTAGACCTGGATCAAGCCCTCACCGCTGCCCTGGCCAAATATGAAGCCCGCTGGCAAGAAAAAGGGCATCCCGGCAGCCAATGATTTGCACCTCGTAATACAGCAATATTGGGAGAAGAAGAATGAACAACGAATCAAACAACCATCACAAACAGCATCGTGTCGTCATTACCGGCATGGGTTTAGTAACACCTCTGGGCCACAATTTGCTTGACAGTTGGGCCGCCATCAAAGCAGGTAAATCGGGCACCGGTGATTTTGTGGTGCTTAGTAAAGGCGAGCACGAGATGGGCACCATTTGTGAAGTAAAAGATTTTGACGCCGACGAATACCTGGGTCGCCGCGACGCCCGCCGCCGCGACCGCTTTCAGCAGCTGGCCACCGTCGCCGCCCGTGAAGCAATCAGCCATTCTGGGCTGGAAATCAACGACAACAACCGGGAGCGCATCGGCATAACGCTGGGCACCGGCGTAGGTGGCATTCAAACCCTGGTGGAGCAAGAGCATATCGTGCTGGAAAAAGGGCTGCGACGGGTCAGCCCCTTTGCCATTACTATGATCATGCCCAATGGCGCGGCCGGCATGATTGCCATCGACTATGGCATTCACGGGCCATCTACAACTATTACTACCGCCTGCGCCGCCGGCTGTGACGCCATTGGCCATGCCTTCCGTACCGTGCAGCGCGGCGAAATGGACACTATGCTGACCGGCGGCAGTGAATCCATCTTGGCCTCTGTGGCCATTGGTGGATTTGAACGAGCTGGGGCCACTTCCAGCAAGACAAACGGCACGCCGCAGCCTTTTGATAAAAATAGAGATGGCCTGGTTGTGGGTGAAGGCGCGGGGATGCTGATCATCGAAAGCTTGGAACATGCCCAGGCACGCGGCGCAACCATCTTTGCTGAACTGGTCGGCTACGGCCAAACGACTGACGCCCACCACATCACCGCCCCGGCTGAAGGCGGCGCAGGGGCCACCCGCGCCATTCTCAAAGCGCTGGAAGATGCTGGTCTAAGCGCGACTGATGTTGATTACATCAGCGCTCACGGCACGGCCACCCCTCTCAACGACGCCTCGGAAACGGCCGCAATCAAAGCCGCTCTTGGGGAACACGCTTATAATGTGGGCGTCAGCTCCACCAAATCGATGACGGGGCACATCATGGGGGCGACCGGAGCCATTGAAACCGTCTTTTGCACGATGGCCATTCAAGACCAGGTGATGCCACCCACCATTAACTACGAAACGCCCGATCCCGAATGCGATCTGGACTACATTCCCAACACAGCCCGCCCGGCTAAAGTAGACGTGTGTATTAACAACGCCTTTGGCTTTGGTGGGCACAACGCTGTGCTGGTTATCAAAAAGTTTCAATAAATGAGTCGATTTACCGAACTGGAAAACAATCTGAATGTGCATTTCAAGGATTACTCCTTGCTGGCGCGGGCCTTGACGCACCGTTCCTACCTCAATGAAAATCCGGACGCAGCGCTGGAGGATAACGAGCGGCTGGAATTTTTAGGGGATGCCGTACTTGATTTTATCGTCGGGGCCTACCTGTATCATCGTTTTCCAGAGATGGATGAAGGGGAACTAACCAGCCTGCGGGCGGCGCTGGTGCGGGCCAAAACGTTGGCCGGTTTTGCCCGGCAGTTGGAAATCGGCCGTTTTCTTCAGTTAGGCTACGGCGAGGCAGAACATGGCGGGCGAGAACGCACGCCGCTGCTATGTGCCTCATTTGAAGCCGTCATTGGCGCCATTTACTTGGACCAGGGGCTGGCCCCCGTGAAATCGCTGGTAGAGCAGTTGATTAACCCGGCGCTGGCCGAAATCATGGCCGAATCGCTGCACAAAGATGACAAAAGCGAGTTTCAGGTGTGGGCCCAGGCCCGCTACAACATCACCCCACATTATGAGGTGACCGATACCAGCGGCCCTGACCACGCCAAGCAATTTACGGTCCAGGTGCTGCTGGGGGATGACGTGTGGGGTGAGGGCACAGGGCGCAGCAAGCAGGTGGCGGCCCAAGCCGCGGCCAAAGTGGCCATGGCCAAAGCGGAAGCGCTGGAAGACGCATGAGACGCATTCTGATCACGGGGGGCAGCAGTTATCTAGGTCACCAGCTTGTGCCGCTGGCGTCACAGTCAGGCCACACCACTCATTACAGTTACCACCAAAATAAGCCATCCCTTCCCGCACAAGGACATTGGCTGGATATTCGGGACGAAACGGCCGTGCGCAAACTTATATTCAAAACCCAGCCAGAGATTATCATCCACCTGGCCGGCTCAAACCGTGGCAATGAGATGACGGCCGTTATCCGCCAGGGTACTGGCAACATCATGTGGGCCGCACGGGAACTGGGTGCCCGGCTGATTCACCTCTCCACAGACAGCATCTTTCGTGGCGATGCGGCTCCTTATGGCGAAACGGCCGTACCCTCCCCGGTCAACGCCTACGGTCGGGCCAAAGCCGATGCCGAAGCCATTGTGCAGCAGCATCCCAACAGCGTCATCGTGCGCACCTCGCTCATCTACAGCCTGCAAGCGATGGACCACGGCACGCGTTGGATGGCCGAGGCGCTGGCCAAAGGCGATCCGGTTACTCTGTTTAACAACCAGGTGCGTAATCCCATTTGGATCGATAGCCTATGCCAGGCCATCTTGGAGCTGATAGATCATGAATATACAGGCATTCTCAATATTGCCGGCAAACAGGCGTTAACCCGCGCCGATTTTGCCTTGAAGCTACTGGACTTTTGGCAGGTTCAACCGCGAGACAGTTTAACCATTGCACCCTCAAGCGGCAGCTGGCCATTGAATTGCGAATTGAGTTTGGAAAGGGTGACGGCCGTTCTACAGACACCACTCCCAGGCGTTGACCAGGTTCTTCAGCTGCATCCCACCAAGGGCTAGCTCATAGTACTAATTACCTATTGTGCTGTTCGTGAAAGCTGTTTCTGGACTAGGGTTTCCACTGCATTAGCATCTCATTTACCCCTTGACTTTTGTCGTTTGAATATGCTAGACTGCCCCCCTAGAAGGAAGAGGCTAGCTGGCTCGAAACTGTTGAAAAAACAAATTGTTATTAATAGAAGATTAATATGCCGTTTGGGAACTATAGTGCAGAGCCAACCATGACGGGTGAGAGTCAACACCCCAGTGAACTAAAAATCTCGGAGAAAAGGGTAAATAGATGACTAAATTGACCACGCCATTCGACGAAATGGACTTTGTTAGCGTTTTGCTTAACGAAGGTTCTGAACAGGGCTATATCACATACGACCAAATCATGGAAGCACTGCCCGACGTCGAGGACAATTTGCCGCTGCTAGAGACCATTTTGGAAGAGGCTCAAGCAGCAGGCATTCCTATATATGAAAATGAAGAAGAAGTAGAAGCTCAGATGACCGGAGACGATTCAAGTGAGCTTAGTGAAGCGTTGGCTAATGGTAAAGCTTTCGAATCTGATGAAGACGAGGAAGAAGTGTCGCCCCATGCCGCGCCACTTTTTGATTTAAGCAACGTGCCGATTGATGATTCCGTGGGTCTTTACTTCCGCGAGATGGGGCAGCAAGGCTTGCTCTCCGCCGAGGAAGAAGTGACCCTGGCCATGGAAATTGAGGCCGGTAAAGAGGCCGAGGCACGGATGAAAGATGAGATTCTAAGCGACGACGAGATGGATGAACTCGTCAATCGGCAAGTTATTGCCGATATGGCCCGGGCGCATCTGATTCGGGCCAACACCCGCCTCGTTGTCAGCATTGCCAAGAAGTATCGCGGGCGCGGTTTGCAGTTCCTGGACCTGATTCAGGAGGGCAACGTCGGCCTGATGAAAGCGGTAGAAAAGTACGACTATCGTCGTGGGAACCGGTTTAGCACCTACGCCACCTGGTGGATTCGCCAGGCGGTAACGCGTGCTTTGGCCAATCACGGCCGTACCATTCGTATTCCGGCCCATTTGGGTGGCCGCATCAGCAAGCTGTATCAGGTAGCCCAGGAGCTGGAACAGGAATACGGCCGTCAGCCCACCGCCGAAGAAATTGCCGAACATATGGAGCTGCCCGCCGAGCGCGTTCGCTGGATGCTGCGCACCAGCCGCCAGCCCGTGCACCTGGAACGCCCCGTCGGCGACGAGTCTGATGCCGAGCTGGGTGACTTCATCGAAGATGTGGATGCCCCGCCGCCCGCCGAAACCGTTGCCCAAAAGATGCTCACCGAAGAGCTGGGGGAGATTTTGGACCAGCTCACCCCGCGTGAAGCCCGCATCCTGCGCCTGCGCTACGGCCTGCAAGATGGTGAATCCCGCACCCTCAAAGAGGTGGGCGAGATGTTTGGCCTCTCCCGCGAGCGCATCCGCCAGCTAGAAAAGGAAGCGCTGCGCAAGCTGCGCCATCCCAACTTCGCTGGACACCTCCGACAATACCTCAACTAACAGCAAAAGGAGCCTCACGGCTCCT
This sequence comes from uncultured Anaerolineaceae bacterium, assembly GCA_937967805.1. The sequence continues at coordinate 6,846 of CALBTC010000531.1, forward strand.
TTTTATTTTCCCTGTTCTTATTTGAAGATTAAAAAGTATTCGGGTCAGACAATAGGCAGTCAAACGTAGCTGTTCATCAAGTATCAATCGTCCGGCTTGGTTTAAGATGTCAACGTAAAGAATTATCCCGTATCACCTAAGACTATTAAGCAGGGCTAATCCCTCACTAAAATCAACAGAATCAAAGCCTTCCGTGAACCAATTAAGGATAAGTGACAAAGTCTGCCTGACTTCTTTGCTTTTTCCCTCTGTCTGCCACAGACGGGACAGGCTAACGGCCGCTCGTAATTCCAGCGATTTGGCCTGTTGTTGGCGGGCTGTCTCTAGGGCTTGTTTATAACATAACTCAGCCGTTTGCTTATTCCCCTGCAGCAGCCACAGTTCCCCTTGCCAACGAAGCAGTTCTGCCAGCCAAAACTGTTCGGTCGTTTCTTCTGTCAATAATATCGCTGCCTCAAGCACCCGTAGTCCTTCTTCCAACCGCCCACCCCTTGCATACGCTTCAGCTAATAAACCCATAAAATATGGCTTCTCCCATCGTCCCTGCGTACTTTCCAATCTGGCTATGCCTGCTTGAATCTGCTCAATCCCTTCATTTACCTGCCCAGATAAAGCCATTGCCCAGCCTCTATGGCTTTGGGCCTTGGCTAACGGATACTGAAAGTTGTGGGTCTCACAAAGTCGGCAATTTTCTTCGGTTAAACGCTGTACCTCGGGCAAGTTGCGGCAAAACTGATGAACTGTTGTGACCCAGACCAATCCATAGGCCAGACTATAAAAATGCGTTTCTCCCGCAACCCTGGCTACTCTGAGAGCCTCACGACCGCTGGCCAAAGCCTGCTCAGGATAACCAAGCAGCCACAACACCCAGGCTCTTATACAGAGCGTAGCCATTTTGGGCTCATGTCCAAATTGAAGGGTTAAGGAGGCGCGCTCCTTTGGATCATAAAGAGACAGCGCTTGGTTGAGGTGGTCCAAGCTAGTTTGCATAATCCGGGCCAAAACGATCACCAATTACGGCGGATGCCGATCACCGATT
>CALBTC010000532.1 GCA_937967805.1 uncultured Anaerolineaceae bacterium
CTGTCTGAAGCGGAGCGGATGTTTTTTGTGACGCTGCTCTATTCGGCCGTGGAGTCGTGGATGCGGGCGCAGAAGGGCAGCACCACGCTGCGCGCGCTGGTCTACTTCGACGAGATTTTTGGCTACCTGCCCCCCACCGCCAACCCGCCCAGCAAAGAGCCGATGCTGCGCATGTTGAAGCAGGCGCGCGCTTTTGGCGTAGGCATGGTCCTGGCCACGCAAAATCCGGTCGATGTCGATTACAAGGCGCTCTCCAATGCCGGAACGTGGTTCATCGGCAAGCTGGGCACGGAGCAGGACAAGACGCGCCTGCTCGACGGCCTGACTACGGCTGCCGGCGGCGGCTTTGACCGGCGCGTCTATGATGATTTGATCTCTGCCCTGGGCAAGCGCGTTTTCCTGCTGCGCAACGTGCACGACAAGCAGCCGTCGCTGTTCCAAACCCGCTGGGCGATGAACTACCTGGCCGGGCCGGTGACGCGGGATCAGATTCCGGCGCTGAATGCGCTGGCGGGAGCCGGTGAGCCGGTGGCAGTGAAAAGTGAAAAGTTAGAAGTGAAAAGTGGAGAGCAATTTGCGGCAACGACGCCTGCTCTAGAGACTTCCCAATCTCCCAGCTTGCCGGGCGAAGCGGCCAGGCCGGGCGTGCCGGGACGGACGGAGGAATATTTCCTGCCGCAAAATTTAACTTTGAGCGAGGCGGCAAAGCGGAACGGCCGTTCTCTCCCCACATCTGCCCAATCCGCCGGCATTTTGTACCGGCCGGTGCTGCTGGCCCAGGCCAGCGTAAGCTTTAGCAACCGGCGCTACAATTTGGACCATGAGGTGTGGCAAACGGCCGTTGTTCCCCAACCGGATCGACGCGGCGTGGTGCGCTGGCAAGATTTTGAATCTGACCGCATCGACAGCCGCCAATTTGACCGCGCCCCGCTGCCCGACGCCCGCTTCCAAATGCTGGAAGCCCCGTTTGATGATTCCACAACTGTGACATCCATGAAGCGGGATTTTGAAGATTGGCTTTATCGCAGCCTGGAAGTGGAAGTAAAGGCCAATGAAGAACTCAAAATTTACGGCGGCCCCAACGTTTCTGAGCAGGAGTTTGCCCAACAGTGTGCTGACGCCGCCAAAGAAGAATCGGACGCCGAATGCAAAAAGGTGGCCGAGCAGTACGAGCGCAAAATCGATTCCGTGGAAGATAAGCTGAAGCGCGAGGAGCGCGAGCTGGCCGAAGACGAAGCTGAATACGATCAGCGCAAGCGGGAAGAAGCCGTCACCCATGCCGAGACGTTGTTCAGCCTGTTCAGCAAGCGGCGGCGCAGCGTTTCTTCCTCAATGACCAAGCGGCGCATGACGGCCAAAGCCAAAGCTGACGTGGAAGAGTCCAAAGACGAAATTGCCGAGCTGCAAAAGGAACTGGTCGAGCTGGAACAGGAAGCGGAAGAGGCGCTGCGCGAAATCCAGGCAAAATGGGAAACTATTGCCCAGGACACGACCACGATTCCCGTCACGCCCACCAAAAGCGGCATCAACGTCACCCTGTTTGGCGTCGCCTGGCTGCCCCACCACATCGTCCAGGCAGGTGACGATTTTGTCTTGCTGCCTGGCTATGCCCAAGATTGAAACGATCCTACGTAGCCGCGCTTTCTTAGCGCGTTATGTCTTGCGCGGAAAGAATCCGCGGCTACACGTTTAGAGTAAGATGAAGGGTTGAATGAGTGAATTAGCAACAGAAACTGCTCGGGCGCGGCTAAAACGTTGGTTTGAGCCGATTTTGGATGATCCGGGTTGGCGCAGCAATTTGGTGGATGCCCAGGCAGAGCAGCTGCTGGCCTGGGGGTTGGCGCAGGTGGAGCAAACGGCCGTTCGCACCCAAACCCTCCCCGATGAAGATGCCGATCCAATGTTGGAGAAAGACAGTACGGCCGTTCGCCTCATCATGGCCGGCGTCAACGACCTCATCGGCACGATTGGCCAGCCGCCGGCGTTTGACCTGGTGGACGACATCATGACTCGCGTCCTGAAAAACCTGCGCTGGCTCACTAACCAGCCGCTGCGCCCCGGCAATTTGCGCCGCGTCAACCAGTTCAACCAGTCCCGCAGCGATGAAGACCGCGAGGCCGCATTCCAACACCTGCTGGCGCTCATCCAAACGGATATTTCATGAATAAAAAAGCGGGCGGCGCGATTCTCGTGCTCATTTTGGCTGTTCTGTCAGTGATTTTTGGACAGGATTTATTGCAGCAGTTTGGTTTGGATGAAGGGGAGCCGCTGCTCAATCCCGTAACCGATACGGCCGCACCGGCCGACTGGTATGAAATCTACTTCACCAACCCCACCTGTCCCCCAGAAGCGGACCGCGTTGGCGGTCTCGATGAGGAAATTGCCAACGACATGCTCTCGGCGGAGGTGCGGGTGGATGTGGCCAGTTACGATTTGGATGCCGAGCCAATAGTGCAGGCGCTGATTGAGCTGGAAGATCGGGGCGTAGAGGTACGCGTTGTGACCGATACGGACAACGCTTCATTGAGCAGCATCAACCGGCTGCGGCGCAACGGCATCAGCGTGGTGGAAGATAAGCGGTCCGGCTTTATGCATAACAAATTTGTGGTGATAGACGGCCGTATCGTCTGGACCGGCTCGATGAATTTCACCAGCAACGGCGTTTACTGCAACAACAACAACCTCGTGCGCATCGCCTCGCCCCGGCTGGCGGCCAACTATACCGCCGAAATGGATGAAATGTATCGTGACAATTCGTTTGGCCCAACCTCGCCACAAAACACGCCCAATGAAGCTCTCTCCATTGGTGGCGTTCGGGTGGAAAACTATTTGGGTCCGGAGCGAGAAATTGCGCCTATTATCGCGCGCCGCCTGGCCAGTGCCGAAAGCGAGATTCTGTTTATGGCCTTTTCCTTCACCAATGAGCAAATTGGGGAAGCCTTGCTGGGGCGGGCCGATGCCGGGGTCATCGTGCGCGGCGTCTTTGAGCGCGTTGGCTCTGACACGCCGTTTAGCTATTTTTCACCCCTTTCCCAGGCGCGGCTGCCCAACATCGCCGTGCGTACCGACGGCAATCCGCAGGCGATGCACCACAAACTGTTCATCATCGACCGCAGCGTCGTCATTTTTGGCTCGTTTAACTTCAGCGACAACGCCAACGACAGCAATGACGAAAACATCCTCATCGTGCACGACCCCACCTTTGCCAGCTACTTCATCGAAGAGTTTGAGACGGTTTGGGAGGAGGCGGGCGAGTAGATCAATTTTTAAAAATTGACCAACGGCGGCACATTAGAACATGGTAATTACCCACGCGAAACGTCTGGAACAACGGCCGTTTCCGCTATAATTGCCGCTGACTTTGAATGCTCCAGAATGGAGCAACTCGCTGAGAGAAAATTTATGCAAGCAACCGCGCCACAATCGATGACCAATAACGGCCGTTCCCGCCGCAACCTCGCTTTCTTTTTGGCTCCGCCATTGGGCGCTTTTTTGCTGCTGTTTGTGGCCTTGGCCATTGTGTTGGTGAGCTACCAGAGCCGGCATAACGGCCGTATCTTCACCGGCATCAGCGTCATGGGCGTGGACCTCAGCGGGCTGGAACTAACTGAGGCAGAAGCTGTTCTCAGCCAAAACTTCAACTACCCCACCAGCGAACAAATCATCTTTGTGGATCCTGCGACGCAGCAGCAGTTTGCCAAAACGCCCGGCGAACTGGGTCTCACCTTTGACGTGAGCCAGAC
>CALBTC010000533.1 GCA_937967805.1 uncultured Anaerolineaceae bacterium
GGGTGGTACATCATGGGTGTTGATGACTGGTACATTTATGGGTGTTATTTGACAATCGGGATACGCGCGTTACCCAAGAATGCCGTAAACTGCATCCTGACTCCTTCTATTTCGGCGCGACCCTGAATCCTTTCGCCTTTTACGGAAGACGCATCGAAATTTAGCCCGTCTGGAGGTCCTGGTTGTAGGCAAATTCTTTTTACGATTTCCACAACATCGGCTATCTCATAAGGGGTGCGTCCATGTAGATCGATATCCCTCGTCGGTCTGCGAAGCGGAATTCTCCAGGCAATAAATACAACACCGCCCTTCAATACGAAACCATCTCGGTATTCCGATTCAGAAAGGCGATACAAAAAGCGTTCAATGGCATAATATTGTAGCAACTCCTGATGTGTTCGCCCCTGATCGCGGGTCAGGTTATTGAGCCGAGCCTGAACGGAGGCAACTAGGTTTTTGGGTGCCTTACTCATAGTGCCGCCTCAAGGTACGGTTTCATTATGTTCTCTACCCGGTTGATTCGCGCGTAGGAAAGCAGTTCTTCTATATTTGCCTTAGGCAGACGTACATACTCTTTTAGGGCCTCTATGGCTACATCTCTCCCCACCTTATTGCGGAATTTGAAGCAATCCGTGACGGTTTTCGATCTGCTGTAGATGGGAACAGAAACGCCATCAAGTTGATGTTCTTCAATACCTGCTTCGTACCCATCTTTCGAAAGCCAGACAACATCAAGCGGCGGATATTTGATTCTTGGTTGTTTTACTGTTTGTGGTAGGGCAATGAAAACTTTTTGCGGAATTTCTGTTGTCAGGTTGAAATAGGCAAGCGCGGAAAGCAGACAAATAACCGCCTGCGGCACCCGCAAAGCGACTTGCACCAAGTCAGGATATTCAAGAGGCGGTAGGTCGGAAAGCCGATAAAGTCCACGGCCGAGTCTTTGCAGAAGACCGGCCTCATACATTTCTGCTATGGTTTTGGTATCGATGCCAAGACTTTTGGCCTGACCAGTTCTTAGGATGCCGCTGTGTTCGCGAAATATCACTTGGGCTTCCAGGTAACTTTTTCTCATGGTGGTTGCTTTAACCTGTAAGGGTATCCCCTCAGCGATGTCCATAAAATTACTGTAATTATTCACAATTATAGTAATCTTGTGGCCAAAACTCAACACTTACCACTAAACGCCAGATATTACATTAACGGATTTAGTATCTTTCAAACGTAAGCTCTTTTGGGATGCAAAACACCTTAAACCTGGCCCTTATTTTTCAGGGACCGATGTTCATTTAAATGTAATGTTGAGTAATAGAGCGTTAGCTGGCCAATGTTTTTCTAAGAGAGAGAAAGAGAAAGTGCCCCCACGGAGATTCGAACTCCGGTCTTAGCCTTGAAAGGGCTACGTCCTGGTCCCCTAGACGATGGGGGCAACGGGCAAAATTCTATCATTCTGCGGCTGATGGGTCAAGAAAAATGTATAATTCGGTATGGAAACCTCTCCCTGGACGGTACGCGCAGCAGAGAAAAGTGATGATCTCGCATTGGCAAAAATTGCCACGGCCGTTTCCCAACCGCGCAGCCACGTCACTCCCCACGCCATCGCTGAAAGTGACGGCCGTTTCTGGATCATCACCCAACAAAAGCAGCTAATCGGCTACGCCACGCTGCTGCCGCTGCCCGGATTACCTCACCTGTTTGAGCTGGCCGGCGGCATCACGCCTGAATTTCAGCGGCAGGGAGCAGGCAGCTTTTTGTGGCAGGCGATGAAGCAAGATGTGGGAGGAACGGCCGCTTCGCCAGGCTCAACGCAAGCTGTGCAGCAAATCACCTACACCGTCGAAAGTCTGGAAACACCCGCTGCCCACTTTTTGCAGCACCATCAATTTGCCCTGGAACATGAAGAATACACCATGCTCCTCAACAATCTGCACAGCATGTCACTGCCGGAGCTTGCCGAACCGGCTCCCCTACAGCGCATTGGCCGGCAAACGGCCGTTACCACCTTACCGGAACTGTACGAACTTTGCTTTGCCAATACCCCGTGGTTCCAACCCTACACTGCCGAAGAAGTGGCCGCCACCTGGGAGCCGGACGACGAGCTGTACTACCTGGGCGAAAACGACGACGACATTGGCTTTGTCTGGCTTCACTTCCCGGAGCCGGGCGTGGCCGAGATTGAACCGATCGGCATTGTGCGCCAGAAACAGCGGCTGGGATACGGCCGTTCCCTCCTCACCACCATCCTCCAGCAGTTGCAAGAACAGGATATCCACACCGTGCGCCTCGGCGTTTGGGCCAATAACCAGACGGCCGTCAACCTCTACCAATCTTTGGGCTTCCTGCACCACAGCAGTAGCTACAGCCTCACCTATACGCTGAGTACAAGATGAGTCGTTCCCTAGAATCATCTTTACCTTTTGCCCAAACCGTCCTACAATGAACCCATTGTTCGGATGCAATTCATCCGCACCTATCCGATGCGCGGCAACTCCCACATCTTATTTTTGCCCTTTGCCTTAAAGATTTTGGGGAACGGCCGTTTGTAAAAGCGGGAAAGTCTTTGAAATTAAACGCTTGATCCACCCGCTTTTACTTGCTATTTAAAAATGGAGAAGACAGCATGTTCAAAGATATTGTCGATGTACGCCACAGGTTAGGCCAACAGCAGTACATCGCTTCTGAAGAAATAGGCACCGTTGTTTACCTGGCCCATGCCCTGTGCAAGCCCATTCTGGCCGAAGGTCCCGCCGGGGTCGGCAAAACGGAGCTGGCCAAAGTGTGGGCCCTGGCCACCGGGATGCCGCTCATCCGCCTGCAATGTTACGAAGGGCTGGATGAAAGCAAAGCCCTCTATGAATGGGAGTACGCCAAACAGATGCTGTACACCCAACTGCTGCGCGATACGCTGCGCAACGTGCTGGGGGATGTCAACACTCTGGCCGAAGCCGCCGACCGGCTGGCTAAAGAGGAAGATGTCTTTTTCTCCGAAAATTTTTTGCTTCCCCGCCCCTTGCTCACTGCCCTCACCGCCCAAGAACCCGTCGTTTTACTTATCGACGAAATTGATCGCGCCGATGTGGAATTTGAGGCGTTCCTGCTGGAAGTGCTCAGCGATTTTCAGGTGAGCGTGCCGGAACTAGGCACGATCAAAGCCAAACACCAGCCGATGGTGCTGCTCACCAGCAACAACACCCGCGAACTCAGCGAAGCGCTCAAGCGGCGCTGCCTTTACCTGCACGTGGATTACCCCACGCAGGATGCCGAGCTGGAAATTGTCCGGTTGAAGGTGCCGGATTTGAAGCCGGAGCTGGCGCAGCAGGCCGTTGCCGTCGTGAACCAACTGCGCAACATGGATTTACGCAAAACGCCCAGCATCAGCGAAACGCTCGACTGGGCCCGGGCGCTGGTCACCCTCAATGCCGACTCAATTGACGAGAAAACGCTCACCAACACGCTCACCGTTCTGCTGAAGTATGAAGCCGACGTGCAAAAAGCCCGGCGCATGATGGGCGGGGAGAATGGAGGGCGACACGGCCGTTATAATCGGTAATCGGTGGTCGGTGAACGGTAATCGGTGAACGGCTTACCGATTACGGATTACAGATTACCGAAGTTCGGAGAACGACAATGGATAACCGAATTGTAGAATTCATACGAGGTTTACGGGCTGCCGGGGTGCGTGTGTCACTGGCGGAGTCGATGGATGCCCTGCGCGCCGTGGAAACGTTAGGCGTCACCCAAAAGGAGATTTTCCGCTCATCCTTGCGCGCCACCCTCATCAAAGAATCCGACGATTTTGCCCCTTTTGAAGAGCTGTTTCCGCTTTACTTTGGCAGCGGTGGCCCGCCCCTGCAAAATGCCCTGGAAGATATGAGCCCGGAAGACCAGGAAATGCTGCAAGCGGCATTGAGTGCCTTAAGCGGCCGTATGCAGCAGCTGCTCGACTGGCTTTCCAGCGGTGAAGGTCCCACCAAAGAAGAGCTGGAAGAGATGGCCCGCCGGGCAGGCATCGAATGGGCCAACAACCCGCAAGAAGGCCGCTGGGTGACTCGCCGCATGTTGCAGCAGATGGGCTTTGCCCACCTGGAAGAGCAAATGCAGGAGCTGTATCAAAAGCTGCAAGAGATGGGCATGAGCCAGGACGCCATTGAAAAGTTGATGGGTGTGGTGGAAGCCAACCGCGAAGCGTTGGCCGAGCAGGTCGCTCAGCAAGTGGGGCAGCAGATTGCCGAACAGCGCGCCAACCGCCCCGACGATTTGCACGGCTCTGACCTGATGCACAAGCCGCTGCAATCCCTCACCGAAGAGGATGCCAATCAACTGCGCAAAGAGGTGCAGCGGCTGGTGACCCAGATGCGCAGCCGGGCCGCGCTGCGACGTAAGCGAGGCAACAAAGGCAAGTTCGACTCCAAAGGCACCATTCGCTCCAATCTAAAAAATGGCGGCGTGCCCATTGAGCTTAAGTTCAAAAAGAAGAAGCTCAAGCCCAGCCTGGTACTCATTTGTGATGTCTCTACGTCGATGCGGGCCGTGGCAGAGTTTATGCTGCGATTGACGTACGAATTGCAGGACCAGGTGGCCAGGGCGCGCAGCTTTGCCTTCAACTCCGACATGCACGAAATTAGCGTGACGCTTTCTGGCAGCCGGGCCGCCGATGCCGTGACCAAGGTGCTGTACGACATCCCCCCCGGCTACTACGCCACCGATTTAGGCAACAGCCTGAATTCGTTTTATAAACATTGGCTGGACGCGGTAGACGGCCGTACCACCGTGGTTATTTTGGGAGATGGGCGCAATAATTACAATTCGCCGCGCATTGACCTGATGAAAGATTTGCAGCGGCGAGCCAAGCGGCTGGTCTGGTTCAACCCGGAGCACCAGCGCCAGTGGGGCACAGGCGACAGCGACATGCTGGAATATTACCCGGTGTGCGATTCGGTGATCGTGGTGCGTAAGCTGACTCAGCAGGAAAGGGCCGTAGACCGACTGCTGGTGGAAAGTTAGAGATTGGAGCAGGAACCAATCTAGAGTCATCCAGCCTTACCTGATTTTATCCCCCCAACCTGGCGCTCGCCGCTTCAATGGCCGGAATCAGCCGGTTTAAGCTGTCGTTGATTCCGCTGCGGGCAGCACCATAATTGAGATTGCTCACACTCCCGCCCCCCTCATCACACAGCAAATCGATGCTGATGTTGGTCGAAATAAAGTTCTCCACAGCAAAGATGTAATCATTATAAATG
>CALBTC010000534.1 GCA_937967805.1 uncultured Anaerolineaceae bacterium
GAGCGGTTTTTGAATCCGGGGCGTGTTTCCATGCCGGATATTGACCTGGATTATCCAGACGATGCGCGACACTGGATGGTAGCTTACTCTAAACGGCGTTACGGCTCGGAGAAAGTGGCGCAAATCATTACCTTTGGAACGCTGGGGGCAAGGGCCGCTATTCGCGATGTGGGGCGGGCAATGGACATGCCGCTGGAAGAAGTGGACGTGATTGCCCGGATGGTGCCGGCCATTCCCGGCAAGCCGGCCAAAATAGAAAACGTGCTGGATAAGGAGCATGAGTTTTACTCGTCGGAGCTGGAGCAGAAGTACAAGGGGGAAACGGCCGTACAACAACTCCTAGACACCGCCCGCAACCTGGAAGGCGTGGCTCGCCACGCCTCCAGCCACGCCGCCGGGGTCATCATCTCTGACCGGCCGCTGCACGAATACGTGCCCCTCAACAAACCCACCAGCGGCGATGAAGGTCTCGGCGGCGTCGACCGCGTGACCCAATGGCCGATGGAAATTGTGGAATCCATTGGCCTGCTCAAAGTAGACTTTTTGGGATTGAGTACCCTCACCGTGATGCGCCAGGCGGCCCGCCTGATTGAAGAGCGGTACGGCATCGCCTACACGATGGACAATATCCCCTACGATGAAGGACACGTAGGGCCAGACCCCACCAAAAAACCGGAACTGCTGTTCGACATGCTGGGGCGCGGCGAAGTCGCCGGGGTGTTCCAGGTGGAAGGCGCGGGAATGAGACGCCTGATGATGGAGATGAAGCCGCGCCGCTTTGACCACATCATTGCCGCCATCTCGCTCTATCGCCCCGGCCCAATGGAAAACATTCCTGAATACATTCGCCGGATGCATTCGGCCATTTACGACAACAAAGACGTGGTGGAATATCACACCCCAGCTCTGGAACCGATCCTCAAGGACACCTACGGCATTCTAGTGTACCAGGAGCAAATCATTCGCATCGCCTCAGACCTGGCAGGCTACGAACCAGGCGAGGCAGACATGATCCGCAAGGCCGTCTCTAAAAAGAAACGGGATTTGATGGACAAGCACCGCTCTCAGTTTACCGAGGGAGCGATGGCCAAAGGGTTCAGCCTGGAGGTGTGCGAGGCGATCTGGGGCGACATTGAGTTCTTCGCCCGCTACGGCTTCAACAAGGCCCACGCGGCCGACTATGCCAAAGTGACCTGCCAGACAGCTTTCCTCAAGGCCCATTATCCGGTGGAGTATCTCACTGCGATGCTTTCAGTGGAACGGGACAACACAGACAAGGTGCGCCGCTATTTTGCCGAGGCCAAAAATCTGGGCATCGACGTGGCCCCGCCAGACATCAACGTCTCCGGCCTGGACTTTACCATTGATGACGAGGAAGAACGGCCGCTTATCCGCTTTGGCCTCGGCGCCATCAAAAATGCCGGAACGGCCGCGCTCATGAGTATCATCGAGGAACGCGAAGCCAACGGCCCGTTTAAAAGCCTGCGCGATTTGTGCGAACGGGTCGATTTGAAGCGGGTGGGCAAACGGCCGCTTGAATACATGGCCAAAGCGCGCGTCTTCGACGCCTGGGGCACGCCGGCTCAATTTATGGATGCCCTGGACCGCATCGTCAATTACAGCAGCAGCGAGCACGCGGCCGCCTCTACCGGGCAGATGAGCCTGTTTGGCGGCGGCAGCACGCCGGCCATCAAGGTGGCTGTGGATTTGCTGCACGATCCCAAAGAAATCAAGAAAGTTAAACACAAAGAGCTTTTAGAGTGGGAAAAAGAAGCTTTAGGTGTCCATGTGTCAGAGCATCCTTTGGAACGGCCGTTGGCCATGCTGCAATCCCGCACCAGCACCACCATTGGCGACCTTGATGCTAATTGGAACGGCAAGCAGGTTCGACTGGCGGGCATGATTAGCACGCTGCGCACCCTCACCACCAAAAAAGGGGACCCGATGGCCTTTGCCACGCTGGAAGATTTGGAGGGCAAGATCGATCTGGTCCTGTTCCCCCGCACCTGGCAGGCGTGCCGGGAAAATGTGGCGGTGGATCAGGTGATGCTGGTGACAGGCAAGGTTCAGGTAAAACGCGACGATATCAATCTCATTGTAGATCGGGTGGAAACCAATCTGGAAATTGCCCAGGATGGAGACACAATCCGGCAAGCAGCAAAATCAAATAAACCGGCACAGAAAACGGCCGTTGCCAGCCAACCCCAAAACGGCAATGGTCATCCCAGTACACCATCGCCGCCGGAACCAACCCCAACGTTTACCTCACCAGAAAAAGCATCTGTGGCGGAAACGGCCGTTTCCGCCCACAATCAACCCCCACCGCCGCCACCCAACTTCGACGACGATTCGGAAGCGCAGCCCATCACCCAACCGTCTGCCAACACTGCGCCTGCCGAGCAAAAATACGACAACGGCAGCGATGCGCCAACCGCCAAAACGCCGCTGGTCAGCCCAGCCCCAACGCGCCAAACCAACGGCATCCACAAAACGGTGGTGGTAGAAATACGCCCGGTTGGGAACTGGCAAGAAGCGTGCCGCAAAGCGTTAAACAAAGTAAACGAGTACGAAGGCGAAGACGGGCTGACCATTGTGATTAGCGGCCAAAACTTGAAGATGGAGTTTCCCAACGGCCGTACCCGCAGCTGCCCAGAACTCCTGGAAACCCTGCGCACTATCCCCGGCATCGCCAAAGTTTACAACCAGTAAATTAGCATATTGCAAATCATTCGATTATTTGTTAGCAATATGCTAATATCCTGCTTTGATTGTTCTTGTAATCAAGTTCGCTCCAAGAAAAAGTAGGAAAAATGAGCAACGTTCAATTCATTCTCAAAGAAGGCAAACCTGAATATGCGGTAATTCCTTATGAACTGTATGAACAGCTAGTTGAAGATGCCGAAACGCTGCAAGACATTCGTGATATTGATGAAATCAAAGCCCGCATTGAAAGCGGTGAGGAAGAACTGATACCGGCTCATGTACCTTATGCCATCATAGACGGGGAAAATCCGGTGAAGGTGTGGCGGGAGTATCGTGGCCTCACGCAGCAGCAGTTGGCTGAAGCGGCGGGGATTAGCGCCGCCTATCTCTCCCAAATTGAAACCGGTAAACGCGCAGGCAAAACGGCCGTTCTCCAGGCCATCGCCCGCGCCATGAATTTAGACCTGGACGACGTCGTATACAATCCCCCACTCGGTGAAGAAATAGCAATTGAGTAATTAAGCAATTGGGTAATTATGTCACTTACTCAGTTACCCAATTACTCAATTACTTCTCCAGTCCCGACAACCAATCCTTCACTTCCTGCACTTTAGCGTGTCCAATAGCAATAAAGGTGTCTAGGCTTTCCCGGCCATGCTCTTTGGCAGCGTTGATGTTGCCGCGTGCGGCCGTTTCCCTGGCCAATCCATACAGCGCCACCGCCACTAATTCCTGGCTCTGCAAAATGCGGGCCAATCTGAATAATTCCTGAAACGTTTGGTGGGCAACGGCCGTTTCCCCCGTCTGAATCTGATACTCGCCCCACTCGCTCAATACCCGCGCCACCTGCCAGCGGTGGCCAATATCCTGTGCTAGCGTCAGCGCCTCCTGCCAGTAATCCGCTGCCTGCTCCGGCAATTTTTGCACCACGGCCACGTCGGCCAACATGCGCAGCAGCAAAATGACCCGCTCCTGCTGCCCCACCCGCCGTGCCAGCGCCAGCGACTGCTCAAAATAGCTGCGGGCTTGCTCCAGATCTCCCTCCTCCTGCGCCAAAATGCCCAGCCCCCACAACATGCCGCTTTGTCCCTTGGCGTCCGGTGCCTCTTCATCCAGCATCTCGATGAGTGCCAGACCTTCTTCGTAAAACGCTTCGGCGCGAGCGAAATCGCCACGCATGTACGCCTGCACGCCCAAGCCGCGCAAAAAGTTGCTCACAATGCCGCCGTGGCCAAGTGATTTTGCTAGTTCCAGTCCCTCCTTATAGTAAGCATCTGCCAGCACGTAATCGCCGCGCCGCGCCGCCAGCACGCCCAGCGCCCGCAGCAGATGGCTTAATTCTTCTTCAGCTTCCAGCGAGCGAGCCAGCTCCAGCGCCGTCTCAAACCGAGCTTCGGCCTCGATGTATTCGCCCTGCCGCTGGGCCAATCGCCCCTGGTAATGGTGCAGCTTCATCTGAATTGCCGGATCGTCTTGTTGGGTGACGGCCGTTTCCACCACCCGCAAATATTCCCCCGCCACATCATACAATCCTTTGGCCTCCCAAAAGAGGTAAAACGCCAGCACACCGGTCACAAAGTTGGCTATTTGCCCTAATTGCTCTGCCAATTGCAGCGCCGTAAGCACATTTTTCTGCTCTAAATCCAGCGCGGCAAAATCATGGCTGTGCTTCTGGGCGAAGGTAACAAAGTAACGAACAAAGCGCTGCTGCACGGCCGTATCCTCGCCCAACTGCTCGCTGGCATAATCCCGCAGCAGCAAATGCAGCCGGTACCGATTGGGGCGTCTCACGGCCGTCTCCCGTCCCGCCTGCACCAGAGACAGCGCATACAGTTTTCGCAAATAATCCTGGGCCACATCATGAGGCAGATCGGCCACCAACGCTGCCGCCTGGCTGCTAAAATCATCCCCGGCAAACACGCTCAAGGCCGCAAAAAATTGCTGCTGTTCAGGCTCAAGATGCTGGAAGCTGGTGTTAAAGGACAGACGCACGCTCTGATCTTCACTTTCCAGCTCCGCCAGGCGCCGCCTCTCTTTTTGCACGCGCTGCACAAATTCGGCCGTGGACCAGCCCGGCTCGTACGCCAGCCGGCCGGCAGCGATAGCCACGGCCAACGGCAAATGTCCCAGCAAGTCAGCCAATGTGAGGAAAAGAGAGCGTTCCGCCTCAACCCGCTCTTCGCCCAACACCTGGGCAAACAAGGCCACCGCTTCCTCGCCGTCGCTGGCAAACGGCCCCAAAACCAGCCGTGTCGCCCCACGCGTTACCGCCAGATCATGCCGCCGTGTGGTGATTAGCACAGCGCAGGAGCCGGTAGGCGGCAGCAGCGGCTTCACCTGCTCGCTGCTTTGCGCGTTGTCCAACACAATCAGCGCCTGCTTGTTGGCCAGCAGTTCTCGCACAATCCGGCTGCGGCTGCCCACATCCCCGTACTGGCGCACGTCTAAATCGTAGGCGCTGGCAAACGTGCTCAAAATCGACATTGTGTCCGATGTGTCCACTCGCGCCCACAATACGCCATCAGGAAACACGCGCCGCAGCTGGTATGCTAGATGGGCGGCCAGCGCTGTTTTGCCAACGCCCCCCATACCTTGAATACTGTAAATGGCTGCATGTTGTCCCGCTAGCAACGTCTCCTTCAGCTGCTCAAGTTCCGCTTCGCGTCCTACAAAATAGGGTAAGTGGGCCATCGCCTGAAACGGCGCGGGGGATTCTCGTTTGGCTTCCGACAATTGTTCCCAATGGGTCAGCAGCTTGGCCAACGTTTCGTCCGGTTTTTGCTGCAAATCCCGCCGCAGCTCGGCGATGGTGGGATGTCCCGCTGATTCCAGTAGTTGGGACGCTTCTTTTTCGGTGAGGTGGAGAACGGCCGTCAACCGCACTAAATCGTTCAGCGTCCGCGGCCGACGCACCCGCCCTTCCATCCAATTCACAATCGTCGGCTTCGGCACGCCAGACAGTTTCTCTAGCTGTCCGGGCGTATAGCCGGAGCGTTTGATAAACTGCGTCAATAAATCGGCCAGTTGAAATGGATTTCCCACGACAAACCCCTTGTTCATCCGTGCATACTCCCCAGCATGTTACCAAATTAATGCGATTGAAACAGTACAAAATAGAATTTGATACGATTTTGATACAGATCATCGTTAGTTCTTTATCTGGCCTTCCCTTACACTGGTAGCTGTCAAAAAAGCTAAATTTAAACTTGACGCGCGCTTAACCAAATTCTCAGTTAGAGAGAAGGAGCATTGATATGACAAATTATCTAATCAGACGGGGCTTTCAAATGGTGATCGTGGTCATCCTGGC
>CALBTC010000535.1 GCA_937967805.1 uncultured Anaerolineaceae bacterium
AGTTCACCGACACGGCAACCATTGAGATCAACGTCACCGATGTTAATGAAGCCCCAACCGTGGACCCCAACACCTTCACTGTGCCGGAAAACAGCTCGAACGGATCAAATGTTGGCACCCCGGTTACTGCTTCTGACCCCGAAGATGACAGCCTGACGTTCAATATAATCAGCGGCGATCCCGACAATGTCTTTGACATTGGTACCACCTCCGGCCAGATTACGGTTGCCAATAACAGCTTCCTGGATTTTGAAGACCAGGGCGCCACCCCCCACTTCTCTCTCACGGTCGAAGTTGATGACGGCGAGTTCACCGACACGGCAACCATTGAGATCAACGTCACCGATGTTAATGAAGCCCCCACTGTAAACGACAATTCATTCAGCATCAATGAAAATAGCAGTAATGCAACTGAGGTTGGTACCGTCATTGCTTCAGACCCGGACGCTGCCGACGTAAATGCCCTTAATTTTGGCATTCTTTCCGGTAATGGAAGTGGTGCTTTTGCTATTGCCAATTCCAACGACGGCAACAACAACGGTATCATTACAGTAGCAAACAGTAGCCTACTTGATTATGAAACGACACAAAGTTTTATGTTAGGCGTTGTCGTCACTGACACTGGCGGTTTGCAAAATACCGCCAATGTGACCATCAACCTCAACAACCTTTTTGATGAGGCGCCAACAGTAAATAATGCAACTTTCACAGTGGCTCAAGGCAGTAATGACGGTGTTGTCGTCGGTACCGTTTCCGCTACAGATCCAGAATTTGCCAGTGGCGACACGTTAACCTTCTCGATTATTGGTGGCAATACCGGCTTTGTCTTTGCCATCAACAGCAGCAGCGGTCAAATTACCGTGCCTGATGCCAGCAAACTTGATGCAGACGCCATGCCCACCTTCAACCTAACTGTTCAAGCTATCGACGAGGGTGACAATATTGATACAGGCATCATAACGATAAATGTGTCGCCACTGCCAATCACCTACGTCTACTTGCCAATCATGCTGAACAACTACCCGCCCATTGAGCCAAACGACAATTGTAGCCAGGCCTATGGCATCAGCAGCGGTCGGGATTATGAATTCACGGCCGATGATGTTGAAGATTGGTACGCCATCACGCTGACAAGCGCTGCCAACCTGACCGTGATTTTGTCCAGCTTTGAGCCGGCTCAAGGGCAGTTGATCGTATACGACGGCACAACCTGTCCTAACCCCACGTTGATAGCCAATAACGGAACGCCCGACACCACCGAGAAAGTCTTAAATTTGGGCGTTCGCCCGGCAGGTCGTTATTACATTCGTGTGTTCAGCCAACCGGTGACAAACACGACCTACACGCTTCGGGTCAACATCAACTAACGTGATGCGTGAAACGTGAAACGTGATTTTGTTTGAGTCACGTTTCACGCATCACCCCCAGTCTCTATAAATTCAAAATGTGTCGGGCAATAACCAGCCGCTGAATTTCGCTGGTGCCTTCGCCGATGGTCATCAGCCGCGTGTCGCGGTACATGCGCTCTACCTCGAATTCACTGCTGTAGCCGTAGCCGCCGTGAATCTGGATGGCGTTGCGGCAAACGCGCTCGCTGACCTCTGTGGCAAACAGCTTGGCCATCGCCGCTTCTTTGGTAAATTTCTTGCCGGCCCCTTTGAGGGATGCCGCCCAGTAGACCATCAGGCGAGCTGCCTGAAGCTCGGTGGCGGCGTCGGCCAGCATCCACTGGATGGCCTGGTGCTGGGCGATGGGCTTGCCAAATGTTTCGCGCTCATGGGCGTACTGCACGGCCGTTTCATACGCCGCCTGCCCCAAACCAATGGCCAACGCGCCGATGCCCACGCGCCCACTGTCCAACGTAGCCAACGTTTGCTGCAAACCACGCCCCTCTTCCCCCAGCAAGTTCTCCAACGGCACGCGCACCTCTTCAAACGTCACGGCGTGGGTGGGTGAGCCTTTTAGCCCCATCTTCTTTTCCGCCGGACCAATCGTAATGCCCGGCGTATCTGTAGGCACCAAAATGTGGCTCAGTGAATGGCTGCCGCCGGCATTATCGGTGCGGCACAGCACCACCATCAAATCGGAGATGGAAGCATTGGTCATCCACATCTTGGCCCCGTCGATGATCCAGGAGTCGCCTTCTTTGACGGCCGTTGTCCGCATCCCACCCTGCAAATCAGACCCCGCCCCCGGCTCCGTGAGCGATAGGCAGCCTAACTTTCCTTTGCCTGTTGCCAGAGGCGGCAGCCACAGTTCTTTTTGCGCCTCGTTACCATATTTCACGATAGGTCCCAGCGCCAGGCCGTTGTGGGCCGACACGGCCAGCGCCGTGGAACCACAGCCCCAGCCCAACTCTTCCACAGCAATGGCCGCGCTGACAGCATCCACCTGGGCTCCGCCATATTCTTCGGGCACTTCCAGACCCAGCAGGCCAATGGGACCCATCTTTTTAACGGCCGTCCAGTTAAACTCGCCAGATTCATCCGTTTCTCGGGCCATCGGCTTTAGCTCTTTGGCCACAAAATCATGCACAATATGTTGAAACTCGCGCTGTTCTTCACTTAGTTCAAAGTTCATAGCTCTTCTTCCTTTTTAGTGGGACTTGGTTTCACGCTTCACTATCTATATTAGTCTAGATGCCGGCTACAGAAAGTGCCAGCAGCAGCAGTTGCTGCATCCCGGCAGCCAGGTGGGTGCTGTCCATGTACTCATCCAGTCGATGGGCGTGGCCGGATTCGGTGAGGCCGATGCATACGGCCGTAAATCCCTGGCTCAACGGCACGTTGGCATCTGTGCTGCTGGCAATGAAGCTGATTTTTTCACAGCCCACATGCTTCAGCGCCGCCTTCGCCTGCTGCACCAGGGGATGCTGCCGTGGCAGATGCCCCGCCGGGCGATTGCCGATTTGCGTCATTTTCACCGTCACTTTAGGCACCTGTTGTCGCAATGAGACCAGCTTCTCCACTTCTGCCAGCAAGATGGCCAACCGGCTTGGCTCCTCAGAACGCAAATCGAGCAGCATCCTGGCCGATTGGGCAATCGTGTTGATCGACGTGCCACCCTCAACAATGCCTGCATTATAGGTGGTTTTGGGCCGTGCCGGCAGTTGCAGCTTGTCGATGGCGGCAATCAGGTGCCCCAGTTCATGAATGGCGCTGGGCTGGCCAAAATTGCCCCAGGAATGGCCGCCCGGCGTGCTGATGCTGATTTCAAAGCGCTGCACGCCAATGGCCTGGTGAGAAATCTGCCCATACAGCCCGCCTTCAATGATCAGGTAAACCGCCTCACCGCCAAACCGCTCTACCACGGCCCACATGCCGCGTAAATCGCCCAACCCTTCTTCACCCACGTTGGCCACAAACCAGATGTCGGCTAACGGCCGTATCTCACAAATCTGCAACGCTTCAACCAGGGCCAATAAACCGGCCACGCCGGTGGAATTGTCGCCAATGCCGGGGCCATAAATAAGCTGGTCTTCGCGTCGAATGGTGAGATCAGTTTCGGCGGGGAAAACGGTGTCGCTGTGGGCCGAAATGATAAGCGGGTGATGCTCTGCTGGTTGGCTGCCGGGGAAACGGCCGTACACGTTATGCAGTTCGTCCTGGGCCACATCTACCAGGCCAACTTCGGCAAACTGCTGCTCTAAATAGGCGGCCCGTCTGGCTTCGGCAAAGGTGGGGGCCGGAATTTGCTGGATAGCAATGGCCTGCTCCACCAGTTGGGGAACCGTCTCAGAAAAGTGAATGAGGGCAGCTTGAACACGGCCGTTTTGGGCAACAGCTTCAA
This sequence comes from uncultured Anaerolineaceae bacterium, assembly GCA_937967805.1. Next base: position 3,790 of record CALBTC010000535.1, read on the forward strand.
TTGGAATCATGCGCATGAAAAGATGGGCAACTGTACAGGTGCGACGCACTTACACCAAAGTTAAGTACGGCAAGCAGTGCTCATGAAAGTGCGTCGCACCTCCAGCACCGAGTCGTTGCGAAAAACAAGATAGAGGGACTAGTACAGTCCGGCGGAAATTCACACAACGATATTATGTCGAGCTCGCCGGACTGTTTAAGTATTGCGCCGCAGTCCATAACCTGATGCGAACTTCTGGGGCGCAATACTAGGTCAACGGCCGTACAACCAGCAAGCCAATTAGACTGATAATAAGACCCAGGTGCAGCAAAATGTGCCGGTCAACAAACCAACTGCCTGGAAAAATCTGTAAAATTAAATTTAAAATAATGAGAACAAGGCCAAGCAGCGGCAAAAATCCTGGATATTTACTAATTAACTCACCAAGTCTGTCGATAAATTCATTCATTGGCTGTCTGCCGTCCATTCATGTAAGGTTCAAAATATGGTACCAGTCGTTTTGGCAAACGTCCATAAACAATGACGCCCTCCGCCGTGTGTTCCTCACCATCCACCTGGCCGCGTTCATACATCAGCGAAAGCAAATCGCCTCGTTTGTAAGGCAGCAGCACGGTCAACGGCTGCAAGTAGCGCACCATGGCGGCGTCAATTGCTACCAGCAGTTCCTGAATACCTTCGCCCGTCACGGCCGAAACCGGCACCGTCGGATAAGGTAAATCAAACAGTTTCATCGGCTCTACATTTTCTGGCAGCAAATCAATCTTGTTCAGCGCCACCACCATCGGTAAATGATCTACCTCAAGCTCAGCCAGGGTATCTTCTACGGATTCGATTTGCGCTTCTGCGTTGGGATGGGTGGCATCCACGATGTGCAGCAGCATATCGGCCTCGGTAATCTCTTCCAGCGTGGCGCGAAAAGCGGCCACAATGTCCGTCGGCAGCTTTTGAATGAAGCCCACCGTATCGGTAAAGAGCAGCTCACGGCCACCGGGCATATTTACTTTGCGCGTGGTGGGGTCCAGCGTGGCAAACAGCATGTCGGCCGAAAGCACGTTCGCGTCGCTTAATTTGTTGAGCAGCGTCGATTTGCCCGCGTTAGTGTAGCCGACAATGGCCACCACTTGCAGCTCTGTTTGCTGCCGTTTGGCTCGATGCCGCTCGCGATGGGCCCGCACATTTTCTAATTGATCTTTGATGTGGGCAATGCGCCGCCCAATTTCACGCCGGTCCGTTTCCAGCTGGGTTTCACCAGGACCGCGCAGGCCAACGCCACCGCCCATGCCACCCACGCGGCCACCTGCCTGCCGGGCCAGGTGGGTCCACATGCGCGTCAGGCGCGGCACACGGTATTCCAGTTGGGCCAGCTCCACCTGGAGCTTGCCCTCACGCGTTTGGGCATGTTGAGCAAAAATGTCCAGAATCAGCGCCGTACGGTCAATGACTTTCACATCTTCGCCAAACTCTTTTTCCAGCTCGCGCTGGTGGCGTGGGTTCAGTTCATCATCAAAGAGAACCACGTCAGCATCCAGCTCCTCGATGAGTATTTTAACTTCTTCAACCTTACCGGAACCGATGAAGGTGGCGCTGTCGGGGCGATCAAACCGCTGGACGGTTTGTCCCACCACAACCAACCCGGCCGTATCGGCCAGGCGTTGCAGCTCCAGCAAGCTATCCTCGACGGGCAGTAACGGCCGTCCCTGTTTCAATTCTGCCCCAACCAAAAAAGCGCGCTCTTTTGGCCGCGTGGTCTCGTAAAATTTTTGGGAAATAGTGACCTCCGCTGAAAAGGTGGTTCTTTGGAAATTCAGGCGCGTGATGCGTGAAACGTGATTCTTCTCACGTTTCACGCCAAACCTCATAAAGTCCAAATAACCCAAATCATACTAATCCAACAGTCCAACCACGTTCAAGTTTCGTGGATGCTCGACGCTGTATTCGTAGCGCACGGTTTCCTCCGCGCCGTTGGCCAAATTAAGCTGCCATTCCAGCAGGTTCAAATCGGTTTGCTCCGTGGGCTGCGGCCGTACGTCTTCTAATTTTACCTTGATCTGCTCGTGGCGCGAAACGGGAATGTGATCTTTAACCACAATTCGGGCCTCGGTTTTGAGCAAGTTTTTCAGAGCAATGGTGGAACCATAGCGCAGCTGCCGCTGATCGCGCAGCAATTTTTTGTCCACGTCGCGCCGGGCCAGCTTTCGTTCAACGATGATGCGGTCTTCTACACCCAGCAGCAGTTCCAATTCATCCCCCTGGGCGGTGAATTTAATCTGAGTTTGGCCAATATATTCTTCACCAACAAACAGGCTGGCAGCACCGGGCAGCAGCGGACCGGACTGCTCATAGGCCACCGTCGCCCGCCGGAAAACGGCATCACTGTATTTGGGGATGGTGAGATAATCCAGCTTCGGCTCCAGGCGGATTTGCTGCAAGGTGGTTTTGTGGGGCGACCCGTCGTTGGGAATATCGGTTTGGCCTGGGGCGCGGAAGGTTACGGCCGTTCCCTCCGACTGTACCTCCGCCGCCACCGTTTCAGCGGCAACTCTTTCCGCGGCCGCCTCCGGCTCCGGTGAAGCTTCGGCCACCATCATCTCCATTTTGGCGGCAGCCGGGGCAGGCTGGGCGGCACGCACCAGTTGGCGCGGCTGGGGCGGCTGGTATTCACGAATGAACCAGGGTTGAATCTCCGGCAATCTCTGGTT
>CALBTC010000536.1 GCA_937967805.1 uncultured Anaerolineaceae bacterium
TCGCCCTGCTGCGCTTCAATCTCACCGGAACCATCACCGGATTCCCTGGCCTATCGTAGGAGAATTTGAAAAATTGTCTGCGCGATTTCACAAAGTTGCGCTACTTTTTTGGAGAACATTATGCTTGATTTGTTTAGTGCTTTCGGTTTGGCAGGCAGCGCTGGCTTGAATGCCTACATTCCCCTGCTGCTAGTTGCCCTGGCCGCCCGTTTCCCTCTAAATGATCCCCTGCTTAATTTAATGGAACCATACAATGTGATGGGCAGTTGGTGGGCCATCGGCATCATCACCGTCCTGCTCATCATCGAGATGCTGGTGGATAAAGTGCCCGCCGTCGACACCGTGAATGACGTGATTCAAACCTTTGTGCGTCCGGCGGCCGGCGCGGTTCTCTTTGCCGCCAATGCCAACATCGTCAACGATATTCACCCGATTTTGGCGCTGGGGGCCGGCTTGATTGTGGCCGGCAGCGTGCACGCAGTGAAGGGGGTGGCGCGGCCTGTCGTCACGGCAACCACGGCGGGCACCGGCAACTGGCTGGTGAGCCTGGTGGAGGATGTTCTGGCCTTTTTCACCTCCATTTTGGCTATTTTTCTACCGATCTTGGGGGCGTTGCTGCTGTTGGTAATTCTGTTTTACGGCTTCCGCCTGTACCGACGGCGCAAACAGCGTACTGCTTTTCGGTAAAAACAATAGCGTAATCAAGGAGGTGGTTAATCAAGCTTAAATTGAGCATTTTGTAACCAATTGGATTTAGGCGTGTTTAGTAGTTTGTTACCTGGCGATTTTATTAACGATTTTTCAATCCCCCCGAGGAGGATGACATGTTTGACCGAATAGTTGGTGTATTTAAACTGGATTCAAATACATTCGAAGAAATAGAAGCAGATCAGAGCGCCACGGGCCAAGCAGCATTGGTTGTGTTGGTGGTTGCTTTAGTAGGTGCCATTGGGAGCGGTATAGCAGCTACGATTGCAGACACAGGTTTTTTTAGCAGCTTTATCAGTTCCATTGTGACCGCTTTGTTAGGCTGGCTGGTTTGGTCAGCAGTAACTTACTTTGTGGGCACATCCTTTTTCGGCGGTCAGGCAGATTTGGGTGAGATGCTCAGAGTGATCGGCTTTGCTTATGCACCACAGATTTTGGGCATTATTCCGTGCATTGGCTGGATCATTGGCGTGGTTTGGACATTGGCCGCTGGTTTTATAGCCGTTCGTCAAGGATTAGATCTCGACAACACCAAAGCGGCACTGACAATTGGCATTGGTTTAGTGGCTTACATTATCATTTTTGTCATCATTGGCGCTGTCTTCGGCACGGGTGCGGCCGTTTTGAGTTCACTAACCGGTTAATTTCCTTTCCGTTTATCTTGCAATAAAACGGCCGTTTCCATCCCGGAAACGGCCGTTTTTTATTACCTCAGCAAAAGGGCGAGGCGAACGGAGAGAAGGCCGTTTGTTTTGCCGGGGTGTCAACCGTTCGCCTCGCCCCTACCGTTTACCGATCACCACTCTCCTCCGCAATCGCCTTCAACTTTAACTGCGCCTGCAACCCGCTGATGTGTGCTTCCAGCTCCACCAACTCGTCCCGCTGGGCCGAAATCTTGTCGCTCTCGGCGCGGACAAAGCGGGCAAACGGGGCGATCGTATCCTCGATGCGCTGGGCACCGCGCGCCATTTCGCGGGTGAACTGCTCTGTCAGGCTGCCGACTAGCTTTTGCCGTAATGCCGCCAGTTTCTCTTCCAGCTCCTTCTTCGCTTTGCGGCGGCGGGCGGGCAAAATGAGCGCCCCCAGCGTGGCAAAGGCGATACCGGCTACGATCCCCGTCACGTCCAGAAAGACCAGGTGCAGCCCGCCGGTGAGCGCCAGCCCCAGCCCGGCCGCCCCGGCCGCCCCGGCCAGCCCGGTGCCAACTACAGCAGAACGAGCCACTTCGGCCAGTTCCGCCGCTTCCTTTTCCTTGTCGAACGATTCCACGGCGCGCTGCGTAGCCGCCCCAATGGAGCTCACCAGCCGGGCGCGGTCGTAGGCCAGGGTACCTTCTTTGGGGCCGGACTGCCCGACGACGCGGTTGTCGTGGGCTTCTTTGCGCTGGGCCATATGTTCGGCAACGGCCGTCCACTGCCGTAAATCCTGCTCCACCATCCAATCGACCAGCTCGCTGACGCGGTTTTCAATCTGCTTGGGCGTATCGGCCACTACTTTGGTCTCAAACGCTTTTTCCAGGGCGCGGGAGCGCATGAGATCGGTGACGCGGCTAAAGCGGATCATCTCCTCGAAAAATTCGTCGCCCCGCTTTTCCATGGCGTACAAAATGTTGTCGATTTCGCTGAGGCGGGCTTTGAAGTTGCGCTGCATATCTTCGTCGTAATACAGCATTTGCCGCTCAATGTCGTCCAGCAGCTGCCGGTCGTCCTGCAACGAGGCCAGGTCGGCTTCGCTGTGGCTGAGCTGTTTGCGCACCAGCTTGAGCCCAACCCCTAATGGATTGAGCAGCTTGAGGCGGAAACGGCCGTCATCGTCCAAAGTATCGTGAATGAACTGCTCCAGCGGTTCAAAGCCGCTTTGTGCCCAAAGCTGCGGCTGGCCGGCCTTGGCCCGCTGCGCCTGCTTGGCCGAAATGGGAAAAACGGCCGAAATCTCCCCCACCAAATTTTTAGCCGAATCGCGCACAAATTCCAGCACCTGGTTTTGCTCGCCGTCCCTGGTGAGGATATCGACCTTGTTCACCAGCAGCACGATCTTCTTGCCCCAATCCCGAATTTGCGTCAGGAAGGTGCGTTCGCTTTCGCTAAACGGCCGATCGGCTGAGGTGATAAACAGGACCAGATCAGAACGGGGAATGAATTCGGCCGTCAGCGCCTCGTGCTCGCGCAAAATGGCGTTGGTGCCGGGCGTGTCCACGATGCTGATCTTCTTTAGCATCTCGATAGGGGCGGTCTGCACCCAGATGCCTTTGTCGCCGGGCACCAGGTTGGTCACTTCGCCGTACTTCAGCAGGTAAATCTGGCTGGTGGTGGGGGTGACGCCTTCAGGCTGTAGCTCCTGCCCTAAAAAAGCGTTGACAAAGGCTGATTTGCCCGAGTTAAATTCCCCGGCGACGACGAGCAGAAACAAATCATCCAACTGGCGAATCGATTCGGCCAGGGCGGTGCGGTCTTCTTTGGAAGCGGCCGTATCGCCCAGCAAGTCGCGCAGCCTGCCCAGCGTATCCCGGGTGCGTTTGAGCAGTTCTTCCTGCTCAGGATTTAAAATAGCATCCATAAGTTTCCTGGTTGTTATCCGCTTGTAGACCCAAAGGGTTTTACCGTCTGATAGTTGAAGGACTCTAAATGCAAACCCTTTGGGTCTTCGTAAATAGTTATTTATTTGAAGAGTATAGCATGAGGGGATTTCTATTCAAACGGATTGTTTGGGCTGTCCTGGGAATGAATTGCGTATCATTTTCGATACGCACTACCAAAGCTGAGGTGATTTGACATAATCTACACCACAATGCCCCAGGTCAGTTGAAGGTCCGTGATGCGTGAAAAAAGATTTCTTCACGCACCACGCAAATTCTAAGAGTTCCCAAAAGTGTGCGCTAAGGCTGCGGGAAAAACAGCAGCCGGGCGGCTCGCTGGACCAGACGGAATTCGTACCAGGGGTCCCACTCGCCCGTGTCTGGATTGTACCAGCAGCGTGCATGGTAGGTTGTGTCGTAGGCAATGCGCGGGTTGCCGGCTGAATCCAGCGCCAGGGTTGGGGCGATGCCGTCCCACAAGCCGTCATCGCAATGCTCCGGGTAGACGACGGGCCAGGCCTGGTAAAGCGCGCTGCGTGATTCTGTGACCTGATGCTGCCAGGTGGCGCTGGTAGACTCGCAGCTGCTGTTGCACCAGCTGTAACCCAGGCCACCGGCGTTGTACAGGGCGTAAGCCAGGCGCGGTTTACCGGCGGCGGTGAGTTCCAGGTCGGGTCCACGACCGTCATTAATCGCCAGCCCCAGGTCTTTGCGCTGCCAGTTGGCGCTGTTTAAGCAGGAGCCGTTACACCAGGCGTAGAATAAGCGGTCGCCCTGGCCACCCAGTTTTGCTCCCTCGTAAAAGGCCACGCGGGGACGGCCGTTCCCATCAATCTCCACGTCATAAGAGACATTTGGCCCGCTGCCCCGATCATACAGCGGAGCGCTTTGCCAGCTCGCCGGCAAATGGCAGTTGGCGTCACAGGCCAGGTAGAACAGGAAAAATTCATCCTGCATAGAAACGCCATCGGCGACCACGCGCGGCTGTCCCTGCGCGGTAAATGCCAATGCCGGGTAGTAGAAATTTTCATCGCGAAATGGCCCCTGGCTGCCGCTGTCTTTGTTGATCTTGGTTTCAAACCAGTTGTCCGGGTTTAGGCAGCCGCTGTCGCAGTAAGCGTAATAGGTGCCGATATGATCGGTTACGCCGTCGTTGTAGATGAAACGGGGACGGCCGTTTGCATCCAGGGCAAAATAACGCTGCGGCAGTTCATCATCCTTGTCCAGGTCAATGACGCCGATGCCTGAGCTTGAGGTCAGGTAGATGAGCCCCCATTTACTTGGATCGGTGCATTGTTGGTCGCAGGCAGCATAGTAGTAATCGTTGCCGTTGGGCCGCGCCTGGGAAAGCGTTCTGAAAACGATGCGTGGCTGCCCGGCCGGAGTTAGCTGGAGTTGAATCTCATTGACCAGCTCGCCCATGGCCACACCGCTCCAGCTGGTCGATTTTTCACAGGCACCGGGGCAGTAAAGATAGACGCCGTACGTTGGCCGGTTTTCAATGGCCGGTTCGTAATAATGGTAGGCCAGGTGCATGCCTCCCTGGGTATCTACCTGAATGCTGGCGCTGCTGGTTTTAAATTGATTGTCCACAAAAAAGCTGCCTTTTACCTGGGTTGGCGGCGGGGGTGGTGTTGTGGCTGTGCTGCCCTTAACCACCATCGGCAAATAGAGCTGGTAATTTTCCGCCCCCTGAGCCTGTTTGGGCTGTAAGCTAATGAGATACAGGATGAGCAAGGCCAGGCCGACAAGCGCAGCCAGCAGTTGTGCAAATTTCGTGATAAATTGAGACATGTTTCCTCCATATGAACAGCAATAAAATTTACAGATTTCTCTGTTTTAAATTGACTCAAAATATTTTGTGTTGAGCTGGAGAAAAGATAGCAATACAGTCGTTTGCCAGACGTAAGTTTTAGCGTTTGATGAGGCGTTTTATGGACGTTTTTTTGTCACAGGAGGCGTATATGGGTGTTTTCAGGCAGACGAGCGCCGTTAGGCCGGCTGACCACCCCTCCAGGCGCATGGGCGATAGCTACCGGGTCGGACGTTTCCCGGCAAATGAGCAGGCATTCCCGGAGATGCCGTTTGCCCTAAGACGATATGCGGCTACGGAGGGTCTAGCGGTAAGGAACTACCCATAAAGGGGAAGTTATTGTTGGCCGCTTTCGAAGGCATCAATTCATTTTGTGCCGGCTTTGCAAGTTGTTGACAGCAATTTGTATGCGTAGGACAATTTAAACGGTTACAGTAGCGGAAGCGTTTGATGGGGTTGAGAAGGAGAATATCTTGAAAATCTTATTTATTGGTGGGACAGGCATTATCAGTTCGGCCTGTTCACAATTAGCTGTTGACAAGGGATTTGATCTATTCTTGTTAAATCGGGGTCAGAGCCACCGCGAATCGCCGCCAGAAGCTACGATTTTGTACGGCGATATTCGCGACCCTGAATCGATCCGGTCTATGTTGGCAGAACACCGGTTTGATGTTGTTGTCAACTGGATCGCGTTCACGCCGGAACATATTGAAACAGACCTGTCGCTTTTTCACGGCCGTATTCAACAATACATCTTCATCAGTTCCGCCTCTGCCTACCAGACGCCGCCCCAATTTTTGCCCATCACCGAATCCACGCCGCTGCATAATCCTTTTTGGGATTACTCGCGGGCCAAAATTGCCTGTGAGGAACGGCTGCTGCAAGCGTATCGTGACAGCGGTTTCCCAATGACGGTGGTACGGCCGTCGCACACCTATGACCAGACCTTGCTGCCCATGAGCGGCGGGTACACCGTTGTGAACCGGATGCGGCAGGGCAAAAAGGTGATTGTGCATGGCGACGGCACCTCCTTGTGGACGTTGACCCATCACCGGGATTTTGCCAAAGGTTTTGTCGGTTTGTTAGGCAACACGCGGGCCATTGGCGACGCCTTTCACATTACGTCTGACGAGTGGCTGACCTGGAACCAAATCTGCCACATTGTTGCCGGCGCGGCAGGTAGTGAAGCCCGGATTGTGCACATTCCCTCCGATTTCATCAGCCAATTTGATGAGCGGTGGGGCGCCAGCCTGCTGGGTGACAAAGCGCACAGTATGATTTTTGATAACAGCAAGATCAAGCGCCTGGTGCCCGACTACGTCGCGTCTATCCCATTTGCGCAAGGAGCGCGCGAAATTTTGGCCTGGTATGATGCGGATCCGGCCCGCCAGGAAGTACGCGAAGATTTCAACGCATTGATCGATAAAATTTTGGCGGCTTTCGAATCGGCCGGGGCGTAATCCCAAAAGAGACGGTGGTGGTTCTGGCCAGGCCGGGCTGCAAAGAAGTGGGGGCTGTTAGCTCCTTCAAAAATGTAGAGCGTTTTGGCAAATCGCTTTACCAATTTTCATTCATGGTGGTCGGCAGCCGCCGGTGAAGTCTCCTCAGAAAATAGCCTCACGCAAAGTCACAAAGTTTGGCTGGTAACCGGCTGTGTCGACTGCTTTACTCCGGTAGATGCTGCTCAAAAAAGGCTGTCGCAATGGCCGGATTGTCGATGATAAACTGGTAGCCACCGTAACGGTCGCTGCTTTCTACCAGCAGCGGGCCGCTGACGTTGGGGGTAGCAGCGGCCATTTGCTGTACGTCTGCGGGGCTGCCCCACGGGTCGCCCTTGCCCTGTACGTACAGCACCGGCGTCTTGCCCGCCTGGGCGGCGGCCGTTCCCAAACGATATTCTTTTAACGGCCGTCCCCCCGCTTGCCGGTAGATCAATTCTGTGAGGGGCAAAATTGCTTTGCCCAGCGGCCCAAACAGATGCGCCGCGAAGCGACCGGCAAAGTGGGCCGGGGTGGTGGGCTGCACGGCAACGGCCGCCTGAATCTGGTCCGTTTGGGACAGCGCGTACAGCACCGTGTTTGCCCCGGCTGAAAAGCCCATCGCGCCAATACGATTGGCGGCCACTTCTGGCCGTCCTTGCAAGTAAGCAACTGCACCAAGTAAATCTTTTGCTTCCATTTCACCAAAGGTCATGGGTGGCTGACTGCCGCTTTCGCCGTGGTTACGGGAATCATATAACAATAACCCAAATCCATCTTTATGTAAACTGTGTGCCAGTTGCAGGAAATCGACTTGTGAAGCGGCCGTCAGGTTGGCCAAGGCATCAGTGGCTGCTTCCCCCAGCCGGTTCCAACCCCAGCCGTGGACCAAAATGAGCGTAGCCCCATGCCGCACTGAATCTGCCGGCGGCGGGATAAACCAGCCGCTCAGGCGCACGCCGTCGCTGGCTGGAAAGGTGACTACTTCATAAGGTATGTTTAGGTCAGCGGGAATGCCCCACAATGGTTGACGCAGCGGGCGGATAAGGCGCTGAGCCATCAGCGCAGCAATGGCGGTGATTAATCCGGCAGTGAAACCGCCCAAGACAAAAAGCCAGCGCAAAACGCGGCGAAACAGTTTCATAAGAAGCTCCTGATTTATCTTTCTCTTCACAAAAAATCGACGATATTATACCTGATCGTCATTGCCGCCGTAAGTGATTGCGGTTATCTTTGGCAAAAAAAGCGACGGACTCACTTTTTATGATTGCCTCTACCCAAAAACAGCAAATTGAACAAGCGCGACTGGCCACGCAAGACGGCCGTTTCTGGGACGCCGTCGATCAGTACACCGAAATTTTAGCCAATACCGATCCCCAAACCAGCGATCCAAACGTGAAAAATACCCGCCTGGTGAGCCTGAAAGAGCGAGGTGATTTGCTTGGCGAGTTGGGCGAGCAAATTGCTGCTCTGGCAGCTTATGAGCAGTATTATCTGGAGGCAGGCACCAGCCAACAGGCTGTTGAAGCCCTGGTATTGATTGGTATTCGCTCGCGGGGATTGGGGCAGTACGGCCGTTCCGTCACTGCCTGCCAGGAAGCCCTCGATTTGTCCACAGCCCTCAACTACACGCCTGGTCGAGCCAAAGCATTGGTGGGGTTGGGCGGCACCTACCTGCTTCAGGGCGAGGTAAATTTGGCGATCAACTATCTGAACCAGGCCAATGCTCTGTTTGAACAATTAAGCGACGTCTATGGGCAGGCACGTTCCAGTAATCAGATTGGCATCGCTTATGCCACTACCGGCCATTTTCACAAGGCGATTCAGGCGTTTGAAAAGAGCCTGGTGCTGGCTCGGCAGATTGAACGGCATAGCGGCCTGGTAGCCTGCCTCAACAATCTGGGTGAATGCTACCAATTGCTTTTTGCCACGGATAAAGCATTGGACTGCCATCAAGAAGGGTTGACTCTGGCCGAATCGGCCGAGTTCCGCCTGCTAGAAGCGGATTTGTGCCGCAACCTGGGGCTTGATCTGATGCAAAAAGAGCGGTGGTCAGAAAGTTTGGCTTATTTGCAGCGGGCCAAAACGCTGGCCGAAGAGATTCGTGCACCGGAGATTTATTTCCACACGCTTTATGCATTGGCACGTTTTCACCTGGCTCAGGGAGAAGCAGAAGGGCGGGAATATGCCCAGGTGCTGCTAGAAAGCACCACAGAACCGGGCCGTTCGCGCTGGCATCAAGCCAACGGACTGTACGTGCTGGGTTGCTACGAGCAAATAGTAGGCAATGCATCCTCAGCCGAAGAGTTGTGGCAGCGGGCTATCTTTTTGGCTCACGAAACGGAGAATCGGGTACTGCTGTGGCAGCTGCACGCCGCCCTGGCCCGAATTGCCCAGCAGCCTAACCTGGCCTCCGTTCACAATCGCATTGCTGCCGAAGTGATTCAGCAAATTGCCGAACCGTTTACGGATGAAGCGTTGAAAGCTGGATTTTTAGGCGCAGAGCCGGTAGCGGCCGTTCTCAACCAGCTCCCTCGAGATTAATGAGTTTGTTCTCTTCTAAAAGTAACGTGTGATACCGAAAGTGTCATTCCCGTGAAGGCGGGAATCCAGAGTGTTGAGCCATGTGGATGCCTGCCTTCGCAGGCATGACAATCGCAGACAACGAGTTAATCGGGAACATTCTAACCAATTTCGCCTTCTAACCCGGCAAACAAATCTTTTTCCCGATACCCGTCCGGTACAGGCGGATAAGCCCGCATGAACGTATCTCGCGCCAGCAGCAGCTTTTGTATGCTCTTAGGCAGCCAACCTAAGGCACCACCCCCTCCCTGGCTGGCGTGGGCGGCGCTGGCCTGTCGCTTCACTTCCCAATAATCGCGATAATTGATAAAGGCGTGCAGCTTTTTGCGATCTACACCTACCTGTGTCATATCAATATCCTGATTACGGCCGAATTTGGTGGGGTCTTGCCCGCGCAGGCGGAACAGAAAAATGAAGAACTTCACCCAGGTGTTGGGAAAAGCAGAGAAGTAGAGTCGTTCTGGTTGATAGGGAGCGGGTCCAATGTCTGGGTATTGTTCCGGATCGCCGGCGGCATGGAAGGCCGGCACGGTGATCTTCCAGCACTGGATGTGGTCGGGATGGAAGTAGCCGCCGGTTTCGTCGTGGGTGATGATGACTTGCGGCCGTATTTCCCGAATGAGCTGCACGACACGACCAATGGCCTCGTGTTCGTCTGCCTGGACAAACGCTTCCGGATGTTCATTGGCCGGATCGCCAATGTAGCCGGAATCGCGATAGCCCAGCGTGTGCAGCGTGCCGCCCAAAATGCTTACCGCTTTTTCTAGCTCCTGGGCACGTACCTCTGCCAGCTTTTCACGGGCATCTTCATAGCCGGCGGCAACCGAGCCCGCAGCGCCGTCGGTGGCAATAGCAATATGTACATCAACGCCCTCCGCAGCGTATCGGGCAAAGGTGCCGCCGGGGCCAAAAGATTCATCGTCAGGGTGGGCCAGGACGGCCAGGAGCGTTCGTTTTGTCATAGTTCTTGGGGAGTTAGCGTAAAGACCCTAAGGGTTATGTCATTTTAAGTTCAGGCCATTCAGAGCAAACCCTTAGGGTCTCGGTTCTCTTAGTAAATTATTCGGTATGAAAGCTTTGCATCATTGGCAGCAGAGGCACCAGGCGCACCGTTTGCAGCGGATGACGGGTGTTGGGCAGTACGAGCAGTTCGCCCTGGGGCAGCGCCCGGCTTAAACGGAATGCTTCGGGCAGAGGGACCAGCTCGTCTCTATCGCCCACGCTTACCAGAACGGGAAGCCGGGCATTGTTGAGCTGCCGCTCCGATAAGCCGCCATCGACCAGGCCGGTGGTGAGTTCGGCTGCCTGGCGCACCAGCACGCGCCACTGCCGCCCGCCATGCTCCTGCACCAGCTGATCGGCGTAGGTGGGCACTTTTTGGGCCATGACGTCTGGATCGAGCTGCTGCCGCATCTGTGCTGCCGAGTCGGCAGTCCAGTAGAACTTGGTGGCGTGCATGAGCAGCGTGGCCACGCGACGCGGCTGGTTGAGGGCCAGCATCAGGCCCAGGTAGCCGCCCAGACTGTAGCCGGCGATGTGCAGTCGCTCGACGTTGAGCTGGTTGAGCAGGCCGGTGAGATCGTCCAGCATCTGGTTGATGTCCAGGTTGGGGGCGTTGTTTTGCGAACGGCCGTGTCCCCGTAAATCCACCACAAGCAGCCGGTAACTTTCTGACAATGGTTTCAAAAACGGCCGCCACTGGCTGCTGATGGCACCCAGCAGGCCGGGCAGCAGCAGCAAAAACGGTTTGATTGTGTCGTTGCCGCCGTACTGTTCAAAATTCATTTCCGAGCCATCAGGGGCTGTCCAGGTTGTCATGATTGTCCTCCTGCAAAGGTTTTGGTCATCCGAGACCTGTCAGGTTTGCTCAAAAAGAGTCTACCTGACAACAAAAAACCTGACAGGTCTAATTCTTAATACCCCATCGCCACCACAAAACCAATCGCGTGGGTGTCGGTGTGAGAAAGGCTGATTG
>CALBTC010000537.1 GCA_937967805.1 uncultured Anaerolineaceae bacterium
ACCTTTTACTGGACAAAGACAATGCATTTGCATTTGTCAATTGCACAAGTTTCTTTTTAACAAAAGGAAGGAGAACAAAATGCAAAAATCAAAGTTTTGGTTGTTAAGTTTGCTGCTCATATTGGCTATGGCTCTCGTAGCCTGCGGCGGTGGTGGCGACGAGCCGGCCGCTGATGAGACGGACACAACCGACACAACTGCTGAAGAAACAGAAGAAATGGCAGAAGAAGAGATGGAAGAGGAAATGGCAGAAGAAGAGATGGAAGAAGAAAGCGCTGAAGGCGATTGCGCCAGCGAAGAGGTCTTCTGTGTCGGTCTGGTTACAGACGTTGGTGAAGTCGATGACAAATCCTTCAACCAATCTGCCTGGGAAGGCGTTCTTCGCGCCGAAGAAGAACTGGGCGCTCAGGTTGACTTCATCGAAACCAGCGACGCCAAAGATTACGGTGCCAACATCGCCTTGTTCGCCGACGCCGGCTATGATGTCATCGTAACCGTAGGGTTTGCTCTGGGTGAAGCCACGCTTGAAGCCGCAGCCACCTACCCGGATATTAACTTCATCGGTGTGGACCAATTCCAGGCTTGGCAGTTTGACGAGGACGAATCTAACGATGTCCCCAACGTCGCCGGGCTCATCTTCAATGAAGACAAAGCCGGCTTCCTGGCTGGCGCTTTGGCCGGTTTGCTGACCGAAACGAACACGATTGCCGCTGTGCTCGGTACCGATCTCGTTCCCCCCGTTGTCGCCTTTAAAGAAGGGTATGAAAACGGCGCGGAATACGTAAACGAAGACGTGACCATTATCTCCACCTATCATCCCGGTGGTTTGGATGTGGCCTTTACTGACCCCGAATGGGGTGCCAGCACCGCCGCTCAGGCCATTGGCCAGGGCGCAGATGTGATCTTTGGCGCCGGTGGTAAAACCGGTAACGGTGCCCTCATCGAGGTTGCCAGCAACGAAGATGTCTACTGCATCGGTGTCGACACCGACCAGTGGGAAACCGTGCCGGAAGCCCATTCCTGCCTAGTTTCCAGCGCCATGAAGCTCATTACCCCGGGTGTCTTTGACCTGATTTCTGCGGCCAATGACGGCAGCTTCCCGGCCGGCAACTTTGTCGGTGACGTTGGTCTGGCTCCGTTCCATGACTTTGACGCCGTTATTTCTGACGAAATCAAAGCCACGCTGGATGAAATCAACACAAGCCTGCAAGATGGTTCCCTTGAGACTGGTTACGTCCCTGGTGGATAATCAAACCGGTTGTGTGAATTAGGCTTTTAAGAATGTGCGGCGTGCCTGCGGGCATGTCGCACATTTTGCTATAAGTTTCTGATGAAAACCCCCCAAGGGTTTGTACCAATTAAACTTCTCGTTAATAGATATAAACCCTTGGGGTTTGTCTACCCTCTTTTCCACTGCAAAAGGTGGTCGCATGACAAAAGACGCAAGTAACAACGAACAAACCAACAGCGTCATTAACTGGTTGATTCAGCTTTGGCGTGGGGTGAGCGTGCCGCTAACGGCCGTTCTTCTGGCAGGCATCATCGGTTCCATTATTTTGTGGCTTTCAGACGCCAATCCCTGGGAAGCGTATACTGCCCTTTATCGAGGTTCCTTCGGCAGCGAAGCCGCCTTTGGCCGTACCCTGGAAAAAGCCACGCCGCTCATCCTGGGTGGCCTGGCGGTTGCTTTTGCTTTCAAGGCGGGCCTGTTTAACATCGGCGGGCAGGGTCAGCTGCTGATGGGGGCCATTATTGCCGGATACGTAGGCTTTGCCGTTACCGGACTCCCTTTCATTATCCACATGCCGCTGGCGCTGCTCATTGGCAGCCTGATGGGCGCCCTGTTTGCCAGCATTGCCGGCGCGCTGCGCACCTACACCGGCGCGCATGAAGTCATCACCACCATCATGCTCAACTTCGTGGCCATCAACATCACCGATTATTTAGCCGATGGCCCCTGGAAAGATACGGGCATCGTGGCCCGCACGCCGGCCATTGCTGAATCGGCCGCCATTCCCATCTGGGGCACGCTGCCCGCCGGCTTTTTTATTGCGGCGCTCATGGCCTTTGCCACCTGGTATCTGCTCTTCCGCACTACGCTGGGTTATGAAATCCGCACCGTGGGGTTAAATTCCAACGCGGCGCATTACGCCGGTATCAAAGTAGCCCGCATCATCATTTTAACGATGGCCATCAGCGGCTTTTTGGCCGGCATGGGCGGCGCGATTGAAACGCTGGGTGTGGTCGGCCGTTATCAGCCGGGCTTCAACACGGGTCTGGGCTTTGACGGCATCACCATCGCCCTGCTGGCCCGCACCAATCCGCTGGGCGTCATTCCGGCTGCGCTGCTGGTGGGGGCCATGCAGGCCGGGTCCAGCCAGATGCAGTTCGATGCCAACGTGCAGTCCCAGATTATTGATGTGATTCAGGCACTTATTTTGTTCTTTGTTTCGGCCGACATGATTGTGCGCTGGATTATCCGCACCCGCGCCGATGAGGCCGGCGGCGTGACCATCAGCAGCAGTTGGGGCAGCACAGGCTAGAGGAGATATTCATGGACTCGACAATGACACAAACCAGGAGTAAAGGCTGGTCAATTTCCTTGCGCTCAATTGGGATTGTGCTGGCGGTAGGCGTGCTGATCGCTATTGTGTATGGTTACATTACGAACCCGGCGGTGACAACGGCCGTTCTCGCCTCCAGCTTGCGCCAATCCACCCCACTGGTGCTGGGCGCACTGTGCGGCCTCATTGGTGAACGCTCCGGCATTGTCAACATCGGCATTGAGGGCCAGATGTTGATGGCCGCTTTTATTGGCTTTTTGGCCAACGTGTACACCGGCAACCTGCTCCTGGCCGTGCTTGCCGGCGTTGGCGCCGGCGCACTGCTGGGGGCCTTTTTGGGCCTCATGTCCATTGGCCTAAAAATGGACCAGATTATCGGTGGGACGGTGATCAACATTCTGGCCTTGGGCCTGACCAGCTTTTTTTACCAGGCCGGCCTGACCACCGAAGGAAAATTGCAGCCTATCAGCTTTGGCGCCCTGGCCGACATTCCACTGATTGGTCCGATTTTATTTAACAATCCGCCCATCACCTACGCCACCTTGATTTTAGTGGTACTGGTCCATTTTGTGCTGTTTCATACTCGCTGGGGCCTGCGCACCCGCGTCATTGGCGAGCATCCCAGCGCCGCCGACACGGTAGGCATCAATGTTCATATGATGCGCTACGTTAACATAACAATAGCTGGGGCCATTGCCGGCCTGGGCGGCGCCTACTTGACGCTGGAGGCGGTTGGCTCTTTTGAGCGGGCCATGACAAACGGCCGTGGCTTTGTGGCCCTGGCGGTGATGCTTTTTGGTAAACGCACCCCCTTTGGCGCCTGGGGTGCGGCGCTGCTGTTTGGTTTTGCCACGGCGCTGCAAACGCAGCTCCAATTCGGCGGACAGATCGATATTCCGCACCAATTCATCGGGATGCTGCCTTACGTGCTCACCATTTTGGTGCTGGCCGGATTTGTCGGCCGCAGCCGCGACCCGCAGGCGCTGGGCCAACCCTATGAAACAGAATAGGGCAATTAAGGATCACACATGAGCGAAAACACAAACCAGATCGTCCTCCAGGCAAAAGGAATCACCAAGCGCTTTCCCGGTGTGCTGGCCAATGACAGCGTCGATTTAACGCTGCGTCACGGCAAAATTTTGGCCCTACTCGGTGAAAACGGCGCGGGCAAAAGCACGCTGATGAACATGCTGTACGGCCTTTATCATCCCGATGAAGGTGAAATCTGGATTAAGGGAGAAAAAGTAGCGCTAAAAAATCCGCGCGATGCGATTGATCGCGGCGTGGGCATGGTGCACCAACATTTTCAGCTGGTGCCGGTGATGACGGTGACGGAAAACGTGATGCTGGGGTCGGAGGTGACGCGCAACGGCCGTCTCGATATGCGCACTGCCCAAAAGCGAGTGTTAGAACTGTCCCAGCAGTACGGACTCAAGGTCGATCCCACAGCCATCGTGGAAGATTTACCCGTCGGCACACAGCAGCGGGTGGAGATTGTGAAGGCCCTGTACCGCCACGCCGACATTTTGATTCTGGACGAGCCAACGGCCGTTCTCACCCCCCAGGAAGCCACCGAACTGTTCCGCATCATGCGCGAGCTCACCGAGCGTGGCGTCTCCATCATCTTTATTACCCACAAGCTCAAAGAAGTACTGGCCATCGCCGACGATATTGCCGTGCTGCGCGGCGGCCGCATGGTGGGCACGGCCGATCCCAAAACGGCCACCCAGGCCACCCTGGCTGAATTAATGGTGGGCCGAAAAGTAATTTTGCAGGTGGAAAAAGATGAACCGCAGCCCAAAGAGGTCGTCTTGAGCGTGCGGGATTTACATGTTTTGGATGATCGGGGGCATACGGCCGTCGAAGGCGTCGATCTGGAAGTACGTGCCGGCGAAATTGTAGGCATCGCCGGGGTGCAGGGAAACGGACAGCGCGAACTCGTCGAAGCCCTTACCGGCCTGCGGCCTGTTGCCGGAGGCAGCATCACCATTACTGGGCAGGACAGCACTCATTTTTCGCCGCGGAAGGTAACCGAATTAGGCGTGGCTCACATCCCGGAAGATCGGGAAAAGCACGGGCTGGTCATGGCCTACACCGTGGCCGACAACATGGTGCTGAACAATTATTACCAGAAGCCGTATGCCAGTGGCCCAGTGATGCACCAAGAAGCGATTGACGCGCACGGCACGGAGTTGGTAAAGGAATTCGACGTGCGCACGCCCGGCATTCATACGGCGACCCGTACCCTTTCCGGAGGAAACAAGCAAAAAGTGATCGTGGCCCGCGAATTTTCTCGCCCGATCAAGCTGCTCATCGCCGCCCAACCCACGCGGGGCATTGATGTCGGTTCCATCGAATTCATCCACAACCAGATTGTGGCCCAGCGCGACCGGGGCATTGCTGTGTTGGTGGTTTCTGCGGAATTGGACGAAATTTTGGGATTGGCCGATCGGGTAGCGGTGATGTTCGACGGCCGTATCGTCAAAACCTTACCCATCGCCGAAGCCACCCGCGAGCGCATCGGCCTGCTCATGGCCGGTTCCGAAGAATAGACCTCTACAGACCCTAAGGGTTTGGCCTGTTACATTTAACAACTAGCAAATCCAAACCCTTAGGGTCTAAACTTGCGATACTATCATGACCGAAACCCAACCCATTGTCGCTTTCCAGGGCGAACCCGGCGCCTATTCCGAGCAGGCCGTGCGTGAGCATTTTGGCACCGAAACAGCCACCCTGCCCTGCCGCACCTTCACCGAGATGTTTGACGCCGTGCACAACGGCCGTGCCAGCCAAATTATGCTGCCCGTGGAAAATTCGCTGGCCGGTATGGTCATCCCTGCCTACGACATGCTTGTTGACCACGATCTGCGCGTGCAGGCAGAAGTCATCGTGCGGGTGGAACACTGTCTGATGGCTCCCGCCAGCACGCAGCTTAGCGACATCACCCATGTGATGTCCCATCACCAGGCGTTGGCCCAATGCGAGAACAAC
The DNA here is from genome assembly GCA_937967805.1 of uncultured Anaerolineaceae bacterium. The sequence goes on from CALBTC010000537.1 coordinate 5,556, forward strand.
ATCCGCCGCCTCGGTCTTATTCCTGTCGATCATTACGATACGGCCGGCGCCGCCCGCGATCTGGCCAACAACCCCCAGGCAGGCATGGCGGCCATCGCCAGCACCCTGGCCGCAGAAACGTACAATCTGGAAATTTTGGCCCACAACTTTGAAGATATGGATTTCAACTTCACCCGCTTTTTTGTGCTGGGCAAGCTGGACCCACCCCGGCAAGAACCATGTAAAACCTCCATCATCTTCACCACGCGGCACGTCCCCGGCGCCCTGTACACCGTGCTGGGCGAACTGGCCGATCGCGGCATCAACCTCACCAAAATCGAATCCCGTCCCCGGCGCAACCGCCCCTGGCATTACCGCTTCTTTGTTGATTTTGAAGGGCACGAGGATGACGAATCCGTGCAGGAAGCGATGCTGGGCATCCTGAAACAATCCTCTTTTTTGCAGGTGCTTGGCTCCTACCCCATGGCCAAAATGCCCACGCAATAACCCTTAATTGCAAATTGTCATTCTGAACGCAGTGAAGAATCCCACCGGAGATACTCTTTCAAAGGCCTTGTCCGCAATGGGTAAGGTTTAGAGTTCAAGGCGTTCAGCATGACAACTATTGGATCGTTGTAATTATGCAGCTTCTCTGGCTGTGGCCGGTGTCCTCACCGTGCCACCCGGCGGCTCGGTCTGAAGACCGGCCGCAGCACCTGTATAAATACGGTTCGTTTAGTTTTCAACAGTGATTGATTCCAGCAAAACCGCATCGCTTTCAGAGCCGTTGGGCTGCACAGCCTGGAGGCGCTGGCCGGTTTCAGCAATGTAGAGGCCAATTTCCAGCCGGTAGCTGCCCGTTGGCGTGTCGGGCGGCAGCGTGATCTGGTAGCTGTCGGTCACGACCTCGTCACTCAGCCAGCGGCTGGTGGGATACTGGTTTTGCTGCGGCATCACGTCTTGCTGCCACAGGCAGGGATTGCAACTGCCGTCAGCTTGCAACAGGTGGATAAATACAGTGTAGTCGTTACTTGGTTCTGTTTGTGCCTGCCAGATGAGGTCAAGCTGGTACTGGTTCGCATTATCGAGGGAGGCAAGATTGTAGCCCAGCAGCTTGATTTCGTTGCCAAAGGTGGCGGGATACGGCCGTGCCACAGCCGGCACCGTAAACTTGCGCTCTGTTACCTCCACGCGCAGGGGACCAAGATCTGACGTGGCCAGCGTCGCGTCCGCCCCATCCAAAAAGCGGGCCAGCAAACGGTACTCCCCGGAGGGGATGTCGTTGGGCAGCCGCACCGTTTGCCAGTCGATAAGAAATTGGGGCGTTTGCCAGCTTGTGAATGGATATGTATCATGCACCGGCTGGGTATTGCTCAGGATGCGCCCCACGTTGTTGCCGCCCATCAGCTCCAGCCGGATGCTGGTGTAAGGCACAAATTCTGTGGCATACCACCACAGCGCCAGGTCGATGCTTTCGCCCGTGGCGGCTTCCAGCGCACCGCGCGTCACGCCCAACAGTTCCAGCTGAGGGCGAATGGTTTGGTTAAGGACAATGGGCGGTTGGGGAAAATTACGCGGTGGTTCGCCGGGAAGCACGGTGATGTTTTCAATCAGGTAGGTGTCGCCGGCGTAACGGCCATTTTCATCCAGCCGGGGCAAACGCGCGCCGCTGCTGGCAGAAAACAGCCCCAGACGCAGCCGGTAACTGCTGCCCAGCGGCGCACCCGCAGGCACCTCGATTGCCACGCGCTGCACAATCGTTTCCCCCCGCGACCATTGTGCTGAAGGATAAGCAAACGTCTCTTCCTGGCTCCAGCGATGTCCCCAATCATCTTCAAAATGGATGAAGGGAGTGAAATCGGCCGTTTGGTCAAAATTCACCTGCCAGTAAAGAAAAAGGAGCAGCGGTTCACCAGCGGTTGCCTGACCTACCTCATACCCCTTCAGAGTAATGGCATTGCCAAAATTTACGGACAGGGGCAGAGCAGGTGTAATTGTTGGCGCATTGTCCATCTCATAAGCAAGAAACGCCACGCTGCCATCGGGAGCAAACGGTGTGGGCAACAGGTCTGCTTCGGAAAAGTAAGGGATGGCCCATTCAGGCAGTGGGCTGTTGTGGGGAAAGATGTAGACTGCTTCCTCACGGGCGGGGAAAACCACCGCCTGGCTTTGCGGCAGCCATTTTACCTGCTCATATTTGTCGCTCAGGTAAGCCAGCGTGGGATGTTGGTAATGCAGCGCCGAGACGTAAATGTTTTTGTTCTCAGTGTCTAATTGATCCAGGAAATCGGCCACGGCCGTTAAATCCCCATCCGTTTCGTAGAAAACGGCCGTCTCCTGCCCCCACACCCGAAAATAAAGCCGCTCCGTGAGCAATCCGCCCACCATCAAGGCCAAAACGCCCACCATAAGCACCGCTGACGTCAGCTCGATCCGCTTGAACTGCCGGCCTAAATCATTGACAAAAACCATCAAGCCCACGCCGGGCAAATAAAAAACGAAGGGAATCAAGCCAATGGCGCGTAAGTTGCTAGGAACAATCTCATTGACCGCCAGGGCCGTGGGCAATAGCATGACGAATGGTGCCAGCAGCAGCAGCAGCACGCTTGCCCGCTGCCAGTCGGCCTGCAAAGCGCGCCAGCGCCAGATGAGCATCATCCAGCCCACCAACAGCAGACCACCCCAAAACCAGCCGAACAACGGCCGTTCCGGCAAATTAAAGCGTATGTAGGGATCGCCCACCAGAAAGAACATTTGCAGCGAACGCAGGATGCTCTCCCCCAGGGTCAATGCCGTCTCGTCGGGGGCGACCTGGCTGATGCGCACCCAAAACGCATCCGGGTTGGCCACAAAAAAGCCCAGCAGTGGGGCCAACACAACGAGGGCTACGCCGCCGACCAGCAGCAACTGCAAGCCGCGCTTACGCCATTGGCCGCCAAACAGCAGCGGCAGGCTGGCCATGAGCAGCAAAACGGGAAAAAGGCGCGCGGCCAGGTAGGTGTAAGCCGTCAAACCTAAGAAAACGCCGCTCAGCAGCAGCCATTTGCGCTGATCCAGCCGAACGCCACGCAGCAGCGCCGCGACCGTTAGCGTTTGCAGCAGCGGCTGGGTGATGGCCCGAAAACCCAGATGGCTAAACAGCAAATGCCAGAAGCTAATCGCCAGCAGCGCCGCCGCCACCAGCGCCACCCGCCGGTCGCGGAACAGTTCCAGTCCCAGCCAGTAAACGGCCGCAGCCGTGACAATGCCCACCAACGCGGCCGTCAGCCGCAGGGTAAATACGGAATCGCCCAGCAAGCGCATCAGACCACCTGCCAGGTAGAAAAAGAGCACTTCTTTACCCGTATAGCTGGTGATGAAAAGCGGCCGTTCCCCCTGAAGCCCAATTTCACTGGCCAGGATACCGTTGGCAGCTTCGTCGTAGTGCACACCGGCGGGCACCTGGGACAAATCGCTCAGGCGCAATGTAGCGGCTGTCATCAGGCAAAAGAGCATGAAGAGCAAAGCGTGACTGTGTTGAAGGCGTCGCATGGCGGGATTTTATCGCTGGAAACGCAGTTCGTCGATTGGCGTTATTTGACAGTCACGTTTATTTGTGAAATTAAGAACTTGCGTAGGTTTCGCGTAGGTTCGGCGTAGGTACGGCGTACAGACCAGCGTAGGGAAGTGGTATAGAATCTTCTGCGAAGGGTAAAAATCTCTTCTTCTTCTCCTCCTTTTAACGAGGGTCAGGTTTCGGCGTTCCTGACTCTCTAAAAAATAACCGGGCTGGCAACATTGCCAGCCCGATTTTTTTTTACCGTCACGTCGCGTATAATCCTCGCCCATGCCTGCAGAAAACGACAATAAGTATGATCCTGAAATTGTAACGGCCGTTCCCAGCAGCCATTCACTGGTTATGCGTGCTGCAGGACTGGTTAGCGCAGCTGTTTTATTGAGCCGAATTGTGGGGTTAGTGCGTGATATTATCATTAAGGCCAATCTGGCTGTGACAACCCTTCCGGCTGAGGCGTATGAAATCGCGGTGCGCCTTCCCGAAACTATTTTTTTGATTATTGCCGGCGGGGCAATTGGCTCAGCGTTTATCCCTACCTTTGCCGCCTATTTTGAGCAGGATGACAGCGAAGGTGGCTGGCGGCTGTTTTCTAACGTCATTAACCTGATAACGGTGGTTGTCACGACCGTTTCCCTTCTCAGCATTCTATTTGCTCCCGATCTTGTCATTTTGTTGGCCAATGAAAAAGTGGCTGCTAACCCGGAACTACTGCCGCTAACGGTGCGCCTAATGCGCATCATGCTGTTGTCACCTATCATTTTTGGAGCCAGTGGCGTGATTATGGGGGCGCTTAATGCCCGGCAACATTTTTTGCTGCCGGCACTGGCCCCCACTGTTTACAACATTGGCATTATTGCTGGCGGCTTGTTGTGGCCTGCAAGCGAACCAGAGGAAGCAGCCATGGGGTTTGCTGTAGGTACGGTGGTTGGCGCACTGGGGCATATTGCGGTGCAATTACCTGGGCTATGGCAGAAAAAGGCGAAGTATACGGCCGTCTTTTCCCTACGCGATCCCGGCGTCAAACAAGTGCTCAAATTGATGTCTCCCCGTGTGCTGGGATTGTCCTTTAGTGAAGTGAATAAATTTCTCATTATCGTGCTCACCAATCCGATGGTGACCGGCAGCTTACCAGCCTTAAATGCGGCCTTTCGGCTAATCATTATGCCACAGGGATTCATTGGGCAAGCATTGGGCATTGCGGCGTTTCCTACGCTTTCTACTTTAGCAGCGCGTGGTGCCTATGAAGAAATGCGCCGGATTCTGGCCAATTCTCTACGTATTGTACTGTTTTTAGGGCTGCCGTTTTCGGCCATCTTCTCAATTTTGAATCAGCCTGTTGTGTCGCTGCTGTTTGAATGGGGCATTATGGGTGACGAAGATATTGCCTTGATAAGCTGGGCACTGTTATTTTATGCCATAGGCTTGCTCCCCTTACTCGCTTTGGAGGTTATTGCCCGGGCATTTTATGCGCTCAGCGATACCTTGACGCCAGTTTTAGCAGGTGGCGTGCAAATTCTCATCATGTGGGTGTTGAGTCTTTGGTTTAGCCAGACAATTTTCCCCCAACAAGGCTGGCTGCCCTTAGGTGGATTGGCATTAGGTTTTAGCATTTCGAATATCGTTGAAGTGTTGCTGCTGCTATGGCTGCTACGGCGCAAGTTAGGTGGCATCCAAGGTGAATCGCTGCTGAAAGGTTTGTGGCGAATGAGTGCGGCTACTTTGCTAATGGCAGGCGGTATGTGGTTAACGCAATTAAACTTACCTTCACCTACGGGACTAAGGCAATTACTAATGCAATTAATTATTGTAGGCGGTCTAGGGGGTGCGATCTATCTACTTACCTGCGCCGGGCTGCGGCTTGAGGAACTTAATCAACTATGGCAATACGGCCGTCGCCGCCTCAACCGTTGATCCTGCTCTCTGGGAGGGTGAAGCTTTCACCAAGGTTTTTGCGGGAACCTCCCGGAGGTTGATTCACCTGAGAAACCAAAAGCCCGGCCAAATGGCCGGGCTATCCCTTCTTCCTCTTCTCTTCCTTCAAA
>CALBTC010000538.1 GCA_937967805.1 uncultured Anaerolineaceae bacterium
AGCCCCAGGTTGTTGATGGCCGTAACCGCCTTGATGCCGCCGTTGCCGTTGGGCGCGTCGGGCACGATGACGGTGCCGGGATGTTCCGGATTGAACGTGTTTTTGATGCGCAGCGGGATGCCGTTTTCTACGCAGGGACGCATCGTTTTGGGATGCAGCACCTTGGCCCCGTAAAAAGCCAGTTCAGACACTTCACGGTAGCTCAGCTGGGGAATCGACTTGGCGTTGGGCACCAGGCGCGGATCGGCGGTCATGACGCCATCCACGTCGGTCCAAATCCAGACTTCGTCGGCGGCCAGGGCTTGGCCCAAGATGGCACCGGTGTAGTCGGAGCCGCCGCGCCCCAGCGTGGTGGTGATGCCGTCGGGGTTGGCGGCGATGAAGCCGGTGACGATGGGGACGACACCCTGGGCCAGCAGCGGCCGTATCCGGCTCTCGGTCTTTTGTTTGGTAGCGTCAAACTGCGGCGTGGCATTCTGAAAATTGCTGTCGGTGACGATCAGCTCGGTGGCGTCGATGGCTTCCGCTGCTGTGCCAATCTGGCGCAGGTAAGCGGCCAAAATGCGGGCGCTCATCTGCTCGCCCATGCCGCCAATCGTGTCCAGAGCACGCGGGCTGAGTTCACCCAGCACGCAAACGGCTTGACATAAATCTGAGAAACGGTCGATAAAACGGCCGTTTTCCACCAAAATTTGCTGCCGTTCGCCGTCGGGAGCCAGCAGGCCGTCAATGGCTTCATAATGAATCTGGCGCAACTGCTCGGCCAACTGCTGGTACGTTTCACCATCACCGTTGGCGGCCGTATGTGCTCCTTGCAGCAGCAAATCGGTCACCTTCACCGGCCTGGAGCCCATGGCTGAGACGATGGCTACGGTTTGGCCCCACTGTTTTTTGGTATGTTGAATGAGAACGGCCGTTTCCCGCATCGCCTGGGAACTGCCCACGGACGTGCCGCCGAATTTCATTACGAGTGTCATTGCTATCTCCAACTATGTGAATTAAGGGTTTATGGGTTACAAGTTGCAGGTTGCAAGTTGGCTTTCCACAAGGCCACTTGCTACTTGCCACTTGCCACTTGCACACTCTCGAGCGCCTGCGCCAAATCAGCCAGTATATCCTCAGTTTCTTCAATGCCTATGGCAAATCTAACCAAATTATCCTTGATGCCAATTGTGCGCCGTTCCTCGTAGGAGTATTCGTAGTAAGACATGATGGCCGGCTGCTCGATGAGACTCTCTACCCCGCCCAGGCTGGCGGCAATATAGGGAATCTTAACGGCATCGACAACGCGGGCGGCGCTGTCGAGCGGGTTTTCGCCGGGCGGTACGGCCACTTCGAAGCTGACCACGCCACCAAAGCCGCGCATCTGCCGGCGGGCAACTTCGTGGTCCGGGTGGGAAGTCAGGCCGGGATACCAGACCCGGTCGATGGCCGGATGGTTCTCTAAGAATTCGGCAACCCGCTGGGCGGTGTGATTTTGCTGCTGCACGCGCAGCGTTAGCGTCTTCAGGCCGCGCTCCAGCAGGTAGGCGGCGTGCGGATCGATGACGCCGCCGAGCATCCCCTGGCTCTGGCGCAGGGCGTTGATGAGCCCGGCTTCACCTACGGCCACGCCGGCCATCACGTCGTTATGTCCGCTGAAATATTTGGTGCCGCTGTGGATGACCAGATCGATGCCGTAGGCCAACGGCCGTTGGTTCACCGGCGTGGCAAAGGTGGCGTCGATCATGGTCTTAATGCGCTTGTGCTGCCGGGCAATGGCCACCACTTTCTCCAAATCAGCCACGCGCAGGTACGGGTTGGTCGGGCTTTCGGTGAGGATGATGCGGGTGTTGGGCTG
>CALBTC010000539.1 GCA_937967805.1 uncultured Anaerolineaceae bacterium
CCTGCTCGATTCGCTGGAAAGCGAATACACCACGCGTGGTTTGCGCCTCCAGTGGACCGGCAACGACGTACAGCTCACCACCGCGCCGGAATCGAGCGACGTGATTGAGCGCTTTTTGGGATTGGAGCTCACCACTCGGCTCAGCCAGGCAGCGCTGGAGGTGCTGGCCATTATAGCTTACATGCAGCCGATCACCCGGCCGCAAATTGACCAGATTCGCGGCGTCAACTCAGACAGCTCCCTGCGCACGCTGCTGAGTATTGGGCTCATTGAAGAGGTGGGGCGCATGGAAACGCCGGGACGGCCGATTCTCTACGGCAGCACCCCGGAATTCCTGCAACACTTTGGCCTCACCACCGTGGCGGAGCTGCCGGAGTTGGAAGAAGTCATCGATGAAGATGATGAAGATTTAGAAGCACAGTAATTTTTTTAACGCAAAGAGCGCAAAGAAACAAAAGGCAAAGCACCTTTTTCTTTCGCCACCTGGCTCCTTTGCGCCTTCGCGTGAAACATTTTTTATGGAAGAACGAATCCAAAAGTTGATGGCCCAGGCCGGACTTGGCTCCCGGCGCGAGTGTGAAAAGCTGATTGCCGACGGCCGTGTCACGGTCAACGGCCGTCGCGCCACGCTGGGTGATAAAGCTGACCCCACTACCGACACGATTGTGGTGAACGGCCGTCGCATCCGGCCGCTGAAAACGGAAAAGGTGTACGTCGCCCTGCACAAACCCAAGGGCGTTATCTCCTCGCTGGACGACGAGCTGGATGAGGACCGCACCACCGTGCGCGACCTGGTACCGCTGCCGGGGCATCTCTACCCGGTAGGCCGTCTGGACAAGCAAAGCACCGGCCTCATCCTCATGACCAACGACGGCGACCTGGCCCACAAGCTCACCCATCCCCGCTATGGCCATGAAAAGACGTACAAAGTGGTGGTGGAAGGTCGCATCAGCCAGGACGCATTGGCAAAATGGCAGGAAGGCGTGTATCTGGACGGCCGTAAAACCATCCCGGCCAAAATCAATGTCATCCAGCAAGAGGTCTCCTTCACCCGCCTGGAAATTGTGATGCGCGAAGGGCGCAAGCGGCAAATTCGGCGCGTGGCCAACATGCTGGGCTTCCCCGTAACGCAGCTCGTACGCGAGAAAATCGGGCCGCTCAGCCTGGGCAATCTCAAACCGGGCGATTGGCGGCACCTGACCGACAGGGAAGTCGCGGCATTGAAAGCAACCGTTGCCAGTTCCAAAGCAAAACGGCCGCGTCGCAAATCAACCAATCGCCCCGGCAAACAATCGAGACGAGGCCCGGACAACTCCACCAATCGCCCCAAATCCGGCTCCCGAAAATCTGGCAGCCGCACCCGGCGCAAAAAGGGGCCTAAAAAATAGAGGAAAATGTATTGGCAAAGAAATTAACAGAAACGATCGGCATGATTGCCATTGATGGACCGGCCGCGTCCGGCAAATCAACTGTGGGACGATTGCTGGCGGAACGATTGAACTATTTGTATCTGGACACCGGCTGCATGTACCGAGCCATCACCTGGGCGGCGCTGCAGCATGAGATTGACGTGGCGAATGAAGCGGCCGTTACCCAACTGGCCCACGACATTGAGATCGATATTTTTCCGGTGGGTGATGAGGTGGACGGCCGTCACTACACCGTTCACGTTGATGGGCAAGACATCACCTGGCAGCTGCGCACACCCGCCGTCGATGCCAACGTGTCGCAAGTGTCCAGCTACCTGGGCGTGCGCCAGGAAATGGTGCAGCGACAGCGCGCGTTTGGCCAACGGGGTGACGTCGTCATGGTTGGGCGCGACATCGGCACGGTGGTGATGCCCGATGCGCCGCTGAAGCTGTTTATCACCGCCAGCGCCGAGGAGCGGGCCCGCCGCCGCACCCGTGACCGCAAAGCCCAGGGCCACAGCGCCGACTACGATCACATTCTGGCCGACGTGCAGCGCCGCGATGAAATCGACAGCAGCCGCGAACATTCACCGCTGCGACCCGCCGCCGACGCTATCCGCATCGACAGCACCGACCGACCGCCTGAGGAAATTGTGGATGCGATTTTGCAGATGATTAAAGAACCGGTGAACAGTAATCGGTAAACGGTTCACCGTTTACTGACTACCGATTACGGATTACCGATCACGGATAACGGAAACATGCCTCTCTTTCAGGAAATCGATCTCACAACTTACACCGGTGGCCAGATTGTGGCCATTGAGCCGGGCAGCGTCGCCGCTTCAGTTGGCCTACGCGCCGGGGATGAGCTGCTGGCCGTCAACAACAATCCGGTGGAAGACGTCATCGACGTGCAGTTCTACGCCGCCGAAGAAGCGCTGACGCTGCTGGTGCGGCGCGGCGATGAGATGCTCACTGTAGAGGCCGAGCGGGATTACAACCAGTCGCTTGGTCTGGAATTTACCCATCCTACTTTTGATACCGACATCCGCCGCTGCAACAACCTGTGCGAATTTTGTTTTGTGCTGCAAATGGCCCCCCGCTTTCGCCGCACGCTGTACATTAAAGACGATGATTATCGCTACAGCTTCCTTTTTGGCCATTACGTCACCCTAACCAACCTCAGCGAGCACGACTGGTGGCGCATCGAAAACATGCACCTGTCCCCGCTCTACGTTTCTGTTCACGTGACGGATTTGGAGGCACGACGACGCTACCTGCGCAACAAAAACGCGCCGGATATTCTGGCGCAAATCCGTTGGCTGGGCGAGCGCGGCATCGAGGTCCATACACAAATCGTCGTCACCCCCGAAGTGAACGATGGCCAATGGCTGGAGCAGTCCATTGCCGATCTGGCCGAGCTATGGCCGACGGTGCAGTCCGTCAGCGTGGTGCCCGTGGGGTTGACCAAACAGCACAAATACCAGATGCGCACCCACACGCGGGAGGAAGCGGCCGTAACCCTGGATTATGTCGAGTCATTGCAGTCTAAATTCCTGGATGAATTTGGCGTCCGCTTTGTCTACCCCACCGACGAATGGTTTCTGGTCACCAACCGCCCCGTCCCGCCACTGGACGCGTACGACGGCCAGGAGCTGCACGAAAACGGCCTGGGCATGGTGCGCAACTTTTTGGATGAGTGGGAAGAGGTGCAAAAGGAAATTGGTGATTGGAGATTAGCTAACGCAAATCAATCTCCAATCTCTAATCTCCAATCTCTCACATTAGTAACGGGCAAGCTGTTTGCGCCAACTTTGCGGGAAACGGCCGCACAATTCCAACATCTCACCGGGGCCAACATCACGGTACAAGAAATTAAAAATGAACGATTGGGTGGCACCATCACCGTCGCCGGGCTGCTCATGGGAGCCGATATGTTGGAACAGCTAAAAACGGCCGAACTTGGCAACCTGATCCTGCTGCCCCGCGTCATGTTCGACCACCCCGACCGCATCGCCCTGGATGACATCTCGCCGCAAGACGTGGCCAACCAACTGGGCAAACCGGTCATCCTGGCCGACACCATGGGCGACGTCTGGGATGCGCTCATCGGCGAATCACAGGTGGTCTACCAGCCGGGCAAACCGGCCGAAGACAGCATCCCTCTCAAGCTCCTCCCCCCCGACGAACTCAACAGCAATCAGCACTTCTCCTAGGTTTTTACCCATTACCCTTGCTTGTCATTTCGACCCAAGGGAGAAATCCTTCTAAGCTCGACCAAGTTTATGCATTGCCATCTTCAAAAAGATTTCTCGCCAAAAGCGGCTCGAAGCTAATGACAATTCTGGGTAATTCGTTGAGACTACCCAGACTTAATTTGCGCGCAGCAGTGTACCATTTGCCTCTGCCGGATTCAGCAGCGTTTGGGCCAGATTGCCCGGCTCCAGCCCGGAGAAAATGCGA
>CALBTC010000540.1 GCA_937967805.1 uncultured Anaerolineaceae bacterium
CAGCCCAGGTGGTGTTGATTACCGATAATGCCAGCGCCATTCCGGTGCGGCTGGGTACCTCCCGCGCAACCGGCAGCTTGAAGGGACGCGGCGCAACCGGCGATCTCATTGTTGACTGGATCGATCTCAAGTTCCAGGTAGAGTTGGGCGAAGTGGTGCTTAGTTCCGGGCTGGGCGGGGATTTTCCACAAGATATTGTCATTGGCCGGGTGGTACAAATTGACCGCAATGAGGCAGAGCTTTTCCAACAAGCCATTGTGCAGCCCGCTACCGATTTTGACACGTTGGAAATTGTGTTTGTCATCACGGATTTCAATCCGATTGATACGTCGATTTTTGAAAGCCCAACGGAGAATTAAATGACTGCTTCCATTTATCTGGCAATTCCGTTGATGCTGGTATTGAGCCTGGTAGAAACGGCCGTTCTACCCCACTTCCCCCTCTTTGGCGTTTCACCACAGTTGGCCTTCCTGGTGGCCCTGGCCTGGGGGCTGCTGTATGGTATTGAAGAAGGGGCCGTTTGGGCCTTTTTTGCCGGTTTTTTTACCGATTTATTTTCGATTACGCCGGTTGGCGTGTCGTCGTTATCGTTTATGGTGGGGATTACGGCCGTTATCTGGGCCACCCAGGCGCTGCCCACCAGCCGGCTACTATTACCATTGGCGCTGGCCGGTTTGGCAACTGTTATCAGCTTTATCATCGAGATTGTGCTGCTGCGCCTGTTTGGCACCATTGCCGACTTTCAAAGTATCGCTATTTTGCCAAATATTCTGCTGGTACACGTTTTGACCATCTTGCCGATCTATTGGCTACTCTATCTTATTGATCGGGCCATGCGGCCGCGTCGCGTGCAGCTTTAATTTCTGAGGGGACGTTATCGACCGTGCACTATTGATGAAAAAGGATTCGCAGGTGGCTAAGATTTTTTCTCTGCGCCTCCGCGCCTCTGCGTTAAATTCTTAAGGAAACAATTATGTCTCGAATGGGTTGGGACCGCGTAGAAGATTTAGAAGAATTGGAAAAAGAAGATTTTGGCCTGCGCGGCCGTCTCTTTTTCTTTCGCATTGCCGTCGTTGTCGTTTTAGGACTGCTGCTTTATCGTGTTTACTGGATTCAACAAACAGAAGGCGGTGAGCTTGAAGCGCTGGCCCAGGAAAATCAGTTCGCCATTTTGCGCGATGATGCTCCCCGTGGCGTTATCTTTGATCGCGATGGCGATCCGCTGGCCATCAACATACCCAGTTTCAACGTCACCATTACCCCCACTTTTCTGCCGGATGATCCCAACGAGCTTCAGGCCATTTATGAACGGCTCTCTTTGCTTACAGGTGTTCCCGTGACCAATACGGTAGAACAAAGAGCGCTTATCGAAGCAGCCAATCCCGAACTGGTAGAAACCTATTCGCGCCTGGCAGAAATCTACGGCGTTTCCGGAGAGGAAACATTGGCCCAGGCCGGTGTGGTGCCTCAATTGCCGGACAGCATCGCCGAAATTGTGCGCATTAACGCCCCGCTGCAATACATTCCGGCTGTGATCACCTCCGGCATTCCCATTACCCAGGCGTACACCATTGAGCAAGAAAGCATTTTTTTGCCTGGCGTCCGGGTGATCCCTGAGCCGCTGCGTTACTATCCCACGGCCGAATACACCGCGTCCATCATCGGCTTTATGGGGCCACTGCCCAACGAAAACTGGCTCAATTTAGGCTTGGGCTACCAGCGTGACGATCGTGTGGGCTGGGCCGGTCTGGAATCTTCTATGGAAATTGAGATGGCCGGCACCAAAGGCGAGCGCCAGATAGAAGTCGATTGGACCGGACGCGAGCTGCGCCAGATTGGCACAGAAATTGAGCCGACGGCCGGATTGAATTTGCATCTCACCCTGGATATTGATTTACAAATCATTGCCACCGAAATTTTGCGCCAGGCCATGGAGCAGCGCGAGCTTGTCCCCTCGCGAGACCCAATTACGGGCCAGGAATCACTTTTGGAGGTGCAGCAAGGCGCAGTAGTGGCGATGAACCCGCAAACGGGTGAGGTGTTGGCCATGGTCAGCCTGCCCAGCTTTGATAACAATCGCTTTCAAACGGAAGTGCCGGTGGAATATTATCTGACCCAGTCTCGCAATGTGTACCAGCCGTTTGTCAACCACGCGGTAAGCAGCATTTACCCACCAGGTTCTACCTTCAAAATTGTGCCCGGTTCTGCCTCGCTTCAGGAAGGCACCATTACCGCTTCCCGGCTTTTGCTGGGAGCGGGCGAAATTACGATTCCCAACCGGTTTTCTCCCAATGATCCGGGTCGCGCCCAGACATTTGTTTGCTGGTTCCGTGAGGGGCATGGGTTGATGAACGCCATTACCGGGCTGGCCAACTCTTGTGATATTTATTATTACAAAATTAGCGGTGGCTTTGACCAGGATGGTGAGTTTGTAGAAGGGCTGGGCATTAATCGCTTGTCTCGCTATGCTTCACAATTTGGCTTTGGCCGGGTGCAGGGGATTGAGCTGCCCCTGGAAGCGGCCGGTGATTTGCCGCCGGATCGCGGCTGGAAGGCACGTATATACGGCGAGCCGTGGTCCACCGGTGATGATTACAACATGGGCATTGGGCAGGGGTTCCTGACGGCTTCGCCAATGCAGGTAGCCCAAATGGCAGCGGTTGTGGCCAATGGCGGTTTTTTATACCGGCCTACCGTTGTGCATCACATGACAGATGCAGAAGGCAATATTGTGTTTGTGGATGATAACAGCCAGATTACGGCACGCGCCCGGTTGGGTGGTGACGGCCGTACCATCCTCACCGACGCTAACGGCAATCCCCTGGATGATCCCACCTTAAACGTACGCTTCGATGCCAACGGCGAATACATTTACCAGCCTGAGGTACTCAACGCGGTAGATGTAGACCGGGAACATTTGGAAACCATTGCCGAGGGGATGCGTTTGGTAAACGTGTTTGTCGATGAAGACGAGTTCTACACCGGGGCCACCTACGTCGACTGGTTAGACCCATTTGGCATTACCACCGCCGGCAAAACGGGAACGGCCGAATTTTGCGACAACATCGCCATTGAGAAGGGTTGGTGCAGCTTTGATGACATCTTGAACCGCCGCATTTTGCCCACGCACTCCTGGTACGTAGGTTATGCGCCATTCGACGAGCCAGAAATTGTGGTGTCGGCTTTCCTCTATCATGGCGGGGAAGGTTCACAGTGGGCGGCGCCGGTGGCTTGTAACGTGATGGCCGCTTATTTTGGCCTGGGCCAATATGCTGCCCTCACCGGCGATGCCGGCGCGGCCGAAGCAATAGAAGAAAGTGATACACGGGTTTGTAATTCGCTTAGCTTTAACCCCGTCATGCCACCGGACTTGCTAACATCGGTACAGCGTAACTAAAAACCCCAGGTGCGCCGCACTTGTGTCAGTGTACAAAGTCACAAACTCACTTTGGGAAGTGCGTTGCACCTGTAGAGTTACAATTTGGTTTCTATTTCGCACGCTTACCAGTTGTGCTATTATTCACGTATGACAACCATACTCCTTGTGCGACACGGTGAAAACGATTGGGTAAAAAAGCATCGGCTGGCGGGCTGGATTGAAGGGATACATTTGAACGAAAACGGCCGTCAGCAAGCCGCAGATGCCGCCGACCGACTCGCTGCTCTGCCCATCAACGCAATTTACAGCAGCCCCGTGCTGCGCTGCCGCGAAACGGCCGATTTTATTGCTAAGTCCAAAAACCTGCCCGTCAATTTGCTGGATGAAGTTGGGGAGGTACGTTACGGCAAGTGGGAAGGCAAAAAGATCAAGAAGCTGGCGAAGAAAAAGAAATGGTTCACCGTTCAATTCTATCCCAGCAGGATGCAGTTCCCCGGTGGAGACACTTTACGCGGCGTGCAAACACGCGGCGTCAACGCCATCGAAACGTTAGCCAAAACCCACGACGATAAAGATATTATTGTGGTTGTTTCCCACGCTGACCTGATCAAGCTGGTGCTGGCTCATTATCTTGGGGTTCATATCGATCTTTTCCAGCGCATTATTGTTTCTCCTGCTTCGGTAAGCGTGCTGCATTTGGCTAAAAATGGCGTGGTGCGTGTAGGACGCATCAATGATGATGGGCCCCTAAAGCCACCACCACCCGAAGAAAAGAAAGACAAAAAGAAACAGGCGGAGGCAGTAAAGGTGGGGGATGGGGAGACGGCCGTTTCCACCAATAACGACAGCGACGCCACCAGCGCCGTATAGTTTAGAGAATCATAATCTTATGGCTAGCCACATTGAACTAAACCCGGTTACACAAATTACTGTAGGCACAATTGGACCTCCTGGCCAGCGCACGTTTTACTTGCAAGGTAGTCGAGGCTCCCAAACTATTTCGCTTACCATCGAAAAAGAGCAGGCGCGCATGTTGGCTGAAAGCTTCGATACCCTTATTCAGGAACTGGCCAAAAAATATCCGGAACCGGAAAATGAAGCCCCTGTCTGGACCGATATGCGGCTGCGCGAACCGGTTGAGTCTCTGTTCCGTGTGGGCAACATTGGCATAGGCTATAACGAGGACAGTAACCAGGTGGTGTTGGTAGCTTATGAGCTGGTGGCTGAGGACGAAGAACCAAACGTGGTGAGCTACTGGGTTTCGCGGGCGCAGGTGCAGGCGCTGGTACAACACGCTTATGATGTGGTAAAAGCAGGTCGCCCCATTTGCGGCAACTGCGGCAAGCCCATCGATCCCACAGGCCATTTTTGCCCGCACCGGAATGGACATGCTCATTAATTTGGAAGGTTGGACTAATTTTTATCAATATGAATTGCCGAGGCAAGCAAAAATTGGTCCAATCCTGGCACACCAGTTGTATCGTTACGTAACTTTTTACAATTGATGATGGCGAAACACGAACTAAGCACAGCAGATTGGCTCCAACTGTTACAGGTTGGCACCTTAAACGTAAAAGGTGTGCTGCCCTGGAGTTCCAACTATTCGTTCCTGGTAGATATTTGCCCCAACGCGGCCGTTCAGGAAACATTACCTCATCTGGCATCACACAAATTAACCGAGGTCCGTGCTGTATATAAACCGCGCCGTGGTGAACGGCCGTTGTGGGATTTCATCCAGGGCACGTTATGTCAACGAGAGCGGGCTGCATTTCTGGTCAGCTACGCGCTGGAGTGGCACCTTATTCCACCAACCGTCCTGCGTGAGGGCGAACACGGCACCGGCTCCGTGCAGCTCTTTATTCCTCATGATCCGGAAGCCCATTACTTCACCTTTGAAGGTGAACCCCTTTTTAAGGAAGCATTACAAAAAACCGTCTTGCTAGACATCATCATCAACAATGCAGACCGCAAGGCCGGGCACGTTTTGCTAGAAGAAAAGGAAGACCATGATCGCCTGTGGTTAATTGATCATGGCATCTGTTTCCATACAGAACACAAGCTGCGCACCGTCATTTGGGAATTTGCCGGTGAGCCAATCCCGGCTGAACTACTGGCTAATGTAGAAACCTTTAGCAACAAACTGGCTACCAATGAGGCCGGTTTACGGACTGAACTACAATCACTGCTTTCGCAAAATGAGCTAGAAGCGTTACAAAGACGGATTGGGCGTGTCTTGAGCCAGGGGCGCTTTCTTTCACCCGGTCCTGGCCGTCATTACCCATGGCCGCCTGTCTGATTTGATTCTTCTACCAGGTTGCCGAGGCATGGCAACTTTGGTGATGGCGACTATAATCCAGAGCAGCTATAGCTATATTGTTGGAGAATTTGTAATCAGGCAGTTTGATCGAGAATATGCAATGACATTACCAATTGCCTACAAAATTTTAGTGATAGATGATCACCCAGAGACCTTAAGCATCATTCAGCGCGTCTTGCAACAGCAAGGGTATTCCGTGCTGGGGGCACGATCTGGTTTTCGCGGATTACGGCTGGCCGAATCGGAAAATCCCGATCTGGTGCTGGTGGATGGCATGATGCCGGAGATGGACGGTTGGGAGGTGTGCCGTCATCTTCGGGCAAACCCCAAGCTGGCTGATATTCCCATCATCATGTTTACGGCCGTTGATGAAGCCGACAAAAAGCTGGCCGGGTTTGACGCTGGCGCAGACGATTATCTGACCAAGCCAACGGAGCCGGATGAGCTAATCGAGCGGGTCAGAACGATCTTAGAAAATCGTGCTCCCAAAGCCACTGCCCATACTCAGCTGCACCAGCCACCGCCGGAGAGCAACAAAGGAGACAAAACCAAGGCGCCGATAGCCCCCACCTTAGCCTTTCCTGTCCAGGGCAGCGTGACGGCCGTTTTAGGTGCCAGAGGTGGTGCCGGGGCCACCACCTTAGCCATTAATCTTGCCAGCAGCCTGGCGGCGAACGGCCGTAACACCATCCTGCTCGATCTTGATCTGGTTCAGGGGCACATTGCCCTTTACCTGAGCCAAAAGCATGAGCTTGGCCTTAACAACGTGCTGGCCCAGCCAGAAACCCAGTGGCCCCAAGCCGTGCAAAATGAGCTAAGCAAATTTAGCGACCATTTACACTTGCTTTTAAACCATGCCAAACTGCCTGGCAAGCCACCCCGCCTGCAGCCAGAACAGGTGCAAAATTTGCTGCAGCCACTCATCAAGCCAGAGCATCATCTGATTATTGATTGTGGGCACCAATTGACCCCTGTCATTGAAGCCGTCCTGGCCCGATCGAATCAAATCATCGTTTGCCTTCGCCCAGAGCGCGTGGCTTTGGCCAATGCCCGCCACCTGCTGGAACATCTGCACGAAATTTCGCCCACCGAAACCCGGGTTCGCGCTGTTATTTTTGATTTCACCAGCCAGATGACTATTCCCCATGAGGCGCTGGAAAAATTTCTGAATCATCCCTTGACTGCTATTTTGCCGGTTTCACCTGCTGAAATGAATCAGGCTGTGAACAAAAGCATCCCGCTGGCACAGCTCAATCCCCAAAGTAAAGCCACCATTCTGATCCGGCAAATTGCCCAGCAGTTAGTAAAAGCGTAGTTGTTATGACCCCATCCCCTGCCATCGCCCGAGCCATTGCCCTGCTGCGCGAGGCAAAATACGCAGTGGCGCTCACCGGAGCCGGTATCAGCACCCCCTCTGGCATCCCCGATTTTCGCAGCCCGGAATCTGGCGTGTGGGACCGGGTTGATCCCTTTGAAGT
The DNA here is from genome assembly GCA_937967805.1 of uncultured Anaerolineaceae bacterium. The sequence goes on from CALBTC010000540.1 coordinate 7,175, forward strand.
TGCTTCGATTTATGCCTTCCGGCACAATCCTTCTGCTTTTTTTGACTGGATACGGCCGTTAGCCCACAAAATCCTCCACGCCCAACCGAATCCGGCCCATTTGGCATTGGCCGAGTTAGAGAAAGACGGTCGTCTCCAGGCCGTCATCACGCAAAACATCGATCTACTGCACAGCAAAGCAGGCAGCCAAACCGTGTACGAAGTCCACGGCAGCCTGCGCCGCGCCACCTGCCAGGGCTGCCATGCCCAGGTAGATGCCCACCCCCTGTGGCGGCAGTTTGCCCAAAACGACCAGATTCCTGCCTGCGCCAGTTGTGGTGCCGTCCTTAAACCAAACGTGGTATTATTTGGCGAGATGCTGCCGGCAATCACCATGCACCTGGCCCAGGAAGCAGCTAAAAAATGCGATCTCATGCTGGTGGCCGGCTCATCGTTAGAAGTTGCCCCGGCTGGCGATTTACCCACGCTGGCCAAGCAAGCCGGCGCTAAGTTAATCATCGTCAACTTAGGGCCAACCCATATGGACAGAGAAGCTGATTTGCTGTTTCGTGAAGATGTGGCAGAGCTCCTGCCGCTGCTGGCAGCCCCTTTTGCCAATGAGAAGTGAGCACCATCATGGAAGAGATCAAATACAAAGCGCCAGACACGGTCAATGCCATTTCGGCGGAGCATTTAGCCCGCCTGCTGGAAATTAGCCGCCACCTCAGCTCAACCTTGCGGTTGGATGACCTGCTCTCTCTAGTCATGGACGTAGCCACCGAGCTGACCCATACCGAAACCGCCTCCATCCTGCTTGTGGACAGATCCACCGGGCAGCTCCATTTTGCTGCTTCGACGCGGGGTAAGGTGCCCCAAGACATTGTCGTGCCTTTGGACAACAGCATAGCCGGCTGGGTAGTGCGCCACGGCCGTTCCCTCATCCTGGAGGATGTGCAAACCGACGAACGCTTTTTTGCCAACGTGGATGAAAACCTGGAGTTTGTCACCCGTTCCATGCTGGCTGTACCGCTGGTGACCGGGCAGGGCGTCATTGGTGCCCTGGAAGTGATTAACAAAAAGGATGACGCTGATTATACCAGCCAGGATGTGGCCCTGATGGAGGCGCTGGCGTCGCAATCGGCTGTCGCTATTTTGAACGTGCATCTGTTTAACCAAAATGATCTGATTGCCGAGATCATGCACGAGTTAAAAACGCCGCTGATGGCCATCTCTGCCGCCAGCGAGCTGCTGTCTCGCCCCGAGATGCCCCAGG
>CALBTC010000541.1 GCA_937967805.1 uncultured Anaerolineaceae bacterium
GGCTCTCTCGTGCCGCAACGGTTGATGAATTACTGACAAACAGCACCATCCTGGTAGATAAAGCGTTTTGGGGCTGGACCATTTTAGCTGGGATGTTGGGAGCCACCTTCTCCTCGGCTCTGGGTTCTCTTGTGGCGGCCCCGCGAGTGATGCAAGCGCTGGCTCAGCACGGCATCTTGCCCTTTAGCAATTATCTGGCGCAGGAAACAGAAGCAGGTGAACCACGACCCGCCCTCTATTCCACCGGTGTCATCGGCTTTGTCACTTTAGTCGCTGCCCTGGCCAGCGGTGGAGGTCTGAACGCTGTGGCCAGCATCATCACCATGTTCTTTTTAATTACCTATGGGATGCTCAACCTGGTTGTGCTGATTGAGCAAATGTTGAGTACCGTCAGCTTTCGGCCCACGTTCCGCGTGCCGCGCATCGTGCCCTTTATTGGGATGGCGGGCTGCCTCTTTGTGATGTTCCTGATCAATCCTGGTTTTAGTTTAGTCGCCTTGGCCCTGGTGCTGCTGGTTTACATCTATCTCATGCGGCGCAATCTGGATTATTTGCCAACCGACGTGCGCAGCGGCCTCTTTTTGTCGCTGGCAGAATGGGCAGCAACGCGTGTCAGCTATCTACCTTCGGCCGTTAAACGCACCTGGAAACCATTTGTGCTGGCACCAATTGAGCAAACGCAGGAGCTGACCGGCAGCTATCGCTTTTTGCGGGCGCTGACGAAACCGCAGGGTGCCATCCATGCGCTGGGGATTCATCCTGAGGGTGATGATTCGGCGCTAAAAGGGCTGCCTGATCTGATAGAGGCTTTTTCTAATGAGGGCATTTTTGCCCGCACCACATTTTTAGAAGAGGCCGACATGGTAAACGGGGTGCGGGCAGCGACGCAAATTTTGCGCAGCACGTTCTTCAGGCCCAACTTGCTCTTTTTGAATCTGCGGCAAGAGTCAAATTTAGATGCGTTACAGCCGCTAATAGATAAAACGGCCGCTTACAACATGGGTATCGTTCTCCTGGCGCGCCATACCGTGCGCGATCTGGGGCGGCAGCACCTGATCAACGTCTGGATTTCCCACCAGAGCGATGATTGGCAAATTGATTTAAAATGGAGCAACTCCGATCTTGCCTTACTGCTAGCTTACCAGCTCACTAAAAATTGGTCTGGTAAAATAAATTTGTGCCTGGCCATCGGCGAAGAACGAGACCCGGAGCCGGCGGAGACGTTCTTGCAAGAATTGGCCGATCTGGCCCGGCTGCCGGGCGATACAGAGGTAACCATAGTTCAGGCTCCATTTACCGAAGCCCTGCGTATGGTTCGGCGGGCAGACCTGGCAATTTTTGGCCTGCCCAATCCGGCCAGGCTTACATTTTGCCAGGAAATTGTGGCGGCTGTCGATGGCTCTTGCCTGTTTGTCCGGGACTCCGGTGAAGAGAGTGCGCTTGCCTGATGCAATCCAAACACCTTTGCGTTCTCCGCGTCCTTTGCGGTTAATTATTATTGAAGGAGCAAAAGATGAGTGAAAAAATTGATGTTAATACGGCCGATGCCGCCGCGCTAACCACTATCACCGGCATTGGCCCGGCTTTGGCCGAGCGAATCATAGAGTACCGTGAAACAGTGCATCCTTTTGAGGAAGTGATTGAGCTGGCCGCCGTGCCCGGAATCTCTGAGAAAATGGTGCGTGGTTTTGAAGATTTGGTGACGGTACAGCCTGCGCCATCAGCCCTGGATGAACCGGAAGAAGTCATCTTGTTGGGCGCGCCAGACGAGCCAGAAGCGCTGCTGCCTGCCGAACTGCCAGACGACACGCGCGAAGAGCCAGTCGTGGTTGATACTACAGAATCAGATCAGCCAGGAGAAATGGAAGCAGCGCCTGTAGCAGAAGAAGAAGATGAGCTTGAGGAGCCCATTGTAGAAACGGCCGTCGTTGACGAGGCAGAGGCAGACGCTTCCGTTGCCGAAGAAGATGAGGCGGCAGAGACCGGTTCCCCCGAGATTGAAGACCTGCCTTTGGCCGAACCAATGAATCCGGCCATGCCTGATCCGGATTTGTATGCCGTCGCCCCAACCCAGCCCCCCGCCGATTGGGAAGCAAAAACACAGCGGCGCGGCTGCCTGAATGCCCTGGTGGCTGCCACTTTTGGCGCTATTTTGGGGGCCGTGCTCACGCTGGCCATTCTGGCCGCGTTAAACCAGGGCAGCCTCAGCTTTGCCGCCAGCGATACAGAACTTCGGCAGCAGTTGAACACAGAAATTATTTCTCGTACCAACGAGTTAAACCGGCTTTCTACGCGTGTGAGCCTGGCCGCGACCCAGGAAGCTGCTGCCAATCAATCATTGCAAACCGATTTTGCCGCAACCAGTGAAGCTCTCAACGAGCAGTTGGCGAATAGCGAAGAAGTTATCAACGAGCTGACGACCCGTTCTGGCGAACTAGAACAACGCTTGGAGGAGGTGGCCGGGGCTGCCGATACATTTACCGGCTTTTTGGACGGCTTGCGCCTGCTTTTGGCTGATTTGGAAGAAGGCACAGCCACGGTCACGCCAACGCCCGCACCGGAGGAAGAAACCGTTTCGCCGACACCAACACCCACACCGGCCAGCGGTGAAACGTTAACGCCAGCGGCAACGACGGCCGTTTCGCCAACTGAGACCCCAACAGGGGCGCCCACCCGCACACCACAGCCCACGGCGACACCGTTTAGCTTCCCGACCAACACCCCGGCACCGCAACCATAGCAGACGGTTCCCGTAAAACGTTCATCACAGAGTGGAGACTGAATCAATCTCCACTCTCCAATCTCTAATTTCAACCGCAAAAGGTTATTCCATGACCACAAATGAGGAGTTGAAAATGACAACCAATCAACCACGCAGTGCCAGAAGCCGGCTTTGGTGGATTATCCGCACCACGTTTATTATTTTGTTTATTGTTGTCCTGGCGGCTGTCATATTGGGCGGGCTGGGGTATGCAGGTTATCGGGGCGTTCAGGAAATTCAGCGATCCACCAACAGCCTGGCCATGCGCATAGATGCCAACGAGCAAAATCTCAACTCGCTGCGCGATCTGGTGAACTCGGAGTTTGCCGAAGGGAACCCGGAGCAGCAGTTGCAGATTAGTCGGCTGGAAAACGATCTGGCATTGCTTACCCAACAATTAGAGACATTGCAGGCGGCTCAAGTGGAGGAAACGGCCGTTCAAATCGAACAGATCAACACATTAGAAGGTGAACTGGCAACGGCCGTTGCTCAAAACAGCGAACTGACCGACGAACTGGAAACCGTGCAGGAAGCTTTGGTAGCGTTACAGAGTGACCTCAACAGCAACGGCGGCCGTATTGATGAGCTGGGCGGCGACATCGATCGCCTCCGTTTGCAGCTAAGCGCGCTGGACGACACCGTGGCGGAACTCTCCACAGACACCACGGCAGCGGCCGCACGCGAGGGTGAAACGGCCGATCTGCCACAAACGCTCACGCTGCTTCAACTGTGGGGGGTTCTCACCAATGCCCGGTTGGCATTGATTGATGGGGATGAGGCGGCAGCGGAAACGGCGGTAACCCAAGCCATCATCCTGGCCGACACCCTCACCGCCGCGGCGGACACACCCGCGGCCGCTGCCCTCACCCGGTTGCAAACTCGCCTGGACCTGGCCGCCGCCGGCTTTGCCACCGATCTGCCTATGGTGGCCCAGGATTTAGAAGCCGCCAGCCAGGAGCTGACCTTGTTGCTAAGTGGACCGTCACCTGAAGCCGAAGTTGTTGAAGCTACCCCCACCGCCACAGAAGACGTTGAGGAAACGGCCGTTCCTTCCGCTACGCCGTCTCCTAGCCCAACGCCCCTGCCATCCCCTACCGCCACACCTACCCCTTAAGCAGGCAGTTGTTCTCCGGAAACCGCATGTAGCCAGATGCGTCTACCAGAGGGTTTCCGGAGAATTCCAACTACAAATGCAAAGTGCTCTGCTGCCAGGGCAACCTGAAGATATATGACATATGAGAGGTTATTCATGTGACAATTGTCTTTGCCCCTGCTTTGTCAATCGCCTATCCTCATAATTGGGTAAGAAGCAAAGTTTCCAGATACTGGTAAATAAACGTTGCCCTTCTTGGCATTGGAATGAGAGTGGTCCCCATACCTTTGCTATCTTGCACAACCTCGAACGAGCATACTATCGGCGCAAACCTGGCCGTATCGTGAAATAAGAATCGAATTGTCTAGCAGTGCGGGAAAAACCCCAACCTTTTGGGGTAGATTTATGCCGACTGTTTGTCAATACCGGTGGCAACACTTCTTCATAAAGTTAGTCAATGGAGGAATTCATCGATGTACTTGAATCGGGGCTTTTTGTTCGTTTCTGTATGCTTTCTTTTCTTGCTAGCCGCCGCCTGCACGGGGCCCCCGGGACCTGAAGGGCCGGTAGGACCCGCTGGCGTGCCCGGACCGGTGGGCCCGCCTGGCCCGGCCGGTGAGGATGGTGCGCCGGCCAGTCAGGAATACGTTGGAAGCGAGAAGTGTGGCGAATGTCATGATTCACAATATGCCCGCTTCATGCTATCCGGTCATCCTTATAAACTAACTGAAGTCACCGGTGCGCCCCCCACATTCCCTTATGATGGAATAACCGGCGGAGTTCCCAATCCGCCAGAGGGGTACACCTGGGCAGAGATCAGCTATGTGATTGGTGGCTTTGGTTGGAAAGCGCGATTCATCGACCAGAATGGCTATATCATCACGGGCGATACGAGTGCAGCTACGCAATACAACCTGCCCAACGAGGCACTCGATACGCCTGGAGAATGGGTACCCTACCATCCGGGGGAACAACTGCCCTATGATTGTGGCGGCTGCCACACCACCGGGTACCGACCCCAAGGTCATCAAAACAACATGGAAGGCATTGTTGGCACCTGGGCTTTGCCCGGCATACAGTGTGAAGCATGCCACGGGCCGGGCAGTCTGCACGCCAACGATCCGTACGGCATGGATGTGAAAATTGATCGCTCCTCCCAACTATGTGGAAAGTGCCATGTGCGAAACGATCCGGCCATCATTGATGCGGCCGACGGTTTTGCCAGGCACCATGAACAGTATGAAGATCTATACAATTCAAAGCATTTTGCCCTGACGTGTGTGACCTGCCATGATCCGCATTCCAGCGCTTTGTATGAAGACGAGATAGTTAATCCTAACGCGGGCATTATGCAGGCATGTGAAACTTGCCATTGGCAGGCGGAGACGCAAAATAACCCCAGGCACGGTCCTGTGGATTGTATTGATTGCCACATGCCGCCAATGGCCAAATCGGCCGTTGCGGATGTGGCGCAGTTCACCGCAGACGTGAGTGCCCACCAATTTTCCATCAATCCTGATCCTGACGCTCCGCAATTTAGCGAAGATGGCACGCAGGTAATGCCTTATATCACGCTCTCGTATGCCTGCCAGCATTGTCACAATGGTGAGTTTTACTCGGAGCGTTCCCTGGAGGAGCTGGCCCTTGCTGCCAACGGTTATCACGATCCGCCAACACCGACGCCGCAGCCCACGGCGGAACCGGTTGAAGGGGAAGGAACGCCAACGCCATAAAGTTTGTTGGGAACGGCCGTTTCTATCCAGTCCATACCTTTTTATCAGAATAGGAGCCGCATATGCGCAAAATTTGGTCAGCATTCAAACGGTTTGTCTTTCCCCCCGCAGGCAGCCCACTTTGGGTACGCATCCTGCCATTTGCCGTGGCCGGCGTGCTCATCTTTGGGGTTATCTACGGCAGCGTAGAAGCGTGGACGTACACTAACTCATCGGAATTTTGTGGTACCACCTGCCATACCATGCCACCCCAATTCAGTGCCTACCTGCAATCGCCCCACGCGCGGGTGCAGTGCGTAGAATGCCACATCGGGCGCGACGTATTCACGACCCAATTCACGCGCAAAGCAGGCGATCTGCGCCACGTCATATTAACGATAACCCAGGATTACGAATTTCCCATCCACACGCGCAACATGCGCCCTGCCCGCGACTCTTGTGAACGCTGCCACTTTCCTGAAAAGTTTTCTGATGACAGTTTGCGCGAAATTCGTAATTACAATGCGGACGGCACCGATCCGGAACTCCTCTACCTGATCATGAAAACGGGTGGTGGTACCGAGCGTGAGGGGCTGGGACGCGGTATTCACTGGCACATTGAAAACGAAGTTTATTATCTGGCCACAGATTATCTAGAGCAAGACATTCCCTATGTGCGCGTAGTAGATCATGATGGCAGTGTCAAAGAGTATTACGATATAACCTCTGACTTTACACCAGATGATGTGGCCGGCACCACGCTGCAGAAGATGGACTGCATCACCTGCCACAACCGGATCACACATGAGATCCCTAATCCAACAGAGGCTGTTGATCAGGCCCTTACCAAAAATCTGCTGCCGCGCTCGCTGCCCGACATTCGAGAACAGTCGGTGGCGCTGCTGCGTGAACCGTATCCCGATAGTGAAGCAGCATTAGCCAACTTCGTCACCCTGGGAACCTATTATGCTGATCGTTATCCTGACATTTACGCTGAGCGGCAAGAAGAGATTCAGCAGGCAGTGGTAACATTGCAGGATATGTATCAGCAGATGGTGTTTCCAGAGCAAAAGATCGACTGGGATACCCATCCCAACAACCTGGGGCACAAGGATTTCCCAGGCTGCTTCCGCTGTCACGATGGCAACCATCTAACCGGAAGTGAAGAGAGCATCCGCCTGGAATGTAACATATGCCATTCCGTGCCGGTGATTGCTGATAACCAGTCGTTGGTGACTAAAATCGAGCTGGTGCGCGGACCTGAACCGCCATCTCACACCCATACCAGCTGGATTACTCTCCACGGTGGCGTTATCGATTCATCGTGTGCTGCTTGTCATGAGCCGGCCGATCCCGCCGTAGACTACACGGAACTGGAAGGACCACCGCCGAACGACAACTCGTTTTGCGGAAATTCATCTTGTCACTCGAATGAATGGGTTTTTGCGGGATTTGACGCGCCTGAACTGCAGCCGGTGCTGGCACGCCAGCAGTATATCTTATTGAACACCAGCCCTTATTTGCTGGAGGGCGTTCCGCGCACGTATGAAGAGACCTTTAAAGCCATGTTTGAAGGACGCTGTGTCTTTTGTCATAGTGGGAACCTGGCTGAAGCCGACCTGGACCTCAGCAGCTACGACGGGCTGATGGCGGGGGGCCAGAATGGTCCGGTCGTGATACCTGGTGATCCAGATGCCAGCCTGATAATTTCGCGGCAGTCTGGCCCTGCCGAACATTTCGGCCAGGTGCTTGAAGACGAGCTCAACGCCTTGCGAGAATGGGTGGAAAACGGAGCACCAGAGGGGTAGAAGCAAGCAGTGAGTGGATAGGCTGAGCGACACTTTGCGTTGCCCCTGCCCAGCAGCTATCTCCAAAGAAAAAGGAGCAGGTTTTCGGACCTGCTCCTTTTTGTTCTAACCAAAGTGAATGCGTTTCAGCGGAGCGTTAACCGCCGTCCGCGCTTACTACTGGCCGTGTCATACCAGACACATCCGCACCAACATCAACCAGCGTGTCATACAGAACTTGAATGACGTACAGGCCGTTGTGGGCATAGGCGCCCGGGTCTTTTTGTACATATTGGTAATTGTAGGCTGCGCGCAGCAATGTCGGCGTCCAGGTAGCGTAACGGTCACCTGCATCGTTGAAGTAATACGGGTAAGCGTGTGAGTTATAAACAATTGGATCGGCACCAACGCTCACGGCGTATTCAGTCATTGTTGCATAGAGCAATTCTGCCATGGTGTCAATTTCGCCATCCAGACCTTCAGTGACGTCGCCATCACCGTCGAAGTCTACTTCGCTAACGCGGATAGCAGCCAGATCTTCGGCCGTTTCCACGTTTTCATGACAATCGGCACATTCTGCCACTTCAACTTCCAAGGCATGGGTGTTGTGGCATTCTGTACAGCTGTCAAACGCGCCAACGTGCTCGTTGCGACCCAAATACTCACTGTCCGCGTACTGGTACGCGCCCTGCACTTCCGCGCCAAAGAGCGTTGCACCAGCGGCAAAGTAATGGATATTCAGGAAGCGCAGGTTTTCCGACAACTCATCGTCGCCCAGATCGCCAATCGCCTGGTTCACCGAAACGGTTGATGAGCGTCCCTGGTGACAGTTAATGCAGGTGTTGGATACATCACCTTCACCAAAGGTAACCGATGCGCCACTGGGGAACTCTACCGCATCAAACGTGTACAGTTCGTACGTTTCCAGATCGCTGTGGCAGGTAGCGCAGTTCAGACCGCTGGCTACCGGTTGGCTAATGGTTACGCCTTCCGTGGCAAACAGCGGCAAACCGGCAGCCGTGTGGCATTTACTGCATCTGCCTGGCACCGCGCCATCTTCATCCCAATGACGGAATGCTTCCTCAGAGGCGGCAAAGTGACCGTGGTCATTGCGGCGCAAGGTTTCCATGTCTACGGGTGTAGAAATGGCTTCATTCAAGTCGGCAATGGAATCATAGAGAAGCTGAATGATGTACTTGCCACCGTGTGCATACCGCCCCGGATCTTTCAACGATACCTGGTAGTTGTAGGCAGCCTTAGCCAGTCGTGGCGTCCAGGCATTGTAAGCGTTGGGGTATGCTGCTTCACCCTCGCTTACGGCACCATCGCCATCGCTGTCAATGAAGAAGTAAGGATAGCTGTGATCATCAAAAACGATGGGCGTACCGCTTACTTCTGCTGCATACATTTGCATGGAATCGAACAAGATGGTCCGCATATCTTCGATCTCGAAGTAGATGCCTTCACTCAGGTCGCCGTCGCCATCGTAATCGACCAGAGAACCGGCCATACGGATATTTACCAGATCGTCCGGCCCTTGCAGGTCGGTGTGGCAGGCCGTGCACTCGTCAAACTGAACTTCCAACGTGTGCGGATCGTGGCAGCTTACGCAGGTATCGTACCCTTCCACATGATCAAACTTGGGATCGTACGCTTGTCCTTCGTATTCATAACCACCCATTACCTCGGTGCCATACCTTGTGGCGGCCGCCGCGTAGTAATGAATGTTGGTGAAGCCCAGATCTTCGCTGACGGTGTCCAAGTCTGCCTGTGGGTCAAGCCCAGCTTCAACGATGGAGTCGTTGACGGAGACCGTAGACGCTCGACCCTGGTGGCACTGCATACAGCGCGCTTCAGGTCCCAGCCCGGTGAGCTCTGCCCCAGAGGGGAAGACCACACTGGTCAGGTCCACGGTGACGTCGTTGTGACACGCTTCACACTCAACTGTCGTGCCAAGCGGTGCAGCGGCATCGACTGCGCCAAAAGCAGAACCATCGACCCCAAGGAAGTCGAGGAAGCCAGGCGTGCTGTGACATTTGGCACACCGGGCCGGTATTTCAGCCGGGTCGTCTTCATCCCAATGGACAAAGGCTTCGGCGCTGGCGTCAGCGTGGCCGGAAGCGGCCCACTGTGCTTCAAAGGGAACGACGGATACGGCCGACATTGATTCCGGCTCTACCATCACTTCCACAACGCGCGTTACCTCAACTTCCACCGGTACTTCGACGGTTTCGGCGTCGCCCGGCACTTCTACAACCCGTGTCACTTCCACGGTTTCCGGATCCTGGCTGCAGGCAACTACAGCCAGGCTCAGAAATAATAGAAGCCCGAGCACAACGTAAACGCTTTTGTACTTCGGGTGAATCATATAAACCTCCTTTGCAACGGATTCATTTCAGAAAGAAAATCCAGAAAGAAAACCTCGCTGGCACCCTTTCCAAAATAGCTAAAAGACGATGCTTAACGACGGTCTCAGCAACGTCTATCAACTCAAAAAATAAAAACATACAGCTGACCACCGGTTGAGCAGCCAGCTTATGGTGACGGCGTACTTAACGGCACAAATACCTCACGCGTCACGCGCGGAATGGTCTCTATAGCCGTTTCTTCAAATGTAAAGGCCCAAATCAGGGCCACAAGCAGCAATGCCCCAACCACAATGCTGACGGCAAAAAAGATACGCTGCCGCCGCTGCCGCACCGGCAAATCCAGCTCCGGCCACGGCTTGCCGCCAGCTTCCAGCCGTTCCAGTTCCAGTGCGTGTTCCTCTTCCATTTGGTGACGGGGCAGCTTGCCGGTGAACATGCTGGGATTAAAATGTTTGATATGCACATTGTACATATGCCAGATAAGGATGCTGAGCACGGCCAGCAGCGCTTCGCCACCGTGGGCGGCTTTGGCCGCCGGAATAAATTGTCCTGGTAAAAACACCGTCGTGGCAATGGGGTTCCACAGCATGAAGCCAGTAATGGCCATAATCGCTGTACCCCAAACCACGGCCCAATATTCCAGCTTTTCGCCAAAATTAAACTTTGGCATCCGGGGGGCCTCATCTGAAAAGCCCAGATTAAATTTGACCGTCTGGATCAAGTCTTGCATGTCTTTCTTTACCGGCAGCATCCGCATTCGCTCCCGCTTGACAAAAAAGCGGTAAGCGGAAGTAAACAGGTGGTAAATGGAGCCCACTACCAACACGATGGCAGCCCAACGATGAATAATGCGCGTTAGTTCGATGCCGCCCATTACATCGATCATCCATTGGGCCCAATTTTGCAGGGCATATTTCTGGGGGATGCCGGTTACAGCCAAAACAGTGAAGCTCACCATCAGGATGGCGTGCTCGATGCGGGCCATGGTACGAAAACGGGGGTATTGTTCTTCTGTGTGTTTTTCTGTTTTTTGTGCTTGGCTGGTCATCTTTTTACCCCCTTAACCGCAGGCGCACGCGCCGGTAAATGTCTGTAGCAACCATGAAGCCGAAAAAGCCTACAGTGGCTGGAATAACAATCTGGTAGAAAAGATCTACCAGGAAAACAAGCGGGTTGTTCTGCAAAGACGGTTTAAAATGGCTGGTCCAACTATCTGGGAAGTTGGTGGTGGCGTCGGGATGACACTGCTGGCAGGTTTCCAGCAAATTGGCCTTAATGCCCGCTTCAGGATCATCTGGAGACTTGATGTCGTGGACGCCGTGACAATCATAACAAACTGCTTTGTTTGTCTCCGCATTTGGGTCCTGATGTTCAAACAGGGTGACGGTAGTGCCGTGGAAATCGGCCACGTAAGTGTCGAACACCTCCGTGGAGATGTCATACTCCGCCATTAGTTCCTCATCGGCGTGGCATTCGGCGCACAGCTGGGGTGAGCGAATGCGGAACAGCGCCGTGGTGGGGTCGGTAATGTTGTGGACCTCGTGGCATTCGATGCAGGTGGGCACGTCTGGATTGCTTTCACCAAGCAGGGCTTCGCCATGAACGCTGGTAGCATACTCTTCAAAAATGGTGCTGTGGCACTGTTCGCAGGTGTAAGAGATGCGCTCGCGGGGCTCGTCGGGGATAGGGGTGTCGTGCGCGCCGTGGCAGTCGGTGCAAACGGCCGCTTCCTCATTCCCTTCCGCAATCGCCCGACCATGCACGTCATCCAACGTTTGGTCATATTTCGGTTCATGGCAACGGCCGCACAAGGGATATTGCTGCAAATTGTACTCACGCAGGCTTACGGCCGTCACCGGCTCGTGCGGGAAGCTGTCGATCTCGTGGCAGTCAGTGCAGTCCAGCGGCTGCCATGAGTTGGCCTCGCCATGCACGGAATCGTGCAGCGCCTGCTCATCAATGGTCAAATCAAGCACGTCCCCGTTGGGGAAGACGTAGGTAAGCCCTTCCTGGCTGTGGCAGGCGAGACAGTAGCTGTTGTCTGGCTGCTGGGTAAACAGCCCGGTCTGCACAATTTCGGTTAACTGGCCGGCTTCTACCAAGGGAACCTCTGCCTCAGTATGGCAATCAACACACGTTTCGGTGCCTTCACCTGCCTGCCATTCGGCAACAGTCAACACGTCATGAGAGCCGTGGCAGTCGGTGCAGGTCACGGGGTTATCAGCCTCCGGGCCGGGATGGCTGGTAAGATGGGGCTGCACGTGGCAGGTTTCACAGTTGGCCGCTTGCTCCAGCTCGTATTCGCGCAGCGTATCGGCGGTGAGGGGAGCATGGGGCTGCTGATAATCATTGACGGGCTGGTGGCAGCTAAAACATTCCAATGGATCGTCTGCGGCCGTACCGTGCGCCGAATTGGCCAAAGTAGAAAGATCGACCTGGGCCGAAACGGTTTCGCCGGACGGAAATTCCACAACGGCCTCTGTGTCCTGGTGACACAGGCGGCAGGCTGCGTCGTCGGCGAGTTGGGTCAAGGGCAAATGGCTGTCGGGCAGTTTGGCCGCTTCTCCCTGGTTTATCTCAGTGACGGGGGGGTGTGACTGGATAACGGCCGTAATATCCTGTTCCGCTGCCTGCGTGGGCAATACGTAAATGGTTATCAGGCAAGCCAGCAGCGCACCGACAAAGCCCCAGATGAGATGTGGCCTATTGTTAAACTGGTCCAAAGCCGCCTCCAATAGTTGCTAAGACAAAAAACATGTAACTATACAGGTCTGAGACCTGTGGTATAAATAAGCATCATGGATTACCA
>CALBTC010000542.1 GCA_937967805.1 uncultured Anaerolineaceae bacterium
CCGTATTCGACACAGACATATACGCCAGCCGGGTCATATCCCAGGAGATGTTCTGCCCGCTGATTTGCATGTAGCGCCGAATGTGGTCCCGCTCAGACTCGGTGGCATTGCGATACCAGCCCAACACCGTTTCGTTATCATGCGTACCGGTGTAAACGACGGAGTTTTTATCGAAGGTGTGGGGCAGGAAGCTGCTGTTGCGTTCGCCGCCAAAGGCAAATTGCAAAATCTTCATGCCGGGGAAGTCAAATGCTTCACGCAAAGCGACGACGTCTGGCGTGATGACGCCCAAATCTTCGGCAATAAAAGGCAGTTCGCCCAGGGCATTGCGCATGGCCTGGAAGAAGACGGCTCCTGGTCCCTTGACCCAGCGCCCGACAACGGCCGTTGGCTCGTCGGCGGGAATTTCCCAGTAAGCGTCAAAGCCGCGAAAATGGTCGATGCGTACAATGTCGGCCTGAGTGAAGCTCATTTGCAGGCGTGTCGACCACCACGGATAGCCCGCTTCGGCCATGCGCTCCCAGCGGTAGAGCGGGTTGCCCCAGCGCTGACCCGTCTCGCTAAAGTAATCTGGCGGCACCCCGGCAATGACGGTGGGGGCCCCGGTTTCGTCCAGGTAAAACAGCTCCGGGTTGGCCCACACGTCGGCGCTATCAAACGCTACAAAAATGGGAATGTCGCCAATGATTTTGACGCCGCGTTCGTTGGCGTACAATTTTAGGCTGAGCCATTGCTGGAAGAAGAGAAACTGCAAAAATTTATGCCGGTCGATTTCGTTTGCCAGTTTTTTGGCCCAGCTAGCCATCGCTTCTGGCTCACGCAGAGCAATTTCGCGCGGCCAGGTGTTCCAGACGCCGCCCTCATGATCGACATGATGGTTTTTTAACGCCATAAAAAATGCGAAATCATCCAGCCAATTGCTTTGGGTTGAGCAAAACTGCCGGTAAGCGCCTTGCTGCTCCTCTGTACCGTGTGCCAAAAAATGCTCGTGGGCCTGCTGCAGGAGGTCGGTTTTGTACTCAATGACCGGGCCATAGTCGACGGCGTGATTGGGGAAAGGAGGGACGGTGTGGACGGCCGTTTCCGGCAAATAGCCATCCCGCACCAACCGGTCCGGGCTAATCAGCAGCGGATTGCCGGCAAAGGCCGAAAACGCCTGGTACGGCGAATCGCCATAGCCGGTAGGACCCAACGGCAAAATTTGCCACAGCGACTGCTTGCTGGCAACTAAAAAGTCGACAAATTCATAGGCGGCATCGCCAAAATCACCGATGCCGTAGCGGCCAGGAAAACAGGTTGGATGGAGTAAGATGCCTGCAGCACGTTCAAAGCGCATAGTGAGAACCCTTTATCAAAAATTTGGGATTTGTAGGGGCGCGTCGCGACGCGCCCTTACGGGATCATCCATTCAGTGTGCGGGCAATAGCCCACTCATAAAGCTGCTGGTAGCCGCTGGCCGAGCGCTGCCAGGAAAAGTCGGAGCGCATGCCGTTTTGCTGGATGCCCTGCCAGCGGGGTTTATCTACATTGTACACGTAGATAGCTCGCTGCAGGGTTTGCCAGAAGGCGTCGGCATTGTAATCGTAAAACGTAAAGCCGGTTTCGCCGTCGGTCACGGTGTCGGCCAGACCGCCGGTGGCCCGCACCACCGGCACGCTGCCGTAGCGCATAGCAATGAGCTGTCCCAGCCCGCACGGCTCAAACAGCGACGGCATTAGGAACATATCGCTGCCGGCGTAGATGAGCGGGGCAAAATTGGCGTCGTAGCTCAGGTAGGCGGTCATTTTTTCCGGATGATAAGCGGCTAGCCGGGCAAACATCTCTTCGTAACCCGGATCGCCGGTGCCCAGCACAATAAACTGGGCGTCTCCAGAGTAGCCGTTCATCAGCAGATGAATGACGTGGCCGGTAATATCCAGCCCTTTTTGCCAATCCAACCGGGAGACCATGGCTACCAGCGGGATGTTGTCGCGCTGGGGCAGGTTGGCGCGGGATTGCAGAGCGCGGCGGTTGTGCAGCCGTTTTTCGAGATGATTCACGTCATAATAACTGGCTAAACTGTTATCTGCCGCCGGGTCCCATTCTTCATAATCCAAACCGTTCAAAATACCATGTACATCAAAATGACGATGGCGCAGCAGGCCATCCAGTCCGGCACCACCTGCCGGTGTCATGATCTCGCGAGCGTAAGTCGGGCTTACCGTGTTGACCATCGTGGCATGGTAAATGCCCCGGGCCATAAAGTTAACCTCGTCAAATCCTTCTTCGGCCAGCGAGTGGGTTTGCAAACCCATGTAATCAAAAATGCGCCAGTTCGTTTTGCCCTGATGCGCCAAATTGTGAATGGTAAAAACGGTGGCGATGCCACGAAACTGTTCGTAACCTTGTCCGGCGGTGGAGAGCCAGGTAAGCGCCGGAGCCGTGTGCCAATCGTGAGCATGAACAATGTCTGGCTTCCATTCCAGGGTAGCTGTTAACTCAAGCGCGGCGCGGCTGAAAAAGGCAAAGCGGTACGCATCATCACCGTAACCGTACAGGCTGGGGCGGCTAAACAGGTTACCTTCGGCAATAAAGTAGATGGGTACCTGGCTGTTGGGCAGCGTTCCCTGAAACACACCGGCGGTGAGATGTCCCACGCCTGTTGGCACGCTTAATGAACCCGGCAATGGTGCAACGCCAGGATACCCCGCCTCGATTTTTTGATAGGCGGGCATCACCACCCGGACATCATGGCCCATCTCGTGTAAAGCTTTGGGCAGCGAACCGCCCACATCACCCAGGCCGCCGGTTTTGGCGAAGGGCGCCACCTCGGCGCTTAGAAACAGAATCTTTAATTTATTAGACATCAAATAGCCCTTGCTTGTACTTCCTGCAATTTATGAACTGCTATTTTCCCTGTTTTTGGACTTTAGGCCAATGATGTACAATAACAACAAATGAGGAGAGGTGCATGTCTGCTCGAAAGATGATTCCGTTTTTGCTGCTGAATATTATGGTTTCCACGGTTGTGGTGCTGGCCATTTTGTATTGGTGGGATAACCGGGATGGCGATGCGGAAACGACCGCAACCATCCCTACCACGATTACCCCCGCCTTTTTGCAAATTACGGCCGTGCCACAACAAGAAATCGCCCCCACCAATACTGCTGAGCCGGATGACGGTCCGCTCATTCATGTGGTTCAGGCGGGTGATACATTAGGTACCATCAGTCAGCTTTATGATGTGACGGTGGATGCTATCGTAGACGAAAACGGACTGCCCAATGAAAACATCATCTCCGTTGGGCAGCAGCTTGTCATTCCTATTGGTGGTACATCGACGCCAGAGCCGCAGGCAACGGCCGTTCCCCAAGAAGCCGTTTTGCCCACGCCCATCGCTACCCAGCCGGTGGGAGCAGGCGAGGCGGTAGTGGAAATTTCGGCCGTGATCGGCCCAGACCAACTGGCCAACGAAGCCGTTCTCCTCACCAACAGCGGCGATGCTCCCATCGCTCTGCAAAACTGGACCCTGCTGGACGAAGATGGCCACGAGTATCGTTTTGGCCAGGTTACCCTCTTTGCCGGGTCCGACCTGCAATTGAATACAACCAGCGGAGCCAACGGCCCCACTGCCCTGTTTTGGGGCCTCAGTGAAGCCATTTGGACGTCGGGTGAAACCGTCACGCTGCAAGATAGCACCGGGGCCACCCGCGTAACGTTTACGGTGCCATAATCATGCGTGGATTAATTGATCAAAAAGGAGAACAGTTTGCTTATCTACAAGGAGGTACATTATTCACCCTGGACGGTGAACCAACCGGTTATCTCCGCGGCAATTTTGTAGAAGATTTAGCCGGCAACCGCATCTGGCGGGTGGTAGGCGATGCCGTTTACTCTTTAGACGGCAACGAAACCATCGGCTTTTTTGGCGCACAGCGGGACGACCGGTACGATCTTTAGACAATGTTGAAGCCCAGGACTGGCAGTCCTAAAACCTAGCAACCAAATATTGGCGTAGGACTGCCAGTCCTGCCATTATGAAACAACCAAAAAGTGAGGAAATATGCGATTAGGCGCACAGATGAGCGCGGCTGGCGGTTTGTATAAAGCGTTTGCCCGTGGTGACGAAGCAGGCTGTGATTCAATGTTGGTGTTTACCAAAAGTAACCGACAGTGGAAAGCCAAACCCATTACTGACAAAGATATTAAGAAATACCGAGAAGCAGCGGAGGAATACGACCACATTTATCCGGTAGCGGTTCATGCCAGCTACCTGATTAACATCGCTTCCCCGGATGATGATCTTTGGGAAAAATCTTACCAGGCGCTGAAGGATGAAGTGGAACGGGCCGCTGCGTTTGATATTCCGCTGCTCACCTTTCATCCCGGCTCGTTTGTCAGTGGTGATGAGCAGTCGGGCATGGATCTCATTGTGCGTGGCTTGAAGCGTTTGCTGGATGAAACGGCCGAATCCTGCGCCAACGTCACCGTCTGTGTCGAAACAATGGCCGGGCAGGGCACCAACATCGGCCGCAGCTTTGAGCAGCTTGCCTACATTTTATCGGAAGTTGGTGCCAACGAGCGGCTGGGTGTCTGCTTCGACACCTGCCATGTCTTTGCTGCCGGTTATGACATTCGCACGCCAGAAACCTACGCCGAAACGATGAATACTTTCGATGAGAAAATTGGCCTGGACAAGATTAAATGTTTCCACTTTAACGACAGCAAGCATGAGCTTGGCTCCAACAAAGATCGTCACGAACATATTGGCGAGGGGCACATCGGTAAATCTGGCTTTGCCAACTTTGTCAACGATTCTCGCTGGGCTGAGCATCCTGCCCACCTGGAAACGCCCAAAACAGAAGAAGATGAGGACGGCAACGAAATCGAGATGGATCCAATCAACCTGAAAACGCTGCGTGATTTGATTGAGTAGCCATGTTCATCGTTGATGGCCACCTGGACCTGGCTTACGACGCGCTGGTAAACGGCCGTAACCACCACCAATCTCTCCAACAGCTACGCGATCAGGAAAAAGGCCGCCATCCGGCAGGCCTTGCTACCGTGACGCTACCTGCCATCAAAGAAGCTGGCGTTGGCCTCATTTTTGGCACCCTCTTTGCCCCGCCGGCTGCGCGTCGTACCGCCGAATCCAGCTACCACACCCCGGCGCAAGCTGCACAAATGGCCACAGCCCAGCTTGATTATTATCATCGGCTGGCGGATGAGGACGAAACCGTTCGGCTGGTGCGTAGCCAGGCAGGGTTGGCTGAGGTGGTGGATAGTTTTGCCGGGGGGGAACGGCCGTTCTTAGGCATCGTCCCCTTGCTCAAAGGGGCAGACCCAATTCTAGAACCAGAAGAATTGGAGCGATGGGTGGAGCGCGGCCTGCGCATCGTTGGTTTAGCCTGGGATGATACGGTGTACGCTTCTGGTTTTCAGCGCGGCAGTCCCTTTGGCCTCACCAAAGCGGGCCGTCAACTACTGGAGATCATGGCCGACTTTGGCCTCATTGCCGATCTCAGCCATTTGAGTGAAAAAGCATCCCTGGACCTGCTGGACAGCTATCCCGGTACCGTCATCGCTTCACACAGCAACGCCCGCGCGCTTGTGCGCGACAGTGAACGTCACCTGAGCGATACGCAAATTCAGTTGATCGGAGAGCGGGATGGGGTGATTGGCATTTCGCCTTACAATGTGCTGCTGCGGCGCGGCCACCGGCATGGCGATCCCAAACATACTTTTACAATTGATCACGTCGTGGCTCACATTG
This sequence comes from uncultured Anaerolineaceae bacterium, assembly GCA_937967805.1. Next base: position 5,753 of record CALBTC010000542.1, read on the forward strand.
ATCACGTTTGTCAAGTGCTTGGTGATGCAGAGCATGTTGGGCTGGGCACCGGACTGGGTGGGGCATTTGGTGTGGCTGAATTGCCAACGGGTATTAATTCGGTAATGGATTTAGGCGGAATTGGTGCCGGCTTAAAGGAAAGGGGGTATGGGGATGAGGCGATAACGGCCGTACTGGGGCAAAATTGGCTTCGTCTACTACAGCACACATTGCCAGAATAAAAAAGAAAAAGAAAAGGTTCGTCCTACGATAATAGGACGAACCTTTTATCAGGAGAAGCAAATGGGCGAGGAAACCCCACGAAACCCCGCCCAATCTCCCAATAACAATTGCCGGAATA
>CALBTC010000543.1 GCA_937967805.1 uncultured Anaerolineaceae bacterium
AATCTACCTCCTACCGGCGCTTCTTGCTGCGACGACGGAAAATGAACTTATCCGTCGCCTTATTACGACGGGTGCGCTTACCTTGTGCCGGTTTTCCCCACGGCGTCTTCGGCGCTGCCATACCAATTGGCGCGCGGCCTTCACCACCACCATGCGGATGATCGTTCGTATTCATCGCCGAACCACGAACACCGGGACGAATACCCAAATGACGCTTGCGTCCGGCCTTGCCCAGCTTCACGTTGCCATGTTCCACATTGCCTACCTGGCCAATTGTCGCCAGGCATTCCTGCGGAACATATCGCTCCTCACCAGAAGGCAGACGCAGCGTCGCATAGCGGGGATGATCTTTGGCCAGCAGTTGCGCCGAGGTGCCGGCAGAACGAACCATCTGCCCCCCACGACCAACTTGCAGCTCAATATTGTGAACTTGCGTACCTAACGGGATATTTTCCAGCGGCAAGGCATTACCGGGACGGATTTCCGCGTCCGGGCCACTCATGATCTCATCCCCTACACGCACACCAAGCGGCGCAATAATGTATCGCTTCTCTCCGTCGGCATACACCAGTAAAGCAATGCGTGCCGAACGGTTCGGATCATATTCAATTGAACTCACCCGTGCTGGAATTCCAAACTTGTCACGCCGTTTAAAATCGATCTCACGATAACGACGTTTGTGCCCACCGCCACGATGACGGATGGTGATCTTCCCGCGAAAATTACGGCCGCCTTGCTTTCTCAAACCTTTGGTAAGGCTGCGTTCCGGACCAATCCGGGTCACTTCCTCAAAGGTTTGCCCACTCATGTCGCGGCGACCCGGCGACGTGGGCTTAAAAACTTTAATTGGCATATTTCCTCCAGAGACGGGCTACAGGCATTTTGACCTTCGAGGAACACACCCTGACAGGCAAATGCCCTCATCCCTGCTCAAAAACTTTCAGTAATCAAGTAATTGGTATCGGGCCGTTTTAACGACTCACTTACCCCATTACCCAATTACTGTCTTATGCATTACACACCTTCAAACAAATCTATCGTGTCGCCAGGTGCAAGCGTTACAATCGCTTTTTTCCAGCCAACCTTCCGCGTAGTAACTCGACGAAAACGACGAGCCCGTTTGGCCGGCATATTGGCTACGCGAACCTTCTCAACAGCAACCTCGGGCCAGGCTAATTCTATCGCTTGCTTAATCTGCATCTTGTTAGCCCGAGAATGCACCACAAATGTGTATTGATTGTTAAAATCAACGTTATAACTACTTTTTTCTGTCACCACGGGGCGACGGATTATTTCACGCCAGTGCAGCTGCATGATTATGCCTCCTCCCCACTCTCTTCAATCTCTTCTAGCTCTTCAAACCCTTCTATGTCACCCAGAAAATTGGTGATTACATCCAGAGAAGCCAAAGGCATCACAATTTTGTCATACCCCAAAAGATCGCGAATGTTCAGGTAATTTGCCCGCAACGTTTTCACATCGCTCAAATTTCTGGTCGATTTTTCGACGTTATCATTACGCTCAGGCAAAAGCACCAGAGCGCTGCCATCTACGGCCAATGCTTGTACAAATGCTTTCATATCACGGGTTTTGGGGGCATCTAACGATAGCTCATCCACCAAAACGATGGCTTCATTTTCGGCCTTGACGCTCAATGCGGAGCGTAAGGCTGCCCGGCGCATTTTCCGGGGCATCTGTTTGATGTATTTACGCGGCAGAGGCCCGTGAGCCACGCCACCACCTACAAAGATCGGGGCACGTTTGCTGCCATGACGCGCATTGCCCGTCCCTTTTTGCCGATATGCCTTGGCGCCTGTACGGTTTACTTCCGAACGACCCTGAGCCTTGTGTGTTCCCAAGCGGGCATTGGCCATTTGTCGCACCAACGCCTGGTGCATCAGATCACGATTAATCTTTGCTTCAAAAATGCTAGCCGGGAGGTCTACGCTGTTGACTTCCTTGCCAGCCATGTTGAAAACTGAAACTTTCATCACAACGCCTCCGCTAGCCTTTTGCTGCTTTCCGAATAACGACGAGCGCCCCTTTTGCCCCAGGAACGGATCCCTTCACGGCCAACAGGTTACGCTCTGCATCAACGCGCATTACTTCTAAGTTTTGGGCAGTGTAGCCATCATTCCCCATCCGGCCCGGCATCCGCTTGCCTTTGAAGACACGTGCGGTACCGGAAGTGCCGCCAATGGAGCCGGGCGCACGCCAGCGGTCTGACTGGCCGTGAGTTTTAATACCCCCGCCAAAACCGTATCGTTTCACCACACCGGCAAACCCTTTACCTTTGGTTTTGCCGGTTACATCAACGCGTTCGCCTACTTCAAACTGCTCTACGGTTAACGTTTGGCCCACAGCGTGCTCTGCCACATCTTTAGTGCGGAACTCACGCAAATAACGCAAGGCGGGAATATTTTGTCCCTTTTTGCGGCCTTTGCCTTTTTTAAGCAGCCCCAGATGACCTTGCTGGCCTTTACTTAACCGTTTTTCTTTCACTTCACTGAAGCCGATTTGAACGGCCGTATACCCATCCGTATCTTTCGTTTTCAGTTGTGTTACGTAGCATGGGCCAGCCTCAATGATTGTCACCGGTGTGACGATACCATTTTCACCAAAAACCTGGGCCATCCCCAACTTTCTACCTAGTAATCCTTTCACCTTAACCTCCCAGGACTGTCAGCAACCAGGCATGTGCTGCATCATCCTTTGATCAGAGATTTGTTTTAAATAGAAATCTCAATGTCAACCCCGGCGGGCAGATTCAGCCGCATCAAGGTATCAATTGTCTTTGAGTCCGGGTTGATCACATCAATCAAGCGCTTATGCGTCCGAATCTCAAAATGCTCATGCGAATCTTTATCAATAAATGTACTGCGTCGCACGGTGAACCGCTCAATGCGTGTTGGCAGCGGCACGGGGCCAACCACTTTAGCACCGGTGCGTTCGGCCGTACCTACGATGCGCCGGGCAGATTGATCCAACACGCGATGATCATAAGCTTTTAAACGGATGCGAATTCTCTGCTTTGCCATACGTTTCCTCGAAAGTAGAGGCGTTGGATTCCGGGAATCGCAACGCCTCTATGACAATCCTAATTCAGGATTTTAGTAATCACGCCAGAGCCAACGGTGAGGCCACCTTCACGAA
>CALBTC010000544.1 GCA_937967805.1 uncultured Anaerolineaceae bacterium
ATGAGGATGGTGGTGAGTGCGGCCGTCAGCGCATGGCTGATGGCAATGCGGCGCAGCAGCGGCACCTGGTAATTGATCAGATCCACCAGCGCCAGCAGCATCATGTTGACCATGTTGCTGCCAAAAAAGTTACCCGCCGCCAGATTGGGAAACCCGGCTTGAAAGGCACTGATCGAAGCGATCAGCTCGGGCAAAGAAGTAGCCCCGGCCAGAAAAATGGTGCCGACAAACAGCCCGCCAAGCTTGGTGCGCACAGCGATGATGTCGCCATATTCGGCTAATTTTATGGCCGCATAAACCACAACGGCCGCACTGAGTAAAAATTGTATCCAGACCATAATTTGAGTTTGCAAGTGCGCAAGTTGCAGATGGCAGGTGAGGATTTTCACCCCGTCACCTTGTCACCCGGTCACCTTGTCAAAGTTAATCCCCATGTTTTGGCAACGGGCACGGCAAAAATGATGCCCTTGTCCGGCTCGGTTAAATCGCCCAAGACGGCTTCGGTGGCGGCTACGGCCGCTTCTGCCAATTCCAGACTGTCGATCACGGTAAACAGCGTATTGTGCCCCACCCGGCCACTGCCAAAAATCTGGCTAAACCCGGCAAAAGCCATCTCGGCGCTGTGCCGCTGCAGCACGCGATTAATGCCGGTGCTTTCGATGATGGTCACCCCGGCCACACCCGCCTCGTCCCAGGCGTTGAGCACATCGTTGAGATGGGCCGTATCGTCTAAAACCATGATGAGCATGTACATAAGCTTCTCCTACCCTGCGGGTGCTTTTAATGTTCCTTTTTGGCCTGCCGGTAGGCCCAATATGCTTGCTGGGTTTCAGTGAGCCATTGCAGCAATTGATCTTCATCATGCGCCTCAATGAGTGCGGCGACGTCGGCTAGTTGGGCCTGATATTGGGCGATTTGCTGGAGAACGGCCGTTTTGTTTGTCAGCAGAATGTCCAGCATCATCCGGGGATCGGTGCCGGACACGCGGGAGGTGTCGCGAAAGCCGGATGAACTGACGGGCCAGAGGCGCTCATCCCCCAGATTGGCCGCATTGCGCATGAGGGCCGCTGCCACCATGTAAGGCAGATGGCTCACCACCGCCACCATATTGTCGTGTAAAGCCGGCGGCAAAACAAGCGGATTAGCCCCTAGATCAGCCACGAGCTGATGGGCGACGGTTTCCAGCGCGGGCGTGGTGCGTTTGGTGGGGCACAAAATGAAGGCTTGCTGGCGGAACAAGTCGGGGGTGGCGGCGCCAAAGCCGGCCACCTCTTTGCCGCACATGGGATGGCCGCCAATGGCCTGAAATGTGTCGGGTAGATCATCCATTGCCTGGCAAATGTTAGTCTTGCTGCTGCCCAGGTCCAGCACCATGCAGCCGTCAGGGCGCAGCGCGGGGAGCCGGTTCAGCACGTTGACGATGGTGCGCACGGGCGTGGCCAGCACCACCAGATCGGCTTTTTCTACGCCAAGCGCCAGATCATCGCTGACAGAGTCGGCAATGCGCCCGGCGGCGGCGCGGGTTTTGGGATTGGTATCGACGATGGTGAGATGAAACGGCCGTTGCGGAATCGCCAACCGTCGCGCCAGCCGTAGCGCCAGAGCCAGCGAACCACCCATCAACCCCAAACCAACCACACAAATACGCTCCACATCCATATCTTTCTAAAGTTCACCAGCGAGTTGAAGCGTTTTTTCCAAAAGGACAGTACTGTAGTGAATCGGGGAGTTTCTAAGAATTTCGACAAAAGGCGTGACCTGACCAATCAGGTTGTGATGTTTTGCCATCAGCAAAATGCCTAAGGCACCAATACAACGAATTTCATTAGATTCAGCAACGGTCCTGGCACGACGATCGTCAATCAGGAGAAAGTCAGCTCCCATAACTTTATATAGCAACATGGCCTCGATCTCCCCCTTACCTAACCCGCCGGCCATAAACACAAACTGGGTTGTATCAACCGGGACAACACGCTCCGTAAGAAACTCTGTCAAAATTCTTGCTTGGGGTTTGCCAGAGATTGTGACTTCATCCAAAACAGCTTGCGGTACTTTTACATTATCATAAAGTGCTGCGAGTATCGCAAGAGCATCACATGTCGCCAGTGCTACCAATGCCGAACTATCAGCGACAATTAACATTTTTACTCTTTGGCGAGCGTCTGAAATTCGACTTCTAATTCCGCAGCTGTTTGGGTTTTCAGCGGAATGTCTTCGCGCTTAAGCAAATCCAGAAAGACGTACCGATCAACACCGGCCAGTTCGCAGGCAGCGCCCATCGACAGTTCCCCGGTTTGGTACATCCCTAAAGCGGCGTACAGTCTTATTTTTGAGGCTATACGCTCCGGTGAATCGGCGATAAATTGAGAAGAGGGTAACGTGATTGTCACTTCCATTTCCATTTCTCCAGCTGATTTGTCATCCCAGAATACAACTGTTCACATTATAAACGGGGATGTCCCAAACACAAACAGACGCGGCAGGCTTCAAGAGCGCAGTAAGAAACTGCGGCTACTGAAAAGCAAAACACGAATATAACGAATGAACGAATCGCACGAATTTTTTATTCGTCCCATTCGTCTATTCGTGCCGTTCGTGATGAAAACATTTATGTGAGAGGCAAAAGGAGCGCCGAGGGATGCTCCGGATCGTGGTAGATGGTTTGGTCGGCGGCGAGCATGGTAGTGCCGTGCATGACGGGCTCGCCGGTGCCCAGGTTGCGGCTGATGCGCGGGTGGGCCCCGCTGGAAACCTGTAAGCGCAGCCGGTGGCCGGGCTGGAACTGGTAAGCGGTGGCGGTCATGTCTACCTCTACCAACAAGCTGCCGTCCGGCTGGGGCTCGCCCCGGCCCGGCTGCACGCGGAACAGGCCGTCGCAGATGTTGAGAGAACGGCCGTCCACATCCACATCGCACAAACGGCCGTAAAAATCGGTATGCTCCAGGCTGGAGCGCACGTACAGCTGCAGCCGCACATGGCCAATGACGGTGAGCGGCGCGGTGAGCGGTTCCGTGGTGTAAGTCAGCACGTCGGGCCGGGCTTCCAATGGGCGGTTGTCCACCTGGCCCGCCTCAATAGAGAGCAGCGCGCCGCCTAAATTGGGCGTGGGATCGGCCGGATCGTAGCGGTAATGGTCGGGCGGCGATCCGGCAGCGGGTTTACTGGTGGCTAACTGACCCATCGTTTGCAGGTAGAACGGGGTTTCCTCCGTGGGCGGCGGCCAGCATTCGTACCCCAACCATTTGTCGGCCCCTTGCAGGTAAATGTGGACGGGATACGGCCGTATCGCCTCCTCATCCCCTTTCAACTTAGCGTTAAACCAATCGAGCCCCTCCCGCACAGTCGCAACCATGCCTGGCAACGCCACATGGGTCCACGGCCCAATAGTGAGGTAAGGGTTGTGTCCCGCTTCGTACAGGGCACGATAATCTTCTAACTGACCCTTGAGGAAAATATCATACCAGCCGGCCACCAGATGGGTGGGCACAGCGATTTCGGGCACTTTGGGGCGCAAATCAACTGCCTGCCAATAGGGGGAGTCCGGTCCATCCTGCGCCGCCCAGGTCTGGTAAAACGATTGGGAATGGCCCAAGACGGCTTCATCGGCGGTGGCCAGCGGCAGATGATTCCAGCCCGGCTCCAGCCGCTTGTTTTGCTCCGGCGCATAAAAGGTCAGCGCCATACGTTCCCAGGCGGATAGCGATTGGTCCGTCATGGCATCCAGAAGCAGCAGCCAACGCAGGGTGCGATCCAGCCACATGAACCCCTGCTCGCTTGGCCCGCCCAGGTTGGCTTGGGTGATGGCGGGCAGCAGAGCGTGCAGGTGGGGCGTGCCGGTAGAGGCCGCCGCCCACTGCACATAGCCGACGTAGCTCTGGCCCCACATGCCGATACGGCCGTTGCTCCACGGCTGCTCGGCAATCCAGGCCAACGTCGCTTCCCCGTCACGCGCCTCGTTGACGTAGGGCTCAAATTCGCCTTCGGAATCAAAACGGCCGCGTGTATCTTGAGCCACCACGTTGAAGCCCCGCTCGGCAAAGAGATGGGCAAAAATTTGGTTGGCGTTTTTACGGCCGTATGGCGTTCGGGTCAATATCGTCGGGGCGCTGTCCAGGCCAACCGGCCGGTACAGATCGGCCGCCAGCGTCACACCATCGGGCATGGAGATGCGGATGCCGGACTGTATCTCTACCTGATACTGCGGCGGCGGCAGCTGGAGCAGGCGGGCGATGAGCCGGCGGCGATTCAGGTAAACAAAACCACCGGCTGCGGCTAAACTGAGGAGTCCGAACCATTTTTTTAAGGAGTTTGCCATTCATTCACTTCCAAGAAGATAAGATTGGTTTGTAAATTGGTTTCGCGCCAGGAAATGATAAAGCCATTGCTAAAATCTTGCACCATCACGTCGGCGGCCTGCCGCTCCTGGTCCTGCGGCTGGCCTAACTTTTGCGAAACGGCTGAGTTACTATTCCACACGTAGCCAATCGCCCCCTTGATTAAATCAGATTCGCGGAAATCGCCCAAACTGGGGTCGTTGACCAAAAAGGCGTTCATGGTGCCGTCGTTATAAAGGGCGTAAACGGTGTCGGTATCTTGCCGCCAGAGCATACGGCCGTGTTCAAACGGCTGCCACACGCTTGTGGGCAAATTCACGCCGCTTTCCGGGCAGCCCAGCCGCTGGCGGTGCTGCTCATAAATGACTTCCCAGGCCGGGTTGACGGGCAGTTGGCAGCTCATGGGCGTGGGCGTTTGCTGTAATTTTTCCGGGGCGGAAACGGCCGTCAGCACAGACAACACCCCTTCCAACTCCCGCGCAAAATCAACCTCCAAAAAGCCGGGCAAAATGACGTAAATGGCCGGAGTGCCAATTTTGTCCAGCCAGTTGGTCATATCACCGGTCAGGTCGGGATTGGCCAGCACTTCCGGTTTGTCTAAAAAATCATATCCGGCAGCAGTGGCATAGTAGGGTACCAACCCGACTGAGACAAGACTGCGCACTTCACAGGCGCCGGGAGAGACCACACCATTGGCCCGTTGGCCGGCGCCCCAAATCAGAACCGCATCCGGCTGAACCTGCTCAATAAAGCTGTTTAGCAAGGCTGCTTCTGGTTCGGAGAGAACGGCCGTGCCCCCGGCCCCTTCCCGCGTTTCACCAAAGATTGTGGGATTGGCATCCCAGCGGCAATCCCAGTTGCGGTTCAGGTCCACCCCGTTGGCGTTCAGCCGTCCGGCCAGCTCACCAGGTGCGCTGATGGCATCCGGGTTCAGGTTTACGATGATGTAGAGAGTGACATTGCTGGGAATATCCGTTAAATTTTGGCTGAAATAGGTCACCATCGCCCGGGCCAGTTGGACGCTGTTGGGCGCGTAGCCGCTGTGAATGCCGCCAACCAGCAGCAGCGCCTGCGGCCCATTCCCCAGGCGCGTCACGGTAATCTCCTGCCCGGCTGCGGATTGGCCCAAAACCGTTGTTTCCGGCCCGCGCGAGCCGAGAGCGGCGGCCGCCATAGGCGTCCAGGTGGCAGCGGCGGTGGGCGTTGTCGTAAGTAGGGGCGCGGCCGTATCGGTCGGTGTGCTGGAAGGTTGGGGAATGGTGCTGGCCAGATTGGAATACGCATTGTACCGGGCGGGTGATGGGGTAGTAATTACCGCATCGGACAAAATGGCCGAATGTTGGCCCTCTGCCAAATTAAATGGTTCGGCCGCTTCATCCGACCCAAGCTGACACGCTCCCGCCAAACAGTCAACCTCCCACTGCGCATTCTGCTCTACGTAGGCCACGCCCACCGTCCCAACCATCATTTCTGCCTGGAACCCATCTTCATGATAAACGCGCACCGGCGAGAGCTGCGATTCGATCAGCAGACGTCCTTCCGCCAGCCGCAGCACCGTTTCCGCGTCGCCCGGCGCAGCCGATTCAATCCAGAGAGAAGTATTGGTGTCTAGAATTATGGAGACGAGATTGGGCAACAGTAGGCGCACCGGTTCGCTGCTGGATTGAAACAGGAGCGGCGGTTGGAAGGGAACACGGCCGTTTTCCGGAATTCTTTGTATGTCGTCACCAGCTTGCCAGATGGCGCTGTCGGCCTGCTGAAGCACGGCAATAAAATCGGTGACGGCGGTTGGCTCAACTTCTTCACTGATGCCAGTGGGGTCTGTAACCAATTGATCTGTTTGGGAACTGGTGCGTACAGTTTGGGGAGAAACGGCCGTAGCCCCCGCGTCATCCGAATCAAGCAGATCAGCGCCCCAGAAGGCCAACAAAATCAGCAGCACCGCGCCAAAAGCAGTTGCCAGCAGCCGCCAATTGGGGGACGAAGGCGTTTTGATCGTTTCCGTCAAAACGCGAGATGGCTCTGTATCAACCAGCACCTCGGTGGGCGGAATCGGGCTAAACCGGTCGGATGCCGTTTCGGCCGTTTCAGTGGACTCAACCAGCAAACTCCGGGTGCTTGCATAAACCGAAGGCGATTGGAGAGCAGCCTCCAACAGTTCCGCCAAATGTTCTGCTTTGCGCAACCGATCTTTTGGCTGTTTGGCCAGCGCCTGGCGCAGCGCCTCATCCACTTCTTCCGGTAAATCATCAACATGGGCAAAAACGCTGGGAACGGCGCTATAGAGATGTCCCTCAAAGATCATCTGGAGCGTGCCGCTATACGGCAACGCGCCGGTCAACATTTCAAAGGTCACCACGCCCAGCGCATAGATATCGGAACGGCCGTCTAATTCTTCACCTCTGATCTGCTCGGGACTCATGTAGGGGGCCGTGCCTGGCTGCCCGTGCTGGGTCAGCTTTAAGGACGCGGTCGGGTCCAGCACAATGCCAAAATCAGCGAGATAGGAAAAACCATCCTCATCCAACAAAATATTGCCCGGCTTAATATCGCGATGGACCAGGCCGCGCTTGTGCGCCGCGTCCAGCCCCCGCCCAACGCGCCGCGTAATTTGCACGGCTTCATCAACAGACAGCCTGCCCTGCCGAATTTTGTCGGCCAGGCTGCCACCGGTCATGTAGCGCATGACCAAAAACGGAGTTTCATCATCATTGTCGGGCAAATTAAAGTCGTAGAGGGGTACTACGGAGGGATGTTCCAGATGAGCAATCGTGCGGGCTTCTCGCTTAAAACGCTCGTGGTGACCGCCGTGCAGCGCACTGGCCGGCAGCATTTTAATGGCGACATCGCGCTCTGTTTGGGTGTCGTACGCCCGGTAGACTTCACCCATCGCGCCCTCGCCAATTTTTTCACCAAGAATGTATCTTGCCGGAAGTTGGGACATCTTATCGATCTTGCGTATCTAATGTTCCATACAAATGGTCCGTACTCACCGGACCTGTCGTGTGAAGGTTAGATATGTTTTCTTTCTTTTGGCACCGACACAGTATAGCACACTACATGAAAACATTTTCAGTGGAAAATGCTGTATTTTACGGCCGTTCCACTTCACCATTCATCTTCTTCACCAAACGTACGGTAAACAGCGTAAACAATCCCATCCCCAGCAGCCGGCCCGCCGCGCTGAGGCCAAAGATGAGCTGGTAGCTCACGGCATCTGCCAGGTAGCCGCCCAGCATAGGCCCAATGACGGCGCTGGAGAAGACGGCCGTCTGGTACAAAGCCACTGCCCGCGGCCGCTGCTCATCCGGCGTGAGGGTGAGCAGCAGGTTGAAGTTGGCCAGGTTATAGCCGGCCCACAAAAAGCCGCCAAACGTGTTGATAATGCCCACCTGCCAATCGGCCGTAATGAACACCCAGGCCAGCGGCAGGCCCGGAATGAGAAACCCGGTGACCAACTGTACCCAAAACGCGCCGCGTACATCCAGCAGGCGGCCAAACACCCGCTGCCCCACCAGCGCCGTCAGGCTGCTGACGCTGGCCAGCAGGCCAATGGTGGTCGCCGTCGATTGAAACACATTCACCAGATACACGTTGAAAAAAGGCGCCGCCACCTGCAAAGCCATGTTCCAGACAAAGGCGCTTACCACCAACCCAATGTACCCCGGCGTCTGGCGAATAGCGCGGCGCAAATCTCCTTTGTGATGCTCTGTCTGCTGCGCCGCGCTGGCGGCCGGCTCCTCGATGCGCCGGAAGCTGAAGGTGCTCACCATGCCAAACAAAAAGGCCAGAAAAAAGACGGCCTGGTAACCCAAATGGGGCAGATCGGCCCAGCCGTTGCCCAGGCTGATGATGCGGCCGGCCAGCGGGGCAACGAGCAGGGCCGCCAGGCCCATGGCCATGTTGCGGCTGCCAAAGTAGCGGCCGCGCATGGCGTTGGGCACCAGGTCGGCTACCAGTGAGGTCCAGCCAGGGTTGGCCAGGTTGCCCATGAAGGCGCGCAATCCGTTCAAAATGATGATGGCCGCGATAGCGATTACCGGCTGGACGATGACAAAAGGCACCATCGCCAACAGCAGCAATACAAGGCGAGCCACGCCGCCGCCGCTCCAGACGACTACAGATTTACGCTGGCCGGCCCATTCGACCAGCCGGGCGCCAGGAAACAGAGCCAGCGCACCCAACAAATTGGCTACGGCCGTCATCGTGCCCACCTGTCCATTGGTGGCTCCATACGCCAGGATGAACAGCGTGACAAAACCGAGGTAAAAGTTTTCGCTGATGGCGGCAAACAGGCCATCGAGCCAAAAATAGCGCAGGCTGCGCACGGTTTGTGGTGATAAATCCTCGGCTTGATGGGCCAAACTTTCGTCGAGGGGTTTTACGATGGCCGACCAGTTTAGGCGATGCGGCCGTAAATAATCAACATTGGCACTGACCCGGCGCTGGACAAACGTCTTGCGCCAGCGGCCCGGCGGCGATGCGGGGCGTTTTTTAGACATCCCGCAATTATAGGCGAATAAAAGCATTTGCCACAGAGGAGATCGAGTGAAGCGTGATGCGTGAAACGTGATTTTTCTCACGCATCACGTTTCACGCATCACTTTAGAGCTAAAATTTATCAACGAGAAATAAAGGGAAGGTAGGTTTGGAGACCGGCCCAGAAATCGGTGTTGTATTGGGTGGCGGGGTCGCCAAAGAGAGTGAAGGTATCCAACAAGTCCAGGTTGGCCGGGCGGTTGGTGAACAGATTGAGCTTGCCGGTGAGGACGGCCGTTCCCAACCTCACCTCACCGTCGCCAATCAACGACTGCAAAAAGCCGCTGGCCAGCGCATCGTGGCCGGTGCCCACGCCCAGGCCGGTGGCGCCCCACACGGCCACCGCCCCACCGTTGGGGTGGCGCAGCAGGGCTTCGTCCAACGTATCCCAGTACGGCTGGGCAAAGGAGCCGGTAAAGCAGGTCATTTGCAACACCACCGGCAGCCGCGCCCCGTTGCTCAGGTTGGCCACATCGTCCAGATGGAAAAAGCGCTCGGCGCCCCACTGGTGAATCGAGGAATGGCCGGTGTAAACTAACACGCCCGTGCCATTTTGCCACTTTTGTTGCACGTGGGTTTGCATCGCCGCTTCCGTCATTTGCGTGGGATTGTAGTTCAGGCTGCTGGACTGCCACGGATCGACCACGTAAGTTTGCTGCAGGCTGGCTGAGTGGGCGGCAAAGTTCCCGGCGGCGTCGGTGTCGTCAGCGATAAAGGTGATACGGCCGTTCCAATCCCCCAAAAATGGCTTTGTCTCGTACTCTACGATTTTGGTCACAACCGTTTGCGCCTCGGCCAGCGAGTTGACCGGCAGGCGGCCAATGAGCATATCCGGCAGCCAATCGTCGCCATCGACGGTGACAAAGCGGTTGTCGGCGGCCACCTCGCCCACCCAGGGATCGGCGTCGACCAGGTAGGGCGGCAGCCAGGTGGTTTGCGAATCGGCGCGATACCGTTTGGGGTCGCTGGTGCCGTCGCCCACCAGCAGGACGTAGGTGGGGGCCGGGCTGCCGCTGTGGTAAAGATGGCTGAGGTAGCTGCGGATGGCCTCGGGGGTGGTACGGCCGTAACCAAATCCATCGTACACCGCCTGCACATCCACCACCTGCACCGACAGCCCCTGGCTTTGCCGCAGGTTCACCAGCGGCGCGAGGGCGGGAATAAAGCTGGCGTGGCTGATGATGATCATGTCGGCGCTGCCGGCAGGGAGGGCACGCGGCAGGCGCACGGCCGCCGGCGCGTGCAAACTACTGCTGGTGGTGAGGAGGTAGCTGTGGCCGCCGGCATCGGGATCGCCCCAGCGAACCTGACCGTTTTGCCAGCTCGTGCCGCTCAACACTGCGGGCGCAGCCGGATCCGTGACATCGTACAGGCGTTGCCCTGCGCCATTGCTCAGGGCGGCGGTGTAGGCGCGCCGGGTGGTGGCCCCTGCCACAAACAGTTGTTCGGCAGCGGCAATGGGGCTGCCGCTGTAACCGTAGCGTACGGCAAAAGCATCCAGCCAGACACCGTCGATGTCCACGCCGGGCACGGCCGGAATTGAGAGGCCAAGCGTGCTGCCGGTTTGCAGGCTGCCGGCGGGGATGGTGAGGGTTCGGGTGACGGCCGTTTTCCCATCCCAACTCACGCTGCCCAGACTGCTGCCGTTAAAGCTCACGTTCAGCCGGTGATCCGGGTTGGCATCCACGGACGTAAAGCCGATGGCCCACAGGGTAAGCTGTGCCGGCTGGGTATTATTGACATAAGGCAGATTAATGCCGTAGCCGGCAGATGGCCGTCCCGGCTGGCGTAAATCTTGCCACACCCAGCGGTCGCCGTCGCGCCCGGCGGGCAGCCGGCCGCAGAGGCAGTCTGGCGTGTACAAGTTGTTTTGCTCGGCAACGGCCGTTAGCCAAAGCGTGCCGCTGCTCAATCCACCGGGCGAGGCGACCTGGCTGCCCAGGCGGCTGCCGGGGCTGCTGCCGGCGGTGAGCGCGTAGACGGCGTGGCGCTGCCAGCGGCTAAACCAGGGGGCGGCGTAAAAGCGGAACGATTCACCCGCTTCAAACTGGGCATCGCCGTCACCAAACCATTCGATGGGCCGGGGTTCGCCATCGAGCCACAGCTGCAAGTTGGCCGGATTGACGCTACCCACGGAGAAACCGGCTGCCTGAAGATCATTGTAGGAAACGGCCGTGATCCCCGGTTCGGCCACTTCAATAAAAACGGTAGGCAGTGAAGCGGCCGCTTTCTCGGCCAAACCGGTAGCTGAGCTTAGCACGATCTGCGTGGGATTGATGACCTGGGCGGCCACGGCCGTTTGCAGCAAATCGGGCATTGTGGCAGCAGGGCGCTCAAAACCCGGCGGGCTGTTGAACTGGATGGTGGCTGATACTAATTTGGCTATGCGCAGCACAGCACCCTCTGGCTGTACCGGGCGGAAGGTGAGCCGCGCCAGGCGCACGCCGCGCAGCACGCCCGCCTCGTGCAGGCTGAGGACCGGACCTTCGGCTGGTGGGGAATCAAGATTGGCCGGGAACGGCCGTTCCTCCACCCCCCCTTCCGTAAATTCCAACGTCGGCTCCCCTTCCGGCGGCAGCGCCAGCAGCAGTGAGGCGGTGAGATCGTCGTTGAAGCCGGAGAGGGAAAGGATGGTACGGCCGTCTGCATCGACCGTTTCCACCAGTTCCGGCGTGGGCCAGACCACCTGCACCCCATCGGGCAGCAGGGTGATTTCCGGTTCCAGACTGGCGACGGATGCGGCGGAGAAGGTCGGTTTGCCATTCCAAACCAAACAGGCCAACAGGAAGACCAAGAGAAAGATTCGGCCGTTACGCGAGGAAATAATCACAGATTTCGTAGATAGCACAGATTTTTCATCCGTTTAATGGTTTCATAAAAATGGGACACGGATTTACAGAACACTCCCAATTTTTGCGTAGAAAAATCCGCGTTCCTCTGCGTTAATCCGCGTCCCATTCTTTTTAGTTGCCGCCGATGACCATAGGCAGGTACAGATTGAAGAACGGCGATACGTTTATGGTGATGGGACCGTGAACTTTGGTTGCACCACCGGTTTCGACGTCTTCCAGCCAGTAATAGTAGGTGCCATCGGCCGGCACCGTGTCGGTGTAGCTGTAGCTGGCGCCGGGACCGCTGCCGCCGGGAACGGCCGTTGGCTCAAAGTGAATCTGCGTCGCGCCGGCGAAGTTGCTGCCGGTGCTGCGGTAGATGCGGAAGCCAAAGTTGTCTACCTCCGACTCAGTGGTCCAGGCGATGCGCACTTTTTGGTTACCCAGGTTGGTGGCGGTGAAGGAGGTGAGGGTAACGGCCGTTGGCGTGGCCACAAAGCCCATGTCGACGGTCAGGTTGGTGTTGTCGTTGTCGTCGGTGTCGTCGTAATTGTCCGGCTCCTGGTCGTAATCCAGCCGCACCGGATCGCTGACGATGCCCGTGATCCACGGCTCCACCTCGTCCAGGCCGTTGTCGTCGGTGTCGGCATTGTCATCGGGATCAACCGCGCCGGGGCTGCTCCAGTACCCTTCTAGCGCCCCGCCGGCCTGGAAGTTTTCCGCGCCAACCAGCACCCGGTACTCGCCGGGGTACAGGTTGGTGAACTGGTAGAAACCGCTGCTGTTGATCGTGGTGCTGATCGGTTGGCTGGTCACCGTGTGCAGCACGGGATTGCCGCTGCCATCCAGCAGATAGAGAATGACGCCGCCTACGCCTGGCTCGCCGCTGTCGATAGTGCTGTTCTCGTTGTTGTCCAGCCAGACGTAGTTACCCAGCGTCAGCAGCTCAAAGAAGCCAAAGTCTACCGTGAGGTTGCTATCGGCATTGGGGTAGCTGCCGTCTTCGTCGGCCCCCTCATTGGTCGGCTCGCTGCCGACGGTGACGGTAACCGGGTAGCTGACGATGCCGCCGTTGGCCGGGTCCGGGTTGTTACGGCCGTTGTCATCCGTGTCGCTGCTGCTGACGTCAGGGTCGGCTGCCGGATCCGGTGAGACGTTGCTGCGGCTGCTGACAAAGCCGTACAGCGGGTCGGTCCAGCCATCGAAGTTGTCGGCCGCCACCCGCACCATGTAGGTGCCTGGCGGGATGCTGTCGAAGACGTACCGTCCGGTGCTGTCGGTGGTGGTGGTGATGGGCAGGCCGGTCACCGGCGAGATGACCGGGTTGCCTACGCCATCCAGTAGTTCCATCAGCACGTTGGCCACGCCCTGCTCGCCGCTGTTCAGCACGCCGTTGTTGTCGGTGTCGAACCAGACCCGGTTACCCAGGCGCACCGTTTGGTACAAACCGGCGTCCCAGGTGGGGTCGTTTTCCCCGGCGGTGAGGGTTGTGACGGCCGTTTGTCCAGTAACGGGGTCCGCATCCGAATCATCCAGGTCGGTCACGCCGCTATTGTCGAAGGTCAGCGCGTAGCCGGCCGGTGGCACAAACTCAACATAGTAGTCGCCCGGCAGCAGATCGGTGAACTCATAGAAGCCAGTGGCGTCGGTTGTGGTCGTGTCTACCAATACGCCGGTGCCGGTGTAAAGATTGACCGTCACGTTTTCCACACCAGGTTCACCCGCATCCTGAATGCCGTCCACGTCGGCATCCAGCCAGACGAAGTCGCCCAGGCTGGCCGTGGAAGGCGCGCCGGGCACATACAGCCCGGCATCCCACGTTGTGTCATTTTCGCCGGCCACCAGGTTGGTCACAATCGTCTGGCCAAACGTGCCGCTAAAGATGTCGGCGTCCGCGTCGGAATCCAGCGTGTCGTCGCTGCCCTGGTTTCGTCCGGTGAGGATGTAGCCCGTCGGCGGCACAAACTCAACAAAGTAGTCACCGGGCGTCAGGTCGATGAACTGGTAGAGGCCATTGGCATCGGTTGTGGTCGTATCGACGTAGTTGCCCAGGCCGTCATACAGATTGACGGTCACATTTTCTATTCCCGGCTCACCGATATCCTGCACGCCGTCTTCGTTGGCATCCAGCCAGACGTAGTTGCCGATGGCGGCCAGCGCCGGATTGAGCATCTGCACCAGACCGGCGTCCCAGGTGGGGTCGTTTTCCCCGGCCACCAGATTGGTAACAACCGTTTCACCGGTTGCGGGATCGGCATCGGAGTCGATGGCGTCGTTGGCCCCCTGGTCTTGCAGGGTAAAGTCATAGCCAGCGGGCAAAGTGAACCGCACGTAGTAGTCGCCCGGCGTCAAGTCGATGAACTGGTAGAGACCGTTAACGTCGGTGGTTGTGGTGTCCACAAAGTTGCCCAGGCCATCGTACAGATCGACCGTCACGCTGTCTATTCCTGGCTCACCCGCATCTTGGAGGCCGTCGCTGTCCAAATCTTCCCAGACGTAGTTGCCGATGGCTGCCAGGGCCGGGTTGAGCGGCCGTACCAACCCGGCATCCCAGCTCACGTCATTCTCGCCAGGAGTCAGGTTGGTGGGCACGGTTAGCCCGGTTGTTGTATCGGCATCAGAGTCGGCGGCATCGTTTGGGCCCCGATCCTGCAATGTGAAGTTGTAGCCCGCCGGCAGGACAAACGCAACGTGGTAGGTGCCGGGCGTGAGATCGATGAAGTTGTAACGGCCGTTCACATCCGTCGTCGTGGTCATGATTTGGGTGTTGCTGACGTCATACAGACGCACTTCCACGCCGGGTACGCCCGGTTCGCCGACATCCTGGATGCCATCACCGTTCAGATCTTCCCAGACGTAGTCGCCCAGCCTGGCGATGGCCGGTACCAGACCGGCGTCCCAGGTGGGGTCGTTTTCGCCGGCCACCAGCGTGGTAACAATAGTTTCGCCAGTGGTCGTGTCCACGTCAGAATCGGTCGCGTCGTTGCCGCTGCCGTCCTGCGTGGTGAAGGCGTAACCGTTGGGCAGCGCCACCTCCACGTAGTAATCACCGGGCGGCAGGTTGGTGAAACTGTAATTACCATTGGCGTTGGTCGAGGTGCTGTCCAGCAGGTTGCCGCTGCCGTCGTATAGGCTCACCGTCACGGCAATGACGCCGTCTTCATTGAAGTCCTGCGTGCCGTTGAGGTTGGCATCAAGCCAGACGTAGTCGCCCAGGCTGGCCGGCAGCGTGTAGAGGCCACCGTCCCAGGTGGGGTCGTTTTCGCCGGAAATCAGGTTGGTCACGATGGTTTGACCCGTCGTGATGTCGATGTCGCTGTCCAGCGCGTCGTCGACCCCCTGGTCTTGCCCGGTGATGGTGTAGCCAGCCGGCGGCACCATCTCCACGTAGTAATCGCCAGGCGGGAGGTTGGTGAAGCTGTAGCTTCCATAAGCGTCCGTGCTGGTTGTATCCAGCAGGTTGTCGCCGGCATCGTACAGGTTAACGGTGACGTTGGGCACTCCAAACTCGCCGGCGTCCTGCAGGCCGTCCTGGTTGGCATCCAGCCAGACGAGGTCGCCCAGGCTGGCGGGGATGATGTGCAGGCCGCCGTCCCAGGTGGGGTCGTTTTCACCGGCGGTCAGGTTGGTGACAATGGTTTGGCCCGAGCCGGGATCGATGTCGGAATCGGCCGTATCGTCGCCCCCCTGGTCCTGCAGGGTAATGGTGTAGCCCGCCGGCGGCACAACTTCTACGTAGTAATCGCCGGGCGGCAGGTTGCTAAACACATATTGACCAAAAGCGTCTGTCGTGATGGTGCCAATAAACGTGTCACCGCTGTCGTACAGGTTCACCGTCGCGCCGGGCACGCCGAACTCATCACCATCCTGCACGCCGTCTTGATCGGCGTCCAGCCAGACGGTGTCGCCCAGGCTGGCGGGCAGGGTGTACAGACCACCGTCCCAGGTGGGATCATTTTCACCGGAGGTCAAGGTAGTGACGATGGTCTGGCCGCTGCCGTTGATATCGGAATCGGCCGTATCGTCACTGCCCTGGTCTTGGGCCACGATGGTGTAGCCAGCGGGCGGCGTCACCACGACGTAGTAATCGCCCGGCGGCAAATTGGTAAAGCTGTAGCCGCCGTTGCCGTCCGTGTTCGTTGTGTCCAGTAAATTATCATTACTGTCATACAGCTCCACCGTCACGCCGCCAATGCCATATTCGTTGGCATCCTGAATGCCGTCCTGATTGGCATCCAGCCAGACATAGTCACCGATACTGGCCGGATCGATGTGCAAACCGGCGTCCCAGGTGGGGTCATTTTCGCCGGAAGCGAGCGTGGTGTCGATGCTCTGGCCGGTCGTGGTATCCACGTCGCTATCCAGCGCGTCGTCACCCCCCTGATCCTGCCCGGTGATGGTGTAACCGGCCGGCGGAACCACTTCAATGTGGTAATCGGCCGGGGCCAGGTTGGTGAAACTGTAATTACCGTAAGCGTCGGTGGTGGTGGTGGCGATGAAGGTGTTGCTGCTGTCATACAGGTTCACCGTCACGCCGGGCACGCCAAACTCGCCACTATCCTGCACGCCGTCCTGGTTGGCGTCCAGCCAGACGAGGTCGCCCAGGCTGGCGGGCAGGATGTAAAGCCCGGCGTCCCAGGTGGGATCGTTTTCGCCGGCGGTCAGGGTGGTGGTGGCCGTTTGGCCGGTGGGATCGATGTCGGAATCGGCCGTTTCGCCCGTCTGGTCCTGCGGACTGATGCTGTAACCGGCCGGGGGCGTCACCACGAGGTAGTAGTCGCCGGGCGGCAGGTTGCTAAAGCTGTAACTGCCGTCGCCCAGGGTGGTGGTCGTGTCGATCAGGTTGTCGCTGCTGTCGTACAACTCGATTGTCACACCGCCGATGCCCAGTTCGCCGCTGTCCTGTATACCGTCCTGGTTGGCATCCAGCCAGACAAAGTCGCCGATGCTGGCCGGGTCGATGTGCAGGCCGCCGTCCCAGGTGGTGTCGTTCTCGCCGGAGGTAAGCGTCGTGGTGATCGTTTCACCGGTGGTGGTGTCGATGTCGCTGTCCAGCGCATCGTTGCTGCCCTGGTCCTGACCGGTGATGGTGTAGCCGGCGGGCGGGGTGACAATGACGTAGTAGTCGCCGGGAGGCAGGTTGGTGAAGCCGTAGCTGCCGTCGAAGCCGGTGGCGGTGGTGCTGATCAGATTGTCGCCGCTGTCGTACAGTTCAACCGTGGCGTTAGGCACGCCGTATTCGTTACCGTCTTGAATGCCGTCCTGATTAGCATCCAGCCAGACGAAGTCGCCGATGCTGGCCGGATCGATGTGCAGGCCACCATCCCAGGAGGGATCATTTTCGCCGGGATCCAGCGTCGTAACGATGGTTTGCCCGGTGGTGGCGTCTATGTCGGAATCGAACAGATCGCCGGCCGTGTCTTGTAACGTGATGGTGTAGCCAGCCGGGGGGACCACTTCTACATAGTAGTCGCCGGGCGGCAGGTTATTGAAGCTGTAGCTGCCGTCGTAAGCGGTGGTGGTGGTGCCGCGCAGGTTGTCGGCGTCGTCGTACAGGTTTACCGTGACGTTGGGGATGCCGAACTCAGTGCCTTCCTGACGGCCGTTCTGATTCGCATCTAACCAAACATAGTCACCAATGCTGGCCGGTTGGGCGTAGAGGCCACCGTCCCAGGTCGTGTCGTTCTCGCCAGAGATGAGCGTGGTGGTTGCTGTTTGGCCGGTCGTGGTGTCAATGTCGGAATCGGCCGTGTTGTCGGCGCCCTGGTCTTGCGGACTGATGCTGTAATTGGTGGGCGGCACCACCTCGATGTAATAGTCGCCAGGTGGCAGATTGGTGAAGCTGTAGCTGCCGTCGGCCAGCGTGGTGGTGGTGGTGATGAAGTTATCGCTGCCGTCGTACAGGTTGACGGTGACATTGTAGAGACCCACCTCGCTGCCGCCATCCTGGATGCCGTCGTTGTTTAGATCGTACCAGACAAAATCGCCGATGGAGGCGGGCTGGTAGAGACCGGCGTCCCAGGTGGGATCGTGTTCACCCGGATCGAGCGTAGTGGCAATGGTTTGCCCGGTTGGCTTGTCAATGTCGGAATCGGTACTGTCGGCCCCCTGATCCTGCTGCGTGATGGCGTAGCCCGCAGGCGGCGTAAATTCCAGGTAGTAGTCGCCGGGGTCCAGGTTGATGAACTGGTAAGAGCCATCGGCCAGCGTCGTGGTGCTGCTGATGACGTTGTCACTGGCATCGTACAGGGTGACGTTGACGTTTTCGATACCCGTCGCGCCGTCATCCTGCTGACCGTTGCCGTTCACGTCTTCCCAAACGAAGTCGCCGATGGAGGCAGAGACAGCGTCTGTGTCTGTGTCGTCGTTGTTATCGGGGGTGGGATCGTCGCCGTGGGTGTTGTCGTCGAAGGCCACGGCCGTATTCACCACGCTCGTCGCCACGGGCGGGCGGGTGGCATCAAAGATGACGGAAAAGTCTACCGTGGTTGACGCGCCGTCGTTCAGCGTGCCCAGATCGTAGGTGCAGGTGCTGCCGGCGCTGGCGTCCGGCAGGCAGGTCCAGCCCGCCGTGCCGGCAAAAGTGGTGTTGGCCGGAACCGTTTCAGTGATGGTGACGCCGGTGGCAACGGCCGTGCCCACGTTAGAAATCGTCAGCGTGTAGGTAATCTGCTCGCCTGGATCGATCACCGTGATGCCGTCTGTTTTGGTGAGAACGATGTCCGGCACAATGACCGTCAGGTCGTCGCTGTCGTTTACATCCGGTTCATCCCGCTCCTGGCTATCGTCACCGTCGTTGGCGGTGCTGTCCAGCGTCGTCGCCTGGGTGACGGTGGCGACGTTGGTGAGGTCTGGCGGGCTGGGCGGCAAGCTGCTGTCCAGCGTCATCTGGAAGGTGAAAGTGGCGCTGGCCCCGGCGGCAATACTGCCGTCTGTGTAGCGCACAATCGTGTTGCTGCCGGAAGGCACGGTGCTGAAGCTGAAGCCTGCGGCCGTACTGCCCTCGGTGATGGTGTGGAACTCACCGTTGTCGATCGGATCGTCAATAATCATATCAAAGGCGGTGGAGGTGCCGGTGTTGGTCACGGTGAGCGTGACGGTAATCGTGTCGTTGGGTGAAGCTTCATTGGTGCTGAAACTCTTGACGATTTCCATCTGCGGCTCAACCACGGTGACGTCAACCGGCGTCACGTTTTCTGGCGTGCCGCTGCCGATTTGCACGGTGGCGTTGTTGGTCAGCGTGGTCTGCCCAGGATTGACGCCCACGTTACCGGGTACATTCAGCACCACGGCCTGCAGCCGCACGCTGAAGCTGTTGTTGCTGGGATCGTTGTCGGCGGGCACGGTGAAGCTGCCAAACGTGAAGGTGACATCGCCGCCGCTGCCGCCGGGGGCGGTGATGGTGGGGCTGGGCAGGGTGCCGTTAAAGCCGGTTGAATCGACAACGGCCGTTCCCGGCACATATTCCAGGCGAGACGTCAGACTGTCAGAGATCACGACGTCGG
>CALBTC010000545.1 GCA_937967805.1 uncultured Anaerolineaceae bacterium
GGAACCATACAAAACGACCTGCTCTAATTCGGCCGTGAGCGCACTGTCGGCAAAGCCGGCCTCGTTCACGATAATGTTGCGGAAGTTGCCCTCGTTTTCGCTGGTGTTGTATAGGTAGTCACCATTAAAGATGATGTCGAAGCTGTTGGCCAGGCTGTTGAGCGGAATTTCGTCGGTTTCTACAAAAATGTTTAGGGTGAACAAATCTTCCTCAACGATGACATCGTACCGGGTGGGATCGCCCAACAGCAGTAGACGGCCGCCGCGCCGCACGAAGTTTTCTACTGCCCGAACCTCGGCAGCCGAAAATTGCTCCAGCGGCGTGATGACGACAAAGGCGTTAACGGCGCGCAGGGCTGTGGCCAAGTCACCGCCGGTGTAGTAGACCATATCGGCACCACGAGCCGCGATACGGCCGTCCAGATACCCTATCTCGTCCAGGGTGAAGGCGTTGTTGTGGGCCTGGTCCAGCAGCACCAGCCCACCAAACTGTTCGGGCACATCAACAAAAGAAGCAGAGGCGGGGGTCGGCACGCTTTCCACGACGGAGGCCACATCGTAGGTTGGTGGTTCGGCCCGGTCGCCGCCGCCCAAGTTGTAATGTTGCAGGTAGCGAACGGCCGTTGGCCCGATGAGCAAGGCGATAAAAACAAGCAGCAGAATTAATCCTCGGCGCATAATCAAATCCTTACTGGTTGGCAGGCAGTTCCATGTAGCGGTAATAGATGCCCGGCGGCAAGTCCGTGGGAATGGCCCACAGCTTCTCCTGGTCGATGGCCGGCACCTGGTAGGTGCCAAAGGAAACCGGGCCTTCATCGCCAAAGGTCAGCGGGTATAGCTCCACCACTTCGTAGTTGCGAATACCGGCCAGTTCGGCCGCTTTGTCAATCGCTTCGCTGGTGGAAATGATGCCGTCGATAAGACCCAATTCCAGAGCACGCACGCCGTCAAAAATCTCGGCGCGGGACAGTAAATCAAGGTCGGCGTTTAGATTTTCTCCTCGACCATTGGCGACAGCTTGTAAGAAGGCAAACTTCAACGTTTCGGCGCGGCGAATGGTGCCGTCGCGCGTGCCGCCGAACGACTTGTAAGGACCTGTGGTCAGGATTTCTTCTTCCAAAAAGGGCTCATCGGGCAGGGCGCTGATGACGCCAATACTGCCGATGGCCGAACCCGGCTTGGCGTAAATGGCATCGGTGGCGGCGGCGATGTAGTAGGCACCGCTGGCGGCCAAAAAGTCTACCGTGGCCACCACGGGCAAATCGTTGCGCGCCGCCAACACGTCTAAGTACAAATCTTCGCTGTCAGAGGCGGTGCCGCCGGGGCTGTTGATGACGATGACCACCGCCTCAATGGCCGGATCGTTGCGAGCATAGGTTAGCTGCTCACGAAACTCAAAAGCGCTGGCGTTAGAGATTTCGTAATTGAGCCGGATGACGCCAATTTGCGGTTTGGGCACGATTCTGGGAGCCAGGAAAAGACCAAGTCCCAGCGGCAGCACAATGGCAATTAGAATTAAGAGAATGAAACGCAACGGGGAACGGCCGTTGCCGTTATCTTGCACCATACCAACTCCTTTTAGCAGGCTATCATATTGCAGATGCCGCTGTAGGATAGCATGTTGAGATAGGCAAAGCAACACGCCGGCCAGCGGGCGACAGCGACAATCGTTTTATGATTTGCCAGGGCCTTATGTTAAAATGCACAAATCCTACCGACTAATGAGATAAACACGGAAAAAGGATGTAAGCAGCCATAAACACCCATGCATATTAACCACCTTTCATTAACCAATTTTCGCAATTACGGCCGTCTAGAACTCTCTCTTCCCCAAGGGCCCGTTTTGCTATATGGCAACAACGCCCAGGGCAAAACCAACTTACTTGAAGCAATCTACTATCTGGCCACCACCCGCTCCCCCCATGCTGATAACGATGCCCAACTGCTAAACTGGAACGCCGCCCAATCCGAGGAACCGGTGGTTGTGGGGCGACTGGTGGCCAGCGTGGCTACCGCCCAACAAACGCACCAGCTAGAAATGCGGCTCATCCAGGAACAAAAAGCAAGTCCCTCCCGCACGCGCAACTTTAGCTTTCGCCGCGAGGCATTGCTAGACCGGCGCAAGGTGCGCCTGATGGACCTGCTGGGAGCGATGCGTGTGGTGCTCTTTTTGCCGGAAGATATTCAACTGCTTACCGGCTCGCCGGCCAACCGCCGCCGCTACATGGATATTACTTTGTGCCAGATTGATCCGGTTTACTGCCGCACCTTGTCCAATTACAATAAGGTGCTAGAGCAGCGCAATGCCGTTTTGCGGCAAATTGCCGAAGAGCAGACTGGGCGTGATATGCTGCCCATTTACACCGAAAAGCTGGTCAGCCTGGGCAGCGACATTTTTTTGCGGCGGGCAGCATTCATTGCCAATATCAGCCGGGAAACCCAGCGCATTCATTACGAAGCGTTGACGGAAGGGCGCGAATCCATTCGCCTGATCTACCATCCCCGTTTTTACCTTAAAAAGAGCAAGATTGCTGCCAAAGATAAGCTTCGTCCGGCCGAATTAAGCGAGTGGCTAGAAACAGATCCGGGACAGTCAGAAATAGTTACAGAACGTTTTGCTACACTGTTACAAGAATCTTTAGCAACTGATATTGCGCGCGGGGCCACAACCGTTGGTCCACATCGGGATGATTGGTCTTTTCAGCTAAACGGCCGTTCCCTGGGCAGCTTTGGCTCTCGTGGTCAGCAGCGCACCGCCATCCTTGCATTAAAAATGGGCGAAATCAACTGGATGACAACCCAAACCGGCGAACGTCCTATTTTACTATTGGATGAAGTAGTGGCAGAATTAGATGAACAGCGTCGGAGTGCCCTGCTCAGTTCCGTCACCGACACCACGCAAGCGATTCTGACAGCGACGGACCCCGGTATGTTTACAGACACATTTCTGCAGCAAGCAACGCGCATGGAAGTTGAAAACGGCCGTGTTAATGTAATGTAACTAACAAGGAACCCGGTGTTATCTAGTCGTTAACACCCATTAATCGAGTGAATAGTATCGTGAACCACACCAACAATGAATCATCTGTCGTACTTATTATTGACGACATGCGTGAAAACCGACTGTTGCTATCATCGCAGCTCAGGTTGGATGGACACAATATCATTGAAGCCAGCGGTGGGCAAGATGGTATTGCTATGGCCCAGGAGCACGATCCTGATCTCATCTTGTTAGACGTCATGATGCCCGACCTCAACGGGTTTGAAGTCTGCAAAATCCTCAAGAGTGACCCCCAAACACACCTTATTCCCATCATCATGATCACCGCTCTGAGCAAGGTGGAATCTCGCATTGAAGGCAAGAAGGCCGGTGCCGATGAGTTTCTCTCCCGCCCCCACATCCGGGAAGAGCTGCTGGTGCGCGTTCGCACCCTAATTCAGCTTAAACGGGCCCGCACCAACCTGGAAGAAGAACGCCACCGCCTACAGCTGCTGTACAACATCAGCCGGGCCGTCAGCACCCAGCTAGACCTGGAATCGATGATGTCTACCATCATCACCCAAACGCAAGCGGCCGTGGGTGCCACCAAGGGCAACATCATGCTGCTCAACGAGCAGGAAGAGGTGTACCACAAATTTATCGTTCGGGCGGGTTCCCCCATTGAGATTAGCGACCGGGTTACCGAAGAAGTGATGACGCGCGGGCTGGGCGGTTGGCTGGTTGCTAATAAGCGGAGTGAAATTATTCAGGACATTCGGCAAGATAATCGCTGGGTCACCCTGCCGGATGATGAGGGGGAAACCGGTTCGGCCATTGGCGTACCGCTGATTGGTTCAGATCGCATTGTTGGTATCCTCATTTTGAACCATCCCGACGTCGGCTACTTCACCGAAGAGCATCGGGAACTGTTGATTGCTTTAGGCAGCACCGTCTCCACGGCGATTGCCAACGCACATCTTTTCACCGAAATCAGTGAAGAACGACGCAAATTGGAAGCAATTCTGGCCCAGGCGACCGATGCCATCGTCACCACCGACGAAAATTGGAACATCTCTCTATTTAACCAAGCTGCAGAGCGTCTTTTTGGCCTTAAATCGGAAGATGTTGCCGGCAAATATATTGGAGATGTTAAGCCCCTCAGCGTCTTACTCACGCTTTATAGCAACGGGAGCAACCACGCCAGTGCGCAGGAAATTAACCTGGAAAACGGCAATACGTTGTATACCAGCGTTTCACCAATTCACGGCGTGGGGTATGCGGCCGTTCTCCAAGACATCACCGAACTCAAACGGATTGAAGAGTTTCGCCTGGAGCAGGAACGGAGCAAAAAGCAGGAGATTAAAGAAACGTTCTCCCGCTACATGGGTCCCAGTTTGGTCGATTATGTACTTTCTCATGAACCTGGGCTAATGGCCCGGCGCGAGCGACGGCACGCCGTGGTGATGTTTGCCGATTTACGCAGCTCTACCCGCTTCATCCGGCTGGTTGAGCCTAATGAGGTCATTGCCCGCCTGAATCGCTTTTTTACCCAGATGACCGAAGTTGTTTACCAATTTGAAGGGACTATCTTTGAATTAACCGGCGATGAAATCCTGGTGGCTTTTAACGCCCCGTTTGACCAGGCAGATGCCTCCAGACGTGCTTTGGAAACGGCCGTTGCCATGCACCAGCGTTTTAACGCCCTGCGGGTTGAGCTATTTGAAGGGCTTTCCTCCAGCTTCGGCATGGGCATTGGCATTGACCAGGGGAATGTGATTGTGGGCAATGTCGGTGCCGAAACCCGGATGACCTTTCGTATGGTAGGTGATGCCGTCAACACCGCCCACCGCCTGGTAGACATTGCCGCCGATGGTCAGATTGTCATTTCTGAAAGCGTTTATGCAAATCTGGAAACAGATTCTGACGAACTCTTACAGTTTAACCCGCTAGAGGCGATGGGCGAAGTAGAACTTCGCGGCAAAGACGAACCGGAACGCCTCTATCGCATTCATATTCCCCGTGAACAGATGCGTCAGGAATAATTTTTATAACGGCCGTTTGCCCGGCACCCCCACCCGGCGCGGATATTTGGCCGGTGTTTGCCCCAACTTACGAATCACAACAAAATAATGCGGCAGATCTCTGCCCGGCAAGGTAACCTGCCCCAGCTCAGGCGTCGAGCCGCCCAGCAGCTTGATTGCTTCAGCAGCATTTTCAATCTCTGCCTGGACACCCTCCCCTTTTTGCGCCAGCATGTTGCCCCCAACGCGACACAGCGGAAGTAAATATTCCACCAACACGCGCAGTTCTGCCACGGCGCGGGCCACGGCCCAATCATACTGCTGCCGATGCTGTGGCAGTTGGCCCAGCAGTTCGGCGCGGTCGGTCAACACGGTGACGTCGTCCAGGGCCAATTCGGCAATCACTGCCTGCAAGAACTGTCCTTTTTTAGCCACGCTTTCAACCAGGGCAAGTTTTAGCTGCGGGAACAATATTTTGAGCGGCAGGCCGGGAAAGCCAGCGCCTGTACCCACATCAATCAGGGAACTGCCGTTTAAATCCCCCATCACCCTGGCACAGCTTAACGAATCGAGAAAATGGCGCAGGCGAATGTCTGCCGGTTGGCGAACGGCCGTTAAGTTCATCCGTTCATTCCAATCCAGCAGCAGCGCCTGATATTGAGCAAATTGAGCTAGTTGCTGCGAGGTTAATGGTATGCCTAACTGCTCAGCCCACTGGCCAAATTCGGTCCATTCCGTAGAAAACGTCATTGTGAACGGCTGCGCTCCAGCGCTTTACGATCCATGTCGATTATATAGCTATCATACTGTTCGCCACCAAACCGTGCCGGTGGGTAAGTCAGCCAATTTTGCACTAAAGTCACATTACCGCGCACGTACAGCGGCACCAGGGGAAATACCCCTTCGTCACCAAACAGCATGTTTTCGATTTGGCGATAAAGTTTTTGCCGCTCGGCAGGGTCTGTTGTCGTAGCCGCTTGTTGGATCAAGGCATCTACTTCGCTGCACGGCCGTATTTCACGGTTCTCACTCTCCTGACAATGTACCAGATCGCCCAGCCAATTGTGGGCATCCGGATAGTAAGAAGCCCAGGCCAATTCCCAGATGTCTGGCCGTGCCGCCCCCGCATCTGAGCGCGTGTTGGCCAGAAGCGTGCCAAACTGCACCTGTTCAATCTGGAACTGGCCCTCGGCACAGCCCAATTCTTTTATCCACATTTGGATAATTAATTCAGCCTGTAACAAAGACAAATCCGACGAGGAAACCATAAATCGAATGTCGGGCATGAGACGGCAGCTGCCAAAACCACTCTCGGCCATTTGTAATCGGGCAAAGTCAGGACTGTAGCCCAATCCAACCTCATCTACAGCCAGGGCACCAAACACGCCGGGCGGAATGAGATGGCGCATGGGGAGGGCCTGGCCACCATACATCTCCTCCACAAGCGCTTCCCGGTCGATGGCTGCACTAAATGCCCGGCGCACGGCCGGTTCTCTAAAAACACCGCTCTGAAAGTTAAAGTTTAGATAAAGCAGCGTTTGCTGGTTGACTACCTGTAACTGCTGCAAAGTTGAATTGGGCGCGTTGCTCAAATCAGCATTTGTGGCGTCAATTACGTCCAGCGATTTTGCTTCCCATAAACCCAGGGCAATGTCGTCTGTGTCTACGTAGTTGATTCGGACAATTTCGGTATTGCCCTGGAAGGGGATGGGCCACAAGGTGTTGCGCTGCAAGGTAGAAAAGTTGGCATTGAGCGGCATGAAGGGGCCACTGGTAAGCAGTGGTAAGCCGTCTTGAACGGCCGTTTGCCAATTGTCGCTATTGATTTCTTCCTCACCTTCTTCAGTCTCAAAAAGCTCCGGGGGCAACGGCCGCATATACCAAAGCGTAGTGATGGTCAAAAAGTGGGCCGCAGGGCGATTCAAACTAATTTGTAGTGTGGTGTCATTCAACGCCTGGACGCCAATATTGGCTAAATCGGCCGGCGTCGCGTTGGCCTGTTGATGAGCCTGTTCACAGCCCTCGATTAAAAAAAGAACAAAAGCATCGGGCGTATCCGTTTCACGGGCGCAGGCGCGCCGGATAGCAAACACCATGTCGCTGGCAACAACAGGGCGCACTGCTTCGGCAATGACATAACCATTGACGGTTTGTCCACTAGGCTGCACCCAAAAAATGTCGTCGCGTAGTTGAAAGGTCCAGGTACGGCCGTTGTCAGAGACCTCCCATTCGCGCGCCAATGCCGGGTCCACCTGGTTTGTTTCGTGGTTGTAGCGGGTTAAACCCACAAATAAGTTTTCGATTAAATCAATCCCATCGGGATCATTGGTCGCTTGCGGATCAATATTGGGCACCGATTCGCGCACGAAGCTCAGGTCCAACACCACCGGATCATCATCTTCTACAGGTGTTGGTACAAGGGTAGGGGTTGGCGTTGGCTCTAAAATACGAGTGACCACCAACTCTTCACCAGCAATGGTAAACACTTCCGTTACAACAATAGGTGGTACTTCTTGGCTATCTTGGCATGCCGAGAACAAAACGATTCCGCATATAATGAATGCGGCAACGCTCAAAAGAAAAGTTGTGCGGTACTTGTTATAATTGCTCTCTATCACGGCGTCATGCTATCCC
This sequence comes from uncultured Anaerolineaceae bacterium, assembly GCA_937967805.1. Next base: position 7,636 of record CALBTC010000545.1, read on the forward strand.
ATGCAAAACAGGGTGACAAGTTTTTTTAAGCAACTGCTTGGTAAACAGGTTACATCATTTCAGTGGCATCAAGTTCAATGAAGCAAATTTCCATGGTTGCATGCTTATGGAGCGAGTAGTAATATAGTGAAGTTATCACCTTCCAGCTAAGGATTGAACCTTATGTACGAACGCGTACTGATCATTGATGATTCACAAGAGATTCGTGATTTCCTTTGCGAATATATTTTGCAACCGAAGGGGTTTGAAGTTTTGCAAGCCTCTAATGGGCTAATGGGTCTGGAAATGGCAATCGCCAAAGAGCCAGACCTGATGATTGTGGATCAACAAATGCCTCGCCTGACCGGGCTGGAAGTGTTAGAGAAGCTGCGCGAACGCGGCATTGAAATTCCTTCGATTTTGGCAACGGCGCATGGTTCTGAGGAAACGGCCGTTGCCGCCTTCCGTCTTGGCATTCGTGATTATGTGATTAAACCATTTGATGCCGATGAAATTAGCGAATCGGTTGACCGTGCCCTACGCGAAAGCCGTTTGCAGCGCGAACGGGACCAGCTAGTACAGCAGCTAATGGAAAGCAACTCCCAACTACAGCGTCGGGCTCAAGAACTCAACGTCCTGTACGGCGTAGGCAAATCAGTCGCCTCCTCATTGGACTTGGAGGAAGTGCTGCACCGTGTGGTGGAAGCGGCCGTTTACGTGGTGGGTGCTGAAGAAGGCTCCCTCATGCTGTTGGATGAGGAACAAGGCGAGCTGTACATACGTGCCTCGAAAAACCTCGATTCCAAAGCCCAATCTATGCGCAAGCGCGTAAATGACAGCCTGGCCGGCAAGGTGCTGCAAACCAAGCGGGCCATCGCCATTGGCAACGATTCCCAATGGAAGCGGACCCACACCGCCCTACTTGTAAAATCGCTCATCTATGTGCCGCTCATTCTGCAAAACAAACCAATTGGCGTGTTGGGTGTTACCAACCGGCTCAAAGAAACCTCTTTCGACAGCAACGACACCCGCGCCCTGTCTGCGCTGGGTGGTTATGCCACGATTGCCATTAACAATGCCAACATCTACACAGACATTGAACAGCAGCGGGTTACGCTTTCGGTAGTCGTGGATCAGATTGATGATCCCGTTTTGGTGGTAGATCATGAGGATAAACTGCTGCTGCTAAACCAGGCGGCCCGCGACGTTTTTGACCTGCCAGAAGCCAAAGTAGTCGGTCATCCTATCAATAAACTGCTCAAGGATCAGGAAGCGATTGAGTTTATACTGCAAGACCCAGGTGAAGACATGCAGGCAACCGCCGAGATTCAAGGTTCAGACGGCCGTACTTACCAGGCGCGCATGACCTTAATTGAAGGCGGCAGTCGATCAATTTTGATGGTAGAAAAGGAAAACGAGTAAACTCAGCCTCAGGAACCATTCATCCCCAGCCAAAAATGGTGCGGCAAAATATTGGCAATGGGCTGCACATTTACTTTACCTACCTGTTTTTCTTCGGCAAGCATCCCCTTATTCACCAGGCACATTTCAGGTATACGGCCGTACTTCTCGCGATAATACTCCACAGCCCGATTTACTTTTTCGTCCAAACTCCGATGGCGATCATCGTCCAGCCACAACATGCCTACGTTCATTCTATTCCTCCTCTAAATCATCCTCAAAAAAATCAGCGTCACCGTCGTCATCTTCTTCCAGCGCCATCGCTTGCTCTGTGAACTCATCATCGCGCTGCCAGAGCATTTGTGATTCTTCTGCTTCACCTGTCCCCAACGGCTGCGCCAGCAAGGGCCGGGGACGGTTGCGATGAATTGTTTCCAATGTTAGATGCAAATCATAATTGCCAATGAAGGCCGCCTGAAAATGAACCTGACTACCGTCGCCCACAGCCAGGAAATCGCCTTCACCCAGCAGGTAATCTGCTTCAGCGTCGACAACGGCCGTTGCCGCCAAAGAGTCCGCCTCATCACGCACCTGGCCCACCAAACGCAAAGGTAAATTGGCTCGCATCACGCTGCTCAGCCAGGATGCAGCCGGTTGGTCGGTACTCAAAACCAGATGAATACCCGCTTCTGCCCCCCGCTGCAATAAGGTAGCTAATGCAGCCTGCACCTCTTCCGGACCAGAATCCAACAGCGCTTCAACATTGTCAATTAACGTGACAATTGTTGGTTGAACCGTTTCGTGCTTCAGGCGGTGATCCATTTCCTCCGCCAACACCTGTAACGTCTGCCCGGCTTCTTCCGGGTCAGCAATCACCTGGCTGAGCAGATGGGGCAAAAAGATGAGCGGAGCCAGTTGGCGATTCGTCTTATCGGGACGGTCCGGATCAATGACCAGTAGCTGCAATTTGGATTGTCGATTGGTCATGGCCAATGAAACAGCCAGGGTACGCAAGAGTGAGGTTTTGCCGGAACCTTCATTTCCGGCAACCAACACATGGGTAATATTTGGATCGGCAAAGGGCAGCAGCAGCGGTGCGCCTTCTTCATCCATGCCTAATACGGCCGTACTTTGCGGCAGTTCTGGCAGCAATGGTAACAAATCCAGTAAAGCCACCGGCGGCTCGTGTGGCCGCACAATATCCAGGCGCCACTGCCCACGTTCATCCTTTACCAAATTCACATCGGCCACGCCCAACACAGAGAGCAAGTCCCGCTTCAGGCCACGCAGCCGGTGCAGACCAGATTCCAGATGAGACTGCAAATCAAAGCGGATGGATTGCGTTTCAACCTGCCCGCCAGCGACGCGCGCCGATACCTGGTGTGTGGAAAAAACGCGCTCAATTTGCCTTGATTGCAGCTCCAGCTGATTGCGCAGGCGCTCTTCCTTATTCATCTTTTGCCACGTTTCTTTTTCGCTCATAATCCGCTCCAGAGAGCCCGAATCAAGCACATCTGTTCTAAAAACTGGTAAAAAAAATGGACGGCAGAAACGGCCGTCCATCAACTACCAACACTTCTTGCTACGCAGTATTCCGCAGCACCATCATCACTTTGCCCTGAACCTGCACTTCCTCTCGATCCACGATAATAGGATCCATCGTGGGATTGGCCGGCTGAAGGCGGATTTTGTTGTTGGCCTCGCGATAGAAATATTTCAAAGTTGTGGTATCGTCGCTGAGCCAGACAGCCACCATGTCGCCGTTCCTGGCATCATTTTCCTGGCGCATAATGACAATATCGCCATCGTTCACCATCGCGTCGATCATGGAGTCTCCGCTAACGCGCAAGGCAAACAAATCATCATGACGGCCTGGCAGCATGGAGGTGCTTAGTTCAATGGCATCGTCTTCATCGTAAACGGAAAAATCACCACTGCCTACTTCAATGGGAGAGCCGGCTACAATGTCACCCATCAATGGCACGCGGAACACGTTGCTCACGGCCGTATTTACCTTCTCTGCCACCTGACTCACTGCCTGACGTGCCTGCCCTGTGGCTTCCACAACCTTTTCGGTTAACCGCAAACCGCGGGATACTTCCGCATCCCGCTCAAGCAAGCCTCTTTCTTTGAGTTTTGTCAGATTGTAATTGACAACCGAGGTCGAGCTAATGTTTACTGCACTACCAATTTCTCGAATTGTCGGGGGTCGCCCGTACTCAGCGACATATTCTTGAATATATGCCAAAATATTCTTTTGGCGCTCAGATAAACCTTTCTTGGCCATGGTGTCTATCTCCTAAAATACACATGCCGCGATACCACTGAATCTGATAAACTACCTGGGAGAAAATGTAGTTTGCACACTTTATGACAATCGCTCATTTGTTCTGGGTGGAGTATACACGAACACCTGTTCGGTGTCAAGGTAAATTTTGCCTGGTAACATCTGGCACGATTTTTTAAGGAAATCCCCTATGAATTTTGAATCTTTTCATTTTTCCAGCCGACGATCAAATATCATTGCCCACAATGGCGTGGTAGCCACCAGCCAGCCGTTGGCAGCCCAGACCGGCCTAAACGTGTTAAAAGCAGGCGGCAATGCCGTTGATGCCGCCATCGCTACGGTGGCCGCGCTTTGTGTGGTTGAGCCATGCTCCACCGGTATTGGTGGCGATGCCTTTGCCTTTATCTGGCTGGCAGATGAACAAAAATTGTATGGGCTAAACGCCAGTGGGCCTGCCCCTCAGAGCCTGACGGCCGAATTCGTCCGCAGCCAAGGACACGAGCAGTTCCCCCCCATTGGCGGATTGGCCGTCACGGTGCCGGGCAGCCTGCGCGGCTGGCAGTTGGCCCTGGAGCGCTTTGGCAGCGTAGGCTTGGACACGCTGCTGCAACAGCCCATCGCTTACGCGCGCGACGGCTTTCCAGTTAGCCAGCGCATTGCCCAATCCTGGGAACGTTCCACGGAAAAGATGAGTCGTCTGCCCGATTCAAAACGGGTGTGGCTGCCAAACGGCCGTGCCCCCCGCCCCGCCGAACTGTTCCAAAACCGTGAATTTGCCTACACCCTGCAAACCATCGCTGACAATGGCTACGATGCCTTTTACCAGGGCGACATTGGCCGACAGATTGCCGAGGCAGTTCAGGCCGATGGCGGCGTGCTCACCCAGGATGATCTGGCAACGTATCAGGCCGAGTGGGTAGAGCCGATCAATGTCGAATATCGCGATGGTTTTGTTTTTCACGAAATTCCGCCGAACGGGCAGGGACTCACCGCCCTGCTGGCGCTCAACATTGCCAGGCGGTTCGATTTGCCCGCGCTAGGCTATGGCACGGCCGATTATTACCATGCCCTCATTGAAGCTATCAAGTTGGCTTTTGCCGATGCCCATGCTTACATCGCCGATCCACGCCAGGCCAATGTGCCCATTGAAGCGTTGTTAAGCGACAGCTATACCCGCAGCCGCTTCAGCTTCATTCGGCCAGACAGCGCCTTGCAGCCCATGCCCGGCTCGCCCCAAACCCACGGTGACACGGTTTACCTGACGGTAGCTGACGGCCATGGCAACATGGTGAGCTGGATTCAGAGCCTGTACATGGGTTTTGGCAGCGGCATCACCGCGAGCAATACGGGCGTGCAGCTGCAAAATCGAGGGGCAAATTTCAGTTTGGAACCGGGACATCCCAATGAAGCCGCGCCGGGCAAACGGCCGTATCACACCATCATTCCCGGCTTTATCACCAAAAACGGGCAGGCGTGGAGCAGCTTTGGCGTGATGGGCGGCTTTATGCAGCCGCAGGGGCATTTGCAGGTTGGCGTCAACATGATTGATTTTGGCATGGACCCACAGACGGCGCTGGATGCCCCCCGCTTTAATTGGTTGGAAGATAAACAGGTGGCTTTGGAAACGGCCGTTTCCGACGACATCCGCCACAATCTAGAACAGCGCGGCCATGAGCTGTGGCAAAAAGATAAGCCACTGCACTACGGTGGCGGGCAGGTCATTGTGCGTGATCCAGAAAGTGGCGTATTGATTGGCGGCAGTGAACCGCGCAATGATGGAACGGCCGTCGGCTGGTGATTTCGCTTTCAAACCTGCCAGCGCGTAACTATAATTCCCATCCGGTTCGGAGGAGTCGCATAGTGGATTAGTGCGCACGCTTGGAAAGCGTGTATACCGGAAGGTATCGCGGGTTCGAATCCCGCCCTCTCCGCCACAATAAGCGCAGCCGCTGGTTGCGCTTTTTTTCTACCCTTTTTCACTTATGGCTCGCCTCACGCAAAGTCGCAAAGACCGTTTGGCGCACTTGGCGGCTTGGCGTGAGGTTTCCATTTATGGTGGCCGGCGCAGCCGGTGAGGTCTCCACTGATCCCCTGCAACGAACTGGTACACTGGTCCTATTCTGCTAAACACGCTTTGCCACAGGCTGTACCAACCATTACAATAGACGCCATCTTATAAAGCTTCGTACGCCTTACCGACAGCTTGCGCTTATGGATGCATACCAAGCCAACCTATATCTTCCACTTATTGCCGCAGCTCTCTATTTGGGCCTGTTAATCTTGCCCCAAATCCGTCGCCGACCAGAGAAAAATCAGTCAGCCTGGCTGGTTGCCGCGCTGGTCGTTTCTATCGGCTGGGAATTTTCCATCTTTTTTACAAACAGTATTCCCGTTCCCAACTTACCGACGATTGTGCTGCTGGTCTCAGCCGGCACGCTGGCAGCAACAACCGGGGCCTATTTAGATTGGCAGCCGAGGTGGCGCTATTTGGTTTTAGGAGGAACGGCCGTTTTAACAACCGTCACCATAAACTTGCTGGCACCTAATCGCACCTTCATTCTGCCGGGGGGGCAGTTGATGAATATCACCAATGGTACCCTGGCAGTTTATTTGACCTGGAGCGGTTTAGCCGGTGGTTTGCTCATCACCACCTGGCGCGAGTATCGTAAGACCCGTTTTCCCTGGCATGCCAACCGCCTTCTGTTCTGGTTTTCCGTGCTTAGCATCTTTTTTCTAGGCGAACTGCTGCAATTTATTGATGCGCTGGGCTTTATCATTGCCGGGCAATCATTGCGCTTTTTGGGCATGTTAGGGCTGGCCTATGGCATCGCTTCTTTCCGCATTTTTGACGTGCGCGCCCGCGCCCAACGAGGCATCGCCTTTGTTATTATTAACACGCTGTCGGCCCTGCCACTGATCCTTTCTGTCATTATTATTTTCCAGTTTGGTGAAGCGCTATATCAGGGTGACAATATCATCACGTCTAGCCTTATTGCGTTGGCCATTACGTTGGGCTTCTTCCTTTACCAACCGTTTCGTCAGCTAATCGCCCGTTTGGTTTTTCGTTACATGCGCGGCGAAGGTGTGAACGCCGGCCAGGTGGTGCGCAATTACAGCCAGGCCATCTCCCGTACACTAGATGTACAACAATTGTCGCTCCTCATCGTGGGTACGCTGAGTGAACTGCTAGAAACAAATCGGGGTGCCCTTATGCTGGTCACCCAGTTGGAAAATGGCGGTTACGAAGTTGATCCCATCCCGGCAATGGGCATCGTGCCCCGCCATCCAATTCGCTTTGCCCATGATGATTTGTTTATCAATGCCCTGGTGGACCAGCACCAGCCGCTGCTGCAATATGAGCTGGATTTCAATCCGGCCTTTAAAGAGCTGAGTGACGAGGAACGCAGCTGGTTAGCGGAAATGACGATGGAAGTGTACGTTCCCGTTAGCAGTGGCGTTAATATTGTAGGATTGATTGCTGTGGGTCCTAAGGTTTCGGCCGTGCCTTACCAGCCCAACGAACTGGACCTGATGCAAACGCTGGCCGACCAAACCGTAGTTGCCTTGCAAAATGCCCGTCTTTACAGCGAGCTAAACGAGCAAAACGAACACATTCGCTACTTAAACATTGACCTGGTGGAGCAAAACGAGAAGCTGGAGATCATGGACCGGGTGAAATCTGATTTCATTACAATTGCCTCTCATGAACTGCGCACGCCGCTGACCCAGGTAAAAGGATATGCCGATATTTTGTCGGCCATGAATGATGAAAATGCGCTGACGCGGGAGCAAACGCGGGAGATTGTGGGCCACATCAACCGGGCCACTTTGCAGCTAGAACGGCTCATCACCGCCATGCTAGACGCCAGCCAGTTGGATGTAGACGGTATGCAGCTCACTTTTGTCAAGACGCAGTTGGATACCGTGCTACGCCTGGCGGTTGAGCCGCTTATCCAGGCCATGCGCGAGCGGCGTATTCACCTGGAAATTGAGGGGGTAGAGGATTTACCCCCCATCTATGCCGATTTCAAACGATTGGTGCAATCGTTTAACAATTTGCTGGGCAATGCGGTGAAATACACGCCAGACAGCGGCCACATCCATGTGAAGGCCACCAAAGTACCAGGGCAATTTGAGGAAGAATTTTTGGAGATCGTTATTCGAGACACCGGCATTGGCATTGATCCAAAGTTCCATTCGCTCATTTTTGAGAAGTTTTTCCGCATTGGCGATCCCCAGCTGCACTCCACCGGTAATACCAAGTTTAAGGGGGCCGGCCCCGGCCTGGGGCTGCCCATTGCCAAAGGGGTTATTGAGGCACACGGGGGGCGTATTTGGGTTGAGTCTGAAGCGGAGGACGAGGAGCGGCTGCCGGGCAGCAGCTTCAACATCGTTTTGCCCGTCCGCCCACCCGGTTCAGAAGACATTGTGGATGGAGAAACGGCCGCTCGCCCCGCCTATCTCATTGGCTAACAAGCCCATCACAGGAGGCATCTCATGCCCACAGTAGAACGCAAAAATGCTTTGATCCTTTCCGGCGGTGGTGGACGCGGCGCTTATCACGTAGGCGTCATGCGCTTTTTAGAAGAGCATGAATGGTTTCCACATATTGTGGCCGGTACGTCCATCGGGGCCGTTAACGGTGCCGCCATTGCCTCCGGCCACAGTTCCCGCTCGCTGTGGGCATTGTGGCAGCGGCTGACCACCGACGACGTGCAGAAGCATCATTGGAACCTGCTGGAAGGTAACTATCTACTGGACACGTCTCCTCTACGGAATACATTACAGGAAAAGGGATGGGTCAACTTTAATCGGATCAATTCGGTGGAAGCGGCCGTTCACCTGCGCGTCACCGCCACCGAAATCAACAGCGGCCAACTGCACG
>CALBTC010000546.1 GCA_937967805.1 uncultured Anaerolineaceae bacterium
ATCGATCTACCGTGTCTTTCTGTTTGTACCACACTTTTTAGATACTAATGACAATCGATCTACCGTGTCTTTCTGTTTGTACCACACTTTTTAGATACTAATGACAAATGTGAGTTCATTGATAATTTCGGTAACCGCGCTTTCTTAGCGCGCAAAACGAGGATTGTTGTATTTTAAGAAAATAGTCGGGTAACCTTTGTAGAACGATTTTCCAAATCGTTCAGGCGATTTGGAAAATCGCCCAACATTAGTTGCCCGTTTTATTTTTTAAACACTAAGAATCCTCGGCTACGAAAGAGGGAGCCACGTTTGATGACCGGCGAAAAGAATCTAGCAGAAAATCATTCTAAAACCAAATTTCACGTTATCTTTTGGACCGTATTTTTTGCGCTTCTTGGGGGGATTTTAGCTACTTTTTTGTGGTTCTGTATTAGCTTTTTAATCGCTGGTTTTTTTCTGGACAGCAAAGGCATAGGGCTAGGTATTTTTCTCTATCCTTATGTTCTCGCAAGTAGCATTCTGCTTAGTAGTTATGCTTATCTCCGTTGCCAAGGCATTAACAAGCATACGCTCCGACGAGAGTATTCATTGCTTATCGGGCTGATCATTCTGTCTTTTAGTACATATTACCTGTTCAATTTTTCGATCAAACGAACTATTCGGCCTCGTTATACCGATTTTGCCAAAGCACTACATGAAGATGACTATTCCACTGCCTTCTCATTCATGTCTCCAATCTATCGTGAAGCAAAGTCACTCGAAGACTTTGAAGATGACGAATATTATTTATACGTCGGCGACCAATACAACAATTGGCCACCACTTTGGACGATAGATATTCACGATTTTGGGCGAAAGGCCACAATTAACTACAATGCATGGAGCTATTTGGATTTTGAACGAACAGGTTCAACATATTTATTTTTAGAGAAAATTGATGGCATTTGGTATTTTACAGGTGATTTTGCGTGGGGTGGCGGCTAAAATTCACACACAATCTACAAAGTGGACGGCATGGTAACGATAGCAAGTAAGAGGATTTTATGATTGATGAAGCAGTGTTGGCTGAACTTTCGGTGGCAGATTTTCGCGAAACGGCCGCAAACATTGAGCAAGAAGTTGGCAAAGTAATTGTTGGGCAGACGGATGTGGTGCGGCACGTGTTGGTGGGCATCATCAGCGGCGGGCACGTGCTGCTGGAAGGTGTGCCGGGGCTGGGCAAAACGATGCTCATCCGCACGCTGGGGCAGGTGCTCAAGCTGGATTTCAGCCGCATCCAGTTCACGCCGGACCTAATGCCGGCCGACATCACCGGCACGGAAATCATGGAAGAGGCTGACGGCCGTCGCGCTTTTCGCTTTCAACAGGGTCCGGTGTTTGCCAACCTGATCCTGGCCGACGAAATCAACCGGGCCACGCCCAAAACCCAATCCGCCATGCTGGAAGCGATGCAGGAAAAAACGGTGACGGTTGCTAACCATACTTATCCTCTGCCGGTGCCGTTTTTCGTTTTAGCGACGCAAAACCCCATCGAGCAGGAAGGCACCTACCCGCTGCCGGAAGCCCAACTGGACCGCTTCCTCTTCAAAATCAACGTCGCCTTCCCCTCGGCCGATGAGCTGACGGAGATTCTGGCGCGTACCACCGGCAAAAGCACACCTACGCCGGAAGTTGCCTCCGACGGCCCACAGCTCATCGCCATGCAGGCGCTGGCGCGGCAGGTGCCCATCCCCAGCCATGTCAGCCAATACATCAGCCGGCTGGTGGTGGCCACGCATCCCGGCAGCAGCCCGGCGCCGCTGGTGGACCAGTACGTACGCTACGGCTCCAGCCCGCGTGGCGCGCAGGCGCTGGTGCTGGGGGCCAAGATTACGGCGCTGCTGAACGGCCGTCTCAACGTCAGTTTCGATGATGTGGCCGCCGTCGCTCCGGCTGCTCTACGCCACCGGCTGCTGCTCAACTTTGAAGGCCAGGCCGAAGGCATCCGCACCGATG
>CALBTC010000547.1 GCA_937967805.1 uncultured Anaerolineaceae bacterium
CTGGACGACGTGAAAGATCGTATCGTGGAATACGTCGCCGTGCGCAAGCTGGCCGGGGCCAGGATGCGCGGGGCCATCATCAACCTCAACGGACCGCCAGGGGTGGGCAAAACCTCTATTGCCACTTCTGTAGCGCGGGCCATTGGGCGGGAAATGGTGCGCATCAGCCTGGGCGGCGTGCGCGACGAAGCCGAAATTCGCGGCCATCGCCGTACCTACATCGGCGCGATTCCCGGGCGCATCATCCGCGCCCTGCGCGATGCCCAAACGCGCAATCCGGTCATCGTCCTGGACGAAATCGACAAGGTTGGCACCGACTGGCGCGGCGACCCATCATCGGCACTGCTGGAAGTGCTGGACCCTGAACAAAATGACAACTTCACCGACCATTATCTGGAAGTGCCCTTTGATCTGAGCCAGGTGATTTTTATCACCACGTCCAACCAGCTCAGTACCATTCCGGCACCGCTGCTGGACCGCATGGAAACCATCACCATGCCCGGCTACATCGAAGAAGAAAAGGTAGCCATTGCCGAAGGGTATCTGCTGCCCAAGCAGTTGGAAGGACATGGTATTGGTGAGGTAGAAGTGACGCTGGCCAAAGATTCATTGCAGCATCTCATACGCTACTACACGCGTGAAGCCGGTGTGCGTAACCTGGAGCGCAGCATTGGCTCCGTGGTGCGCAAAATCGCGGTCAAGGTTGCCGGCGGTGAAGCTGGCCCGTTTACCGTGACACCAGATGACATTACCGAATATCTCGGTCCGACGAAGTTTCGCTACGGCATTGCCGAAGAAAAAGATGAAGTTGGCGTGGTAACCGGTCTGGCAGTCAATGGCTTTGGCGGCGACACGCTGCCCATCGAAGTAAGCCTGAGTGAAGGCAGTGGCAAAATTACACTCACCGGCTCGCTGGGTGACGTGATGCAGGAATCGGCTCAGGCTGCCCTGACGTACGCCCGGGCCAACGCTCGTGCGCTCGGATTGGAACCCAACATCTTCGACCGGGTAAACATCCATGTGCACGTGCCCGATGGGGCCACGCCAAAGGATGGCCCCAGCGCCGGCATTGGCATGGCCACGGCCATTATCTCTGCCTTTACCCGCCGCCCCGTGCGCCGTGACGTGGCGATGACCGGCGAGGTAACACTGCGGGGCAAAGTGCTGGCCATTGGTGGGCTTAAGTCCAAAACGATTGCCGCCCATCGCGCCGGCGTCAAAACAGTACTACTGCCGAAGGACAACGCGAAGGATATGCCTGAGCTGCCGGAAACCATCCGTGAAGAGCTGGAGCTCATTCCGGTGAGCCACCTGCACGAGGTTTTGGCTATCGCCCTGCTGCCCGGCACGGAAGCGCCGTTTGCCGTTGCCCCAGGCAATGAAGGCATGAATGTGCCGCTGCCCAAAACGCAAAGCGGCTCCGGCGTGCCGCCCCTGCGGGCCGACAACGAATAACCGGCCTGGTCTACATTGACATAATCTAAGCGCTGCTGCCTGTTCAGGCAGCAGCGCTTTTGTTTTAAGATTAACTTTTCATCTGGACGAGGAAAGCGATTGCCGAATTGTCAAATAGTTGCGTCCGCCGACTTGCCGTTGGCAAAAGCTGTGCTTGGATCTGCTTTTCGGGCTTCAGCTGCGGCTAAACAGAAACTGGCGGAAGATCCACGCTTTCTTAGTGGTTCCGTGGGGATGGTTGGCGTGCTGCACACTTGGGGGACGCATACTCTCCGCCGCTGTCTGGTCTCAGCATTGGGCATTTCGGGTCCTATTCTTGGTTAACTGCACGCTTGGTTGAAGCTTACTTATTTATGGTTGGCTGCTGCCTTTTTTACTGGGCAACATGCAGTTCTTTCGGTTGACCACTCGCCTGACATACTGCTACAATGGCCGCAAATAGTTGGAATGTTCTTTCTCAACCGCGCTGCATCAATCCTTAATCGATAGCCCAAAATGTATTGTTCTCTGATGGTGCAATTTATCTCCTTGGTCTTTCACGACACTGAATATAGTGCTATAATGATGCCATGAATACAAAGCGCTATCGGGTTGTTTTAGATACAAATGTCGTTTTTGAAGGTCTAACCACGAAAAAAAGCGCCTGTGGTTTGCTCATTGATGCCTGGTTCGCCGATCTTTTCCAAGTCTGTATATCAAACGCTTTGGCCTACGAATATAAGGATGTGCTTTCTCGAAAATTTAAGCCCGTCAGGTGGCAACAAGCTCAAATAGCACTCAGAACTTTATTTGACAAAGCTGAAATTGTCTCTATTCACTATAGTTGGCGGCCAGCCTCACCTGACCCTGGGGATGATTTGGTTATTGACTGCGCCCTGAATGCTAATGCCCTCGTAGTAACTTCAAATAGCAAAGATTTTCGGAAAGCACGAAAGGAGCTAGGCTTACTCGTTATGACGCCGGTAGAATTTGCCGTGTTGTTAGCTGATTAGTCGAGGTGATAATTATGGGACGATTTACGCTCAGATTACCAGAAACGTTACACAATGAACTTGAATCTCGCGCCCAACAAGAAGGGGTGTCTTTGAATCAATACGTTGTTTATGCTTTAACGCGTCAGGTGGCTTCCACCTACACCATTCAGGTGTTGCCTGATGAAGCTGTCAAGGAACAAAAGGTAAGGTTTGAAAAACTACTTGACAGCTTAGGAGAGGCATCCGTTACTGCTACCAAGGCCTTTCTCGCTGAGAGAGAAAGTAGTGAACAAGAATCTGATTTATCAGAGGAAATTGTTGCTCGGTTAGAAGCGAAAATTGAAGGTCGTGCAGGCTAACAAGGCTTGCGTGCGCCGCGTCATGTAATGGGCTCGTCTAACTTGTTTTGGTTAGGAGACGGCCGTTGGTCAGCACACCGCCCGCTGAAGCTGACGTTAGGCGCTGTTATTTTTGATATACGGCCGTTCTCCCTTCTACCTTTTCATTCCTAAACTTGATCTATTGCAACGTTTCTCCCCCGCTCATCTGCTAAAATAGTGGCCGTATAAACAAAATCCAGGAGAAACAAGATGAGCGAAACAACCTATGGACTTGTTGAAAATTTAGCGGCACTGCTGCCGGAAATCCCACCTGAATCAATTGTAAGCCGGAAGGTGTACAGTGATGATTTGCTCAAGGTCACCCTGTTTGGCTTTGCCGCCGGGGAAGAATTGACAGAGCATACGGCCGCTTTCCCCGCTACCCTTCACTTCTTAAGCGGTGAAGCCACGTTGACGCTAGGCGACGATACATATGAAGCCCAGGCCGGCACCTGGGTGCAGATGTCGGCTCACTTGCCGCACAGTATTTTGGCGAAAACGGCCGTCACCATGCTGCTCAGCCTCACCGTCAATAAATGAAAGCGAAGCTTCCACCTATTCAACTGCCCATCATGGCCGCCGTGCTCATAACGCTGCTGGCGGCGCTGTGGGCCGGACTCATCCGCCTGGGCTGGCGTTGGCCGGCGCTGCAACCGATGCTGCCCGCTCTGCACGGCCCACTGATGATCTCCGGCTTTTTGGGCACGCTGATCAGTTTGGAGCGGGCTGTGGCGATTAGAAAACCATGGGCCTACATTGGTCCGGTGCTGAGCGGCATCGGAGCGATTTGGCTGGTGGTGGGTCTGCCCGTCGTTACGGGTCAGTGGCTGCTACTGTTGGGGAGTGCGGGGTTAACGGCCGTCTTCATCCACATCATTCGCCAGCACACCGCCAGCTACACGGTGACGATGGGCCTGGGCGCGCTCTGCTGGCTGGTGGGCAACGCCCTCTGGCTGGGCGGCTGGCCCATTTTTCGCATCGTTTACTGGTGGGCTGGCTTTCTCGTGCTCACCATCGTCGGCGAGCGGCTGGAGCTGAGCCGGGTGGCGCGCCTTTCAGCCAAAACGATTCGACTGTTTGCCGGCGCGGTGGCGCTTTTTTTGGTGGGGCTGCTGGCCGTGCTGGTTTGGGGCGGCGCAGGTACCCGCCTCATCGGGCTGGGGCTCACGGCATTGGCGCTCTGGCTGGGGTTGTTTGACATTGCCCGGCGCACCATGCGCCGCACCGGATTGACCCGCTTCATTGCCGTGAATTTACTGCTGGGCTACGGTTGGCTATTAATTGGTGGGCTGACGGCGCTGCTCATCGGGCAGGCGGTGGCCGGTCCGCGCTACGATTTTATGCTGCACGCCGTTTTTGTCGGCTTTGTTTTTGGCATGATCTTTGCCCATGCGCCGATTATTGTGCCTTCCATTTTGCCGATTCAGGTGCGGTTTCACCCGGTTTTATACGGCCCGACGATTTTCCTGCACCTGGCGCTGCTGCTGCGGGCCATCGGTGACGTGGGCGGCTGGCAGCCGGTACGCGCCTGGGGCGGCTTGCTGAATGCGGTGGCCATCTTGTGGTTTATGGGCCAGATAGTGTACCTGGCGGCCACGCATAAAAAAATTGTCAACATAGGACGCTGATTTGCCTGTACGCAAAGCGGTCGCTTCGCGACATTACCCTGATTTTGAAGTAGTTATCCTATAAATCAGGAAAATCAGGGCGATCAGCGTTCTATTTTTTATTCCGGCTTTTATGAGGATGATACACACGATAAAATGAGCAGTATGACCGATTCAAATCCACCGGCCAAACGGCCGTCTCGCTTCCGCAAACAGCTCATTTTGCCGGCCGAACACGGTTCCTGGGCCTGGCTGCTGGTCCCTTTTTTGGTGGGAACGGCCGTTGCTGAACTTTTTACTTTACCCGTCTGGCTGGTGCTGCTGGGCGGCCTGGCCGCCTTTTTGTTGCGCCAGCCGGCCACCGTCTGGCTGAGGGTGCGGCAGGGACGCGGCCGTCGCAGCGACGAACCCATCGCCCTGCGTCTGATGCTGCTGTTGGGCGGCATCGTGCTGCTGTGTGTCGCCGGCCTGCTGCTGCTGGGTCGATACGCACTGCTGTGGCTGGCGCTGCCGTTTGGCCTGCTGCTGGCCGCCTATTTGCAGGCCGCCCGCAGCCGCCAGAGCACGCGCACGCTGCAAATGGAACTGGTTGGCGCGGCCGGTCTGGCGCTGATGGCCCCGGCGGCGATGCTGGCCGCCATCGGCACCTCGTACCCGACGGTTTGGCTGGTGTGGGGCTTGATGGCGGCGCAAAACGTGCTTGGCGTCTTTTACGTGCGGCAGCGCATTGCCGACACGCATGGACGGCCGTTTAACCGGCAGCCGCTGTTGTGGAGTCATGTGCTGGGATTTGTGGTGGTGGCGGGAACGGCCGTGGCCGGTCTCATCCCCTGGCTGGCGGTGGTCCCCTTTGCCGGATTCTTGCTGCGGGCCATCTGGACCGCGCAGCAGGCCCGTCCCATTGGCAACATCAAAAAGTTTGGTTTCCTGGAAGTGGGCGTTGAGCTCGTCAGCGGCGCTTTGATTGCGCTGGGGTATCTCGCCTGATATTAGGACGTTGATAACGCAGATAAACTTGATTTACCTGATATAATGTCCTTGCTTCAACAAAAACACACGGGTTGAGCAAAGGGAATATAAATGTCAGAAATAGTAACGATGACGATTGACGAAATTGTTCAGCGATGCAAATCAGTTCTGGAAAAGCATTACGGCGCAGAACTTACGGGAGTTATTTTGTACGGCTCTGCTGCTCGAACCCAAGCCAATGCTCTGAGCGATATTGATCTGCTCGTCTTGTTGAACAAACCTTTTGACTATTTTGTTGAGTTGCGTCGGATTATTGATCTACTTTATCCCATCCAACTAGAATC
The DNA here is from genome assembly GCA_937967805.1 of uncultured Anaerolineaceae bacterium. Next base: position 5,730 of record CALBTC010000547.1, read on the forward strand.
AACCCATCTCATTTCTGCCCGACCAGTTTTAGTGGCTGATTTTGAGGCAGGTGCTATTCAACTCTATCGCAATGCCAAACGTGAAGGGATCGCTGTCTGATGGCACCATATGCTCAGGAAATCTCCGCAAATCTGGAACGAGCTGAACAATCCATACAGGCGGCAAAAAGCCTTAACCAGCAGGGGTTTCATGATTTTGCTGCTTCTCGTGCCTACTATGCGGCATTTTATGGGGCAACGGCCATCTTGCTAAGTGAAGGCCTGGATTTTAGCAAACATAGCGGTGTCATCGCGTCCATTCACCAACGTTTTGTAAAGACGGGCAAACTAAACAAGGAACATGGCAAGGACTTAAACTGGCTATTTGAAATTCGCAACATAGGTGATTACGGTGGCACGGTGCGGGTGACCCGATCTCAAGCTGAACGCGCCATTCGTGCCGCCGAAAGTTTCTTGAGCTCCATAGAAGTTTTACTTCGCTCGTAAACCGGGTTATCAATCCTTTAATTAGCGACCTGAACTAACAAATATCGTCTTGCCCTGTGCCCCTCGTTCCTGTATACTATCCACAGGCGCACATGCGGGATAATACAACAATACTCCAGGGAGAGGTGGCAATGAAGGTTTCCTGTCTGCAAGAAAACTTGGCAAAAGGATTAAATATTGTTAGTCGGGCCGTGAGCACGCGTTCGATGCTGCCTGTGCTGGCCAACGTGCTGCTGGAGACCGATAACGGCCGTCTCAAGCTGTCGGCCACCAATTTAGAGATTGTGGTCACCGCCTGGATTGGAGCCAAAGTGGAAGAAGAGGGGGCGGTGACGATTCCGGCGCGAACGCTGAGCGACCTGGTCGGGGCGCTGCCGCAAGATCGGGTTGATTTGGCGCTCAATGAGCAAACCCAGACGCTGCACATCACCTGCGGCCGTACCGAGGCCAACATCAAGGG